>NZ_JAGSGD010000001.1:1200000-1500000 GCF_016772415.1 Phenylobacterium glaciei
GAAGTTGTAGGTGCGGATGCGTTCCGAGCGGTCGCCGGAACCCACCTGGCTCTTGCGGGCGTCGGCGCGGGCGGTGTCCAGGGCGTCGCGCTGCTGGTCGTACAGGCGCGCCTGCAGGACCTTCATGGCCCGGGCGCGGTTCTGGTGCTGCGACTTCTCTGACGAGGTCACGACGATGCCGCTGGGCAGGTGGGTGATGCGCACGGCGGAGTCGGTCTTGTTGACGTGCTGGCCGCCGGCTCCGGACGAGCGGTAGGTGTCGATCCGCAGGTCCGACGGGTTGATGTCGATCTCCACGTCCTCCACCTCGGGCAGGACGGCGACGGTAGCGGCCGAGGTGTGGATGCGGCCGCCGGCCTCGGTGTCGGGCACCCGCTGCACGCGGTGGACGCCGCTCTCGAACTTCATGCGGCCGAACACGCCGTCCCCGGTGACCGAGGCGATGATTTCCTTGTAGCCCCCGACCTCGCCCTCCGAGACGCTGTCGATCTCCACCTTCCAGCCCCGGGTGGTGGCGTAGCGCTGGTACATGCGGAACAGGTCGCCGGCGAACAGGGCCGCCTCGTCACCGCCGGTGCCGGCGCGCACTTCGAGAATCGCCGAGGCGTTTTCGTCCTTGTCCTTGGGGGCCAGCAGCAGGGCCACCTCGCGCTCGAGGCCCGGCAGCTTGTCGCTGAGAATCTGCAGTTCGTCGCGAGCCATGGCCGCCATCTCGGGATCGCCCGCCGCGGCCATCTCTTCCAGTTCAGGCGCCTCGGCGCGCACCCGGGCGAGGTTCACGACCGCGTCGGCCACGGGCTTCAGCTCGGCGTGCTCCTTGGACAGGCGCACGATCTCCTGGCCATCGGTGGCCGCGCCCATGCGGGCCTCGATCTCGCGGAAGCGGTCGAGGACCTGGTCGAGTCTGGCTTGGGGAAGGCGCACGGAGGGATCACCGGGGAGAAAACGGAGGCTTCCTCTACCCCCCCTCCGCCCCCTTGCCAAACATCTGATCGCGGGTCACTCGCCCGAGACGGGTGTTCGGCTTGCCAAGCTCCCGCTTTGATGCTCGTTAACCATCATCATGGGGGCGTGTTGTTCAGGTTGGTCTTGCGCCGTTGCGCGTGGGGAGGGCGGAGATGAGTGATCATCCGACGCCGCCCAAGGCGGACGCGCATCCGCAGGCCCACGCCATCTGCCGCTGCGGTTTCGCGCAACCGGTGATGATCTGCACCTGTCCGGTCCACCCGGCCCCGGCCAAGCCGGAAGCCCCCAAGAAGCCCGCCCCGCCGGCCTTCAGCGACCAGGTGCCCGAGGCCTTCGCCAAGGGGTTCAAAGACGTGTGGACGGGCGTCGCCGCCGGCCGCTCGCCTGTGGGCCTGATCGCCGACTGCCGGATGCTGCTGGCCGTCCTGCTCACCGAACTGGAGCGCCGCAACGGCGCCGCCTCGCCGAAGTCTGAGTGGTACGTCCGCCAGCCGCCGAAGACCGGCATGAAGACCAAGATCGATTCGCTGGTGACGAAGGGTGTCCTGCTGAAGGGCGTCGCCGATCTGGCCAAGCGGATTTCCCAGCTGGAGCCGGGCTCGGAGGTCAACATCCTCTATCCCATGGGCGATCCGGCCCAGGCCCGCGACTACATGAACCTGATCTGGCAGGTGGCCGATCAGGGATTCGAACAGGACCGCTGGAGCCGCACCGGAGAGGCCCCCCTGCGTGTGGTTCCCGACGCCAAGGACGGTCATTGAGGGAGATGTTCGCCTCTCACCCAATCTGGGCGCCCAAGGTTCGCCTACTGAGGGTTGCCGGCTTCCCCGGCGTCGCAGCCGTGCTTATGCTCAGCCCATGCCGTCGATCCTAGAGCCCGAAAACCGAAGGCCGCGCCGGACCCTTCCCCGCAAGGGGGTGGATCCCATGGTCGGCGAAATCGCCGAGGCCCTGCTGCATCTGGGTGGCTCGGCGCATCGTGATCGCGTGCTCGAAGTCCTGGCCATGAACCGCTCGGCCGACGGCGAGCTGCAGCTGAGCCTGCGGGCCCGCGCCGTGGCCGCTTTTGACGCCCATTCCGGATCCGACCGCGACAGCCGCGGCGTGCGGCCCCTATTCCGCAAGCCCTTCGGCCCGGGCTCCCACCGCTGGGCGCTCACCGCCGAGGCCGAAGCCTTCCTGCGCGCCGGCGGTGCGGCCCGCGACGTGCAAGCGTCGGCGAGTCTGTAAGAGATCCGCTCATCCCGGCGAAAGCCGGGACCCGGATACATCCGCCGCATTCAGGATTGTTGGCTCAGGCCGAGATCTACGACCTGGGTCCCGGCCTTCGCCGGGATGAGCGGAATCGCTAGGCCACCGCTTCCGCCAGCTCCGCGCCGTCATCGCTCATATCGACACCGATCCGGCGCAGCTGGATGAACAGGCGGCGCAGGTTGATGAAGCTCGCCCGGGTCAGGCGGGTCATCTTCTCGCTGGCCATGATTTCGGTTGGGACGATCAGGCCGCCGTCGATCCGCACCAGCAGGCCGGCATCAATGAGGCCTTTGATCTTGCGCCGCACCGTCTCGTTGGGAATGCCCAGGGTCGCAGCCAGGGCGACCCCGGTCACCGGCCGGCGCATCTCGTTGGGCGGCAGGCGCACCACGGTCGCGAGTTGGGCGGTGGCCTCGGGATTTGTGGCCAGGTGGCCGACATTGGCCTCCACCACCGAGGCGAAGACCAGGGCCGCGGTGATATCCCCGCCATACTCGCGGTTGACCATATCTACGGCCCGGAGGATCGACCCGATCGCCATACGCACGGCGAGGCGTTCCTTCAGTTCAGTGTCCACGATCAAACCCCGGTTTCCGCAGCGGCGGAGGGCCGCTGTCGAACCCCATTATGGTGAAGCCTCGCTCGAGCGCGATGCCTTCGGTCCCCAAATTGGGGTGTTTTGACAATGGTTTACATTCGGTCGAACGCGCACGGAAAAGGGCGGTCCGACCCATCGGTCGACCCGCCCTTCAAAACTTCCGACGCTCGTGAGAGCCTAGGCGCGCGTGCCGGTCAGCGGCGCATTGCCGAAGGCGCCGAGCTTCACATTGCCCGACATGGCGTCGCCCGAAACGGTGGCTTCGAATTCCAGCGTCATGGGCATGGGCGAGGTGATCGAGGTCGACCAGGTCAGCTTGTCGCCGTCGACCTTGCCTTCGATGGCCTGCTCACCGGCCGGGGTCTGGGTGGTTCCGGTGAAGGTTCCGCCGTTGGTGGTGATAGAGGCCGTAACCGTCTGCGCGCCCATGGGCGAGTTGATGGTGATCTTCCAGTTGCCGTCAGCGGACATGGTGTCCCTCCCTTATGGTGGCCGGCACCTAATCAAGGCTATCGCCGCCGCGCAAGTGGTGACGCAGGCGTCAACTTTGCATTTATCGGTGAACGGGTTCGCCCGCCCGGTGACTCAAGCCAAAAGCGGCCCAAGAGCGGCCAAGCTTACTCGGCGGCCTCCAGGCGCTTGGCGTCCAGTTCGGCGGCCTTGGCCTCCACCAGTTCGACGATGTGGTCGACCATCCGGTCGTTGTCCATCTTGTGGTCGGGCTTGCCGGCCAGATAGACCATGCCCGCCCCCTTGCCACCGCCGGTGAAGCCGACATCGGTCATCAGGGCCTCGCCTGGGCCGTTCACCACGCAGCCGATGATCGACAGGCTCATGGGCGTGGCGATGTGGGCCAGGCGGGCCTCTAGGGCCTCCACGGTCTTGATGACGTTGAAGCCCTGCCGGGCGCAGGACGGGCAGGCGATGATGTTGATCCCGCGGTGGCGCAGGCCCAGCGACTTCAGCATGTCGAAGCCGACCTTGATCTCCTCGACGGGATCGGCGGCCAGGCTGACCCGGATGGTGTCGCCGATCCCGGCCCACAGCAGGTTGCCCATCCCGATGGCGGACTTGATGGTGCCCGAGCGCAGGCCGCCGGCCTCGGTGACGCCCACGTGCAGCGGACAGTCGATGGCGTCGGCCAGCATCTGATAGGCGGCCACGGTCATGAAGATGTCCGAGGCCTTCACGCTGATCTTGAACTCGTGGAAGTCGTGGTCCTGCAGGATACGGGCGTGGTCGAGCGCACTCTCCACCATGGCCTCTGGACAGGGCTCCCCGTATTTCTCCAGCAGGTGGGGCTCCAGGCTCCCGGCGTTGACGCCGATGCGCATGGAACAGCCGTGGTCGCGGGCCGCCTGGATGACGTCGCGCACCCGGTCGGGCCGGCCGATATTGCCCGGATTGATCCGCAGGCAGGCCGCGCCAGCCTGGGCCGCCTCGATGCCGCGTTTGTAGTGGAAATGGATGTCGGCCACGATCGGGACCTTGGAGGCCTTGACGATCGTAGAGAGCGCCGCGGTGGACTCCACGTCGGGGCAGGAGACGCGGACGATGTCGGCGCCGGCCTCCTCCAGCTGACGGATCTGGCCGATGGTGGCGTTGGCGTCGGCCGTCAGCGTGTTGGTCATCGACTGCACGGTGATCGGGGCGTCGCCGCCGACCTCCACATTACCCACCCGGATCTTGCGTGAGGGCCGGCGCGTGATGGTGCGCCACGGACGGAGATGGGTGTGATCGTGAGCGGTCATGGCCGACAAAATAAGCCTGTCACCGTGAAATCCCAAGCGGCTTCCCCCGCAAATTTGGGGGGCGACTATTCCGGGGCGGCGAGCTTGGAGACCAGGGTCTGGGCCGCCGGCAGCAGGCCCTTGCTCTGGCCGCCCACGAAGACCTGGACCGAGGAGGGCTCGGCGACGTCCACCGTCAGGCCCTTGAGCATGGGGGCCCGATAGGCTTCCCCGGCCGCGAGCTGGCGGGCGAAATAGACCGACGAGTCGGCGCCGCGCACGATAAGCGAGGTGGGCTTGCGAGCCTGCAGGGTGACGATGGAGCCTGCCGCCGGCGCGCCATAGACCGGGCCGTTGGCGACGAAGGTCGGGGCCAGCGGCGCGCTGGGCGCGGCGATGACGTTTTCCGGATGGTCCTTGGCCAACTTGGCGGCGTCGTCGGCGGCCTTGCTGGAGCCGTCGCCGGCTGTGGCCGCTTCCAGGCCCGGAGTTTCATAGGGGGTGGGCGTGGTGGACTCCACCGGCGCGGGCAGGGGCGCGCCCAGAGACACCGGACCGCCGGGCGCGGCGGGGGTCTGCAGGCCGATTGCGGAAGCTTCCGGCGCGGTGGCGGCCGGCGGGGCCTGCTCGCTCATGGCGCGTTGGGCGATATTCCACATGATGATGGCGCCGACGATCAGCAGGCCGACGATGACGATGGCCATGACCCGCGGGTCGCCGTCGCGCCGCACGCCGACCGGCGCGCGCAGCGGCTCGTCATGGGCCGGCTCGTCCAGCTTGAAACGCTCGACCGCCGCCTCGCCGTCCATGCCCAGGGCATTGGCGTAGGCCCGCACATAGCCGATGGTGAAGGGACGCGAAGGCAGCTCGTCCAGGCGCATCTCTTCGATCGCGGCCAGATAGGCGCGGCGGATGCGCGTGGTGTCAGCGACGTCCTGCAGCGTCAGGCCGCGGAACTCTCGCGCCGACTTCAGGGCCGCGCCAATGTCAGGTCCGGTGTCCATGGTGGGCATATAGGAGTCCGGCAGACCGGGATCGCGTTCCCCGTCCGCTCGCAAATTCAGATTTGTAACCCCGCCAGTATCGAGAGGCATGGCTACCTGACACCCCACTGTTTGACCGCGGCTTAACTTCGCGGCCTTGCCCCACTCCGCATTAGTGCGGAGTTGTTAATACAACTGACGAGATATCACGCTAGACTACGGAATTCAATGCGTTATTTGGCCACTGATGGTTAACTCGCGTCTCAGGCGAGACCCGAAAGCTTGGCCGTTATTTTGCGTCATCTGCCGCCGCCTGCGCCAAATTGGGACAGGTTGGCCGGCCGGCGGCGTGACCCCGTTCCCTCACCCTAGCGCTTATCGCGACGAACGTGCCGTTCCAGGCCTGGGTGCGGGCAAGGATCGTCTATAACGCGCGCCAGCCTGGGGGAAGATTAGATGCACGCCGATGAGGTTTCCCGAAACAACCAGCAGGGCTGGGACCGCCGCGTGGAAGAACAGGACGTCTGGACGCGGCCGGTTTCACCTGAGGTGGTCGCCCGCGCGCGGGCCGGCGACTGGTCGGTGTTCCTGACACCCAACATTCCCGTGCCGCGCGACTGGTTCGGCGACCTGGACGGCAGGGATGTCCTGGGCCTCGCCTCGGGCGGCGGCCAGCAAGGGCCGATCCTGGCGGCGGCGGGCGCGAAGGTGACGGTGTTTGACGCTTCCGAGCGTCAGCTGGCCCAGGACCAGGCGGTCGCCGCCCGCGACGGCCTGGTCCTCACCACCCGCCAGGGCTTCATGCACGATCTGTCGGCGTTCGCGGACGACAGCTTCACCCTGATCTTCCACCCGGTCTCCAACTGCTTCGCCCCGGAAATCTTGCCGGTGTGGCGCGAGGCGTACCGGGTGCTGCGGCCCGGCGGGGCGCTGCTGGCGGGCTTCATGAACCCGATGGTCTATGTCTTCGACGCCGCGGCCGAGGATCGCGGCGAGCTGATCGTGAAGCACGCCTTGCCCTATGCCGACATCACCCACCTGCCGGCCGACGACCTGCAGCGCCTGATCGCCCGCGACCACACCGTGGAGTTCAGCCACACCCTGGAGGCGCAGATCGGCGGCCAGCTCCAGGCCGGCTTCGTGCTCACCCACATGTTCGAGGACCGCGATGGCGGCGCGCCTGCGAACGTACGCTCGGCCTACTTCCCCACCTGTATGGCGACACGGGGGATCAAGCCGGCGGCTTGATATCAAATTACAATCGTCATCCCCGGGCTTGTCCCGGGGACCCAGGATCTCCGTTTCACCGCAGAGCGCACGGCGTCCGCCGTGGACGCTTGCTGAACCTCGGAGATCATGGATGGCCGGGACATGCCCGGCCATGACGATCAAGAAGTCTTACGCGTTCGCCGTCGCCGCCGCGGGCATCTGATAGGGCGGGGCGTTGGGATTGCGGCCGATCCAGATCTGGCCGCTGCGGGCCATCACCTGGCCCGCGGAGTCGAACAGGGCGACGCCGGCGAAGAACTTACGGCCGTCGACCTTGTCGGCCCAGGCCACCACCACATAAGTCTCGCCAGCCTTCGGCTTGACCAGGACCTCGCCGGCCATGGTGCCCAGCAGGCCCACATGGGTGTCGGTCTTGATCCACCATGCCATGGAGCCCGAGCAGTCCAGGGCCGCCCAGGTGATCTCGTCGGGCATCGTGCCGTCCGGGTTGGCGAAGTTGGCGTGCGGCGTCCAGGTTCCGGCGCACACCCCCTCAGGGGCCCCATCAATCTGACCAACATGTACGCCCAGGCCCTCGCCGTCCTCACGCTCGATGCAGCAGGAGAAGCAGCCGCGGTGCAGGGACTTTTCGGCGAAGCGCGACGCCGCCGCGTAGCGCTTGGCCTCTTCCACGGTGGGGGGCTTGGGGGGCATCGGAATGGCGTCGTCGGCGGCGGGCTTGGCTGAGCCCAGCGGCTGGCCCTCGGCGTTGCTCAGCACCACGCCACCGTCCTCGGACGGCGTCAGGGTGACGGCGACGTCCAGCGGGACCCCGCTGCGCAGCATGGCGCTGCCACGGCCGCCGACCGCGTTGGAAAGCACGCCGCAGATGTAGCCGCCGTTGGCGGTGACGGGCGGGCCGCGGAATTGTCTCGGAACAATGATCTCAGACATTGGAAATGGATCTCAGGTTCGTTGAAATGAAAAAGGCTATGTCCGTTCTCTGCCGTCCGAAGGCCGACTGCGCAATGGGTCTGGGCGCCACACGCAGCGCTTTCAGGCGAAGTGGACGCCGGTTCGCCGTCCGAAAGCGCGCAAGCAAAAGGTGAGAGCGCCTTCTTTTGGCGCTCGGCTAGAATTGCGTATGGGCCTCAATCGCGGCAGGGTCCGCGCCAATTCAAACGGGAGGGCGCGTCCATGAACGTGAAGGCCGAATTCGACATCATCGTCTATGGCGCCACCGGCTTCACCGGCCGGCTGGTGGCCGAGTACCTCGCCCAGACCTACGGGGTCGGCGGCGACGTCAAATGGGCCATGGCCGGCCGCAGCGCCGACAAGCTGGCGGCCGTCCGCGACGAGATCGGCGCGCCCAAGGACACCCCCCTGATCGTGGCCGACGCCGCCGACCCCGCCTCGGTCAAGGCCATGGTCGCACGCGCCAAGGCGATCCTGACGACCGTCGGCCCCTACCAGCTCTATGGCTCCGAGCTGGTGGCCGAGTGCGCCGCCCAGGGGACCGACTATCTCGACCTGTCGGGGGAGCCCAACTGGATGGCCGAGATGATCGGCAAGCATGAGGCCGCCGCCAAGCAGAGCGGCGCGCGCATCCTGTTCTCCTGCGGCTTTGACTCCATTCCCTTCGAGCTGGGCGTCTACTTCGCTCAGAAGACCGCCAAGGAAAAACTTGGCGCCATGGTCCCGCGCGTGAAGGGCCGGATGCGCAAGATGCTCGGCGGACTTTCGGGCGGAACGGCGGCTTCGGGCCGCGCCACCATGGCGGCTCTGCAGAAGGACCCCAGCCTCTTCGCCCTGATGATCAATCCCTTCGCCCTGACCCCGGGCTTCGAGGGCCCCGCCCAGCCGACTGGCGCCAAGCAGGAACACGACCCGGACGTGGACGCCGACGTCGGCCCCTTCATGATGGCCGCCATCAACACCAAGAACGTCCACCGCTCGAACCTGCTGCAGGGCCACCCCTACGGGACCGACTTCGTCTATGACGAGATGTCGATCATCGATCCCAAGACGCCGGCCGCCTTCGCCGACATGCCGGCCGAGGGCGGTCCGCAGCCGGGCGAGGGTCCCAGCAAGGCCGAGCGCGAGGCGGGCTTCTACGACTGCCTCTTCATCGGCATCGCCCCGGACGGCCGCAAGGTCCAGGTCTCGGTCTATGGCGACAAGGATCCGGGTTACGGGTCCACCTCCAAGATCATCGCCGAGACGGCCATCGCGCTGGTCAATGCGCCGGACGTGGCCGGCGGCATCTGGGTGCCCGGCGCGGCGCTCGGCGACCGGTTGGTGCAGCGGCTGTCGGACAAGGCGGGCCTGACCTTCAAGGTCGAGAGCTAAAGGCAGTCTGGCGCGTTAGACGCTCCGGACCCTGAGGGATTTTCCATGAGCGTTGCGTTCACCAAGGAAGGGGATGCGGAGGCCACCGCCGCTGACCTCCCCGACCGCCCGATCTCGCCGCACCCGAACCTGGTGACGCCCGCCGGCATGGCCGCCATCGAGGCGGCCCTGGCCGACGCGCGCGCCGCCTATGCGGCGGCTCAGCATGTCGGGGGTATCGAGGCCGACCGCACGGCCATGGCGCGGGCGACGCGGGATTTGCGCTACTACGCCGCCCGCCGCGCCAACGCACAGCTCATCGAACCCAGCGCCGAGACCGACACCGTCCGCTTCGGCGGCGGCGTCACCATCGACCGGGAGGACGGCCGCCGTCAGACCTTCCGCATCGTCGGCGAGGACGAGGCCGATCCGGCTCATGGCAGCGTCTCCCACGTCTCGCCCCTGGCCCGCGCCCTGATGGGCAAGCACGTCGGCGACACCGCCATGCTGGCAGGCGCCGAGGTGGAGATCGTCGCCGTCAGCTGAGGCCCAGGTCGAGACGACCCTCAAGACTTGGCGCAAGGCCGACAAGCTGCGACATTATGGTCAGCCGGCCGGGCCGATCGGTCGGCGTCACAGTCCCGGGGGGGATGAGATGGCTGCTGTATCTGATGGATCGCCCGCGCCGGCCGGCCGGGACGAGGGCTTCTTCCTGCGCGGCGCCGGCGCCATGGCTCTGGTGATCGTCGCCGGCTTCTCGGTGCAATTGGCGATGGGGCGGTCGAGCTTCTCCTCACCGCCGCTCGTCCACGCCCATGCCATCGTGTTCATGGGCTGGGTGGTGATCTACCTGCTGCAGAACGTTTTTGCCGCGACGGGCCGCACCGCCCTTCACCGCCGTCTTGGCTGGCTCGCGGCGGCCTGGGTTGTGCCCATGCTCGTCCTGGGGTTCGCTGTGACAATCGCGATCGTACGCCGTGGCGGGGTCCCGTTCTTCTTCAAGCCGCTGCAGTTCCTGGTCTTCGACCCTGTGTCGCTGCTGACCTTCGCCGGCCTGACCGTGGCCGCGATCCTGATGCGGGGCCAGAGCGACTGGCACCGACGCCTGCACTTCTGTGCGATGTCGGTGTTGCTCGGCCCCGGCTTCGGGCGGCTGCTGCCCATGCCGCTGATCGCGCCCTGGGCCTGGGAGGCGACCCTGGCGGTCTGCATGATCTTCCCCCTGGTTGGGATGTGGTCGGACAAGCGGCGCAGCGGTCGGGTTCACCCGGCCTGGCTCTGGGGACTCGCCGCGATGATCGGATGCCTGCTGATGACCGAGGCGATCACCTACAGCCCGGTCGGCGGGGCGATCTACGACGCTGTCGTGGCGGGAACGCCGGGCGAGGCCGTGGCCCCGCTGGCCTTTGCGCCCCCGCCAGGGCCGCCACCCGCGCCCTAGCCCCAGGTTGACGGGCCCGTCTAGATGGCGACGGAGGTCTTGCGCGCCAGGGTCTCGATCTCGTTGCGGATCGAGCCGGCCGAGCTCTTGATCAGGGCCGAGACGCCACGGCGCGCGGCCTCGCGGTCGCAGGACAGCACCATCTGCTTGACGGGGCCTAGACCCGCCGGCGGCATCGACAGCCGCTCGAAGCCGAGCGCCACAAGGACGAAGGCCTCCAGGGGCCGGCCCGCCATCTCGCCGCAGACCGACACCGGCGTGCCGGTCTCGGCGCACGCCTGCTGGATCTGCTGCAGGGCGCGCAGGGCCGGCGGCGACAGGAAGTCGTAGCGGTCGGCCACGCGGGGGTTCCCCCGGTCGGCGGCGAACAGGTACTGCATCAGGTCGTTGGTCCCGACGCTGACGAAGTCGGTCATCGGTAGCAGGGCGTCCAGGTGCCAGATAAGCGACGGCGCCTCGATCATGGCGCCGACCTCCAGCCGCGAGGGCGCCGCGCGGCCCCGCCGCTGGGCCCAGGCGATCTCGTGGTCCACCAGGGCGCGGGCGGCGCGGAACTCGTCCACATTGGCCACCAGCGGGAACATGATCCGTAGTGGCCGGCCGCGCGCCGCGGCGATCAGCGCCCGCAGCTGCAGCCGCAGCAGGGCCGGCCGGTCCAGCCCCATGCGGATCGCCCGCCACCCCAGGGCCGGATTGTCTTCCCGCTCGGCCTCCAGATAGGGCAGCACCTTGTCGCCGCCGAGATCGAGGGTCCGGAAGGTCACCGCCATGTCGCCCGCCGCGTCCATCACCCGGCCATAGAGGGCGGTCTGGGCGTTGAAGCGCGGCATCTCCTCGGCCACCATGAACTGGAACTCGGTGCGGAACAGGCCGATGCCCTCCGCCCCGGTCTCGGCCAGGATGTCCAGGTCGACGTCCAGGCCCGCGTTCATCAAGAGCGTGATCTTGGCCCCGTCGCGGGTGAAGGCCGGGGTGTCGCGCAGCTTGGCGAACTCCGCCCGCCGCTGGGTGCGAACCTCCAGCCTGGCCTGCAGCGCCGTGATGACGTCGGGACGTGGCCGCAGATAGGCCTCGCCGGTCTCGGCGTCGACGATGACCGCGTCGCCCTCCGACACCTTGTCGCGCAGGCCGGCCAGCCGTCCCACGCAGGGGATGTCCAGAGCGCGGGCCACGATGGCCGCATGGCTCGCCGCCGAGCCCTCCTCCAGCAGCAGGCCCTTCAGCTTGGTGCGGTCGTATTCCAGCAGGTCGGCGGGCCCCAGATTCCGGGCGATCAGGATGGCGTTGGGCGGCAGCTCGCGCCGCTTGTGGCCCTCGCCCGACAGGTGGCGCAGCAGCCGGTCGTTGAGGTCTTCCAGGTCGTGCAGCCGTTCGCGCAGATAGGGATCGCGGGCCTGGCCCAGCCGGGCGCGGTGTTCGGAGCGCACCCGCTCGACGGCGGCCTCGGCGGTCAGGCCGTTGCGCACCGCGTCCTCCAGGCTGCGGTTCCAGCCGCGGTCGTGAGCGAACATCCGGTAGGTGTCGAGCACCTCATAACTGGCTTCGACGAGTCCGTGCTGGCCCTCCAGCATCTGGTCGATTTGGGCCTGCAGGCTGGCGATAGCCGCGGCCAGCCGCAGCTCCTCGGCCTGGACGTCGTCGCTTAGCAGCTTGGACGTCGCCACTGGCGGCTCGTGAAGGACCACCACCCCGATCGCCAGGCCGTCGGCGAACTTGGCGCCCTTCAGCCGCTCGGGGCGGTGCGGCACCAGCTCTGCGTTCTTCAGCGCGCCTTCGCTGGCCAGTTCGCTACCGGCCACCATCTCGGCCAGCACCATGGCGACGATCTGCAGGTCCTCGACCTCGTCGTCGGAATACACCCGCTCGGTGCGGTTCTGGACCACCAGCACCCCGATCACCCGGCCGCCGCGCAGCAGGGGCACGCCCATGAAGGCGTGGAAGGGGTCTTCGCCGGTTTCCGGGCGGTAGGAGAAGGCCGGGTGGTTGGGGGCGTCCGACAGGTTCAGCGGGCGGCCCAGACGCAGGATCTCGCCCACCAGGCCCTCGCCGGGTTTCAGCCGGGTGACGTGGACGGCGGTGGGGTCCAGGCCCTCGGTGGCGAACAGCTCCACGTCGTTGGAGGCGCCGCGCATGTAGAGCGAGCAGACCTCGGCCACCATCGAGCGCGCGATGATGCGCACCACCATGTCCAGGCGTGACTGAGCCGGCCCGCCGCCGGCCAGCGCCTCACGGATCTGCCGCAGCAGACTCCGCTGTCCTCGAATGGCGATGCCTTGCTGGGCCATCGTCCCCGCGTCTCTCCCTAAACTGGCGCCCCTCCGGACGGCCCGCGGCCAGCCCGGCCGTCTTGACCGCTCCCTAGCAGCTTTGAACGTCGGAACGGAGACGGAAATGAGGAGTGTGTGTGCAGGATTGTCGCGAGTGGTGGAAGTTTGGGCGCTGAGCGCCGTCTTCCCCGGGCGCGATGAGGGCCGGCGCGGGGCGTCTGCGCCTCGGACCGTCCACCCGCAACGCCGCCCCCGGCGAAAGCGGGCCTATTCCGCGCGGTTCAGGATCGAGGCGGTGGCCACCAGTTCGCCCAGCAGGGCCATGGTCGCCGCCCCCGAACAGTCGAAGGGGTCCAGTTCCACCCTCTTGAAATACTTCAGCAGCAGGGCCGGATTGAGTTTGGCGATGCTGACGTGGCCCATGGTCCAGTTGCCGAACCGCCGCTCGCTGATCTCCTCATAGGTCAGCAGGCGGACGTTCTGGTGGCGATCGTCGCGGACGATGGCGTTGAACAGTTCGCAGACCTCGTCGCGCCCGCCCTCGATCACCTGGACGAACAGGTCGTCCGAGACGCACAGCAGGCCGGTGATGCCCAGGGCGGGGTTGTTCTTGCGCGACTGGGCCAGGATCAGGTCCAGGCCGGCGCCTTGCAGGGCGGCGGCGGGGCGGCTGGCATATAGGCAGCGAACGAGCATCTCGGCCTCAGGATCTGTGCTTCAGCAGCGAGAGGAACTCGCTGCGCAGGTGGTGGTCCTTCAGGAAGGAGCCGCGCATGACGCTGTTGATCATCATGGTCTCGTTGTCCTTCACCCCGCGCCAGTGCATGCAGAAGTGGTCAGCCTCCATCACCACCGCCAGGCCGTCGGGGCGCACCTTCTCCATCAGCAGGTCGGCCATCTGGGTGATGGCCTCCTCCTGGATCTGCGGCCGCGACATCACCCATTCGGCCAGGCGCGAATATTTCGACAGGCCGATCAGGTTGGAGTGCTCGTTGGGCATCAGACCCACCCACAGCTTGCCCATGATCGGACAGAAGTGGTGGCTGCAGGCGCTGCGGATCGTGATCGGTCCGACGATCATCAACTCGTTCAGCGACTCGGCGTTGGGGAACTCGGTCACCGGCGGCGGGGCGGCGTAGCGGCCGCGGAACACCTCGGTCAGGTACATCTTGGCCACGCGCTTGGCGGTGTCCTGGGTGTTGTGATCGCTCTCGGTGTCGATCACCAGGCTCTCCAGCACGCCCTTGAACTTGCCTTCGACCTCGGCCAGCAGCGCCTCCAGCTCCCCGGGTTCCAGGAAGGCGGCGATATTGTCATTGGCGTGGAAGCGCTTCTTGGACTTCCGCAGGCGCGCGCGGATCTTGGCGGAGACCGGTTCGTCGGTCGGGGGTTCACTCACCGGGTCTCTGCTCCTGAACTCTGGGCGGGCCCGCGCGGCCCGTCCGCCGCCCGGGGCCCGAGCCCAAACCTATACGACGCCCACGGAGCCCCGGATGCAACGACTCCCGGGTCGACCGGCCCTCAGGCCTCCTGGATCGCCGACAGTTTCCAGGCCCCGCCGCGTGGCCGGGTGAAGGTCCAGTGCTCGGTGGTCTCGGTGGCCTTGCCCGCGTCGCCCTCCAGCACCGCGTTGCTGGTCCGGTCGCGCATCACGTCGATGCTGGAATAGCGCAGGGCGGCGGTGGCGTAGTCGGTGTCGTCCTCACGCCAGGCCTCGGCCACGTCGGCCTGCAGCAGGCGCACGTCGGACACCTCGTTGCGGCGGCCTTGGGTGGCGTTCTGGCTCAGCTCCTCGGACAGGTAGCTCATGATCTCCGGGGTCGTCCGCTCGCGCAGGGCGGCGTAGTCCTCGCGGCCAAAGGCGGACTGGACCTCGCTCAGCAGTTCCTCGAAACGGTCGCGGTCGGCCTGGGTGACGCCGATTTCCACGGTCTCCGGCTCGGGAGGCGGCGGTACGGCGCTGGCGCCGCCGCCGAAGCCCGCGCCCAGGCCGCTGTTGGCCGGTTGTTCAAACCCGCGCGCCCCGCCGAAGGGCGCCACATTGTCCCGCGCATAGCCGGCGGGGCCGGCGGTCGCCGCCCGCCGGCGGCGGAACAGCATCACGATCAGGCCGACGCCGAGGCCCAGGATGGCCAACTGCATCAGGGTGTTCATCATCCCGGCGCCCGCGCCGCCCCAGCCGTGGCCGAGGAACATGCCCAGCAGCCCGCCGGCCACCAGGCCGCCGAGGATGCCGCCACCCATCCCGCCCAGGAACCCGCCGCGCCGCGGCGCCTGGGCCTGCGCCGCCGCATTGGCCGGCGCCTGCGCCGTCGCGCCCGGACGTTGGGTGTTGGGGGTCATGGAGCGCTGGATCGGCGCGGTCGCCTGAGGCGCCGTCGCGGTCGGCCGCGGCGCGCTATAGGTCCGCATCCCCCGGCTGCCGAAGCTCCCGCCCCGCCGCGCCTCAGCGGTCTCCGCCGCCATCAGGCTCAGGACGAGGGTCACCCCCAGCATGGAGGTCAGTTTGGCGGCGGTGCGGCTCATGGTCGGAAGTCTCCCTTTACCGCGCATGTAAGGCGCCACAAGCGCCACCGACAGGGCCGATGACGCGATTGTCAGCGTGAGCTCCGAAGGTTGCGCTCGCTAACGATAAATCCGCTCTTGCCGGCGAGGGCCGAACCCAGCGGAAGAGGGAGACGCCCGCACGCCCTGATCCAGGGAGCATCGGGCGATGCCGCACCTTGCCCGGCGTTTCTTCGTCCCGTCCCCCAACACCGTGACGAACCGCGCCGGCTGGGTGGCGGGTTCAGGAGCCTGCGGCTGTCAGCGCCTGGTCGATATCGGCCAGGATGTCGTCGATGTGCTCAAGGCCGATCGACAGGCGCACGTAGCCGGGGGAGACGCCGGCGGCGGTTTGCGACTCCGCATCAAGCTGGGAGTGAGTCGTTGATGCGGGATGGATCGCCAGGCTGCGCGCGTCGCCGATGTTGGCCACATGGTAGAGAAGTTTCAGGCCATCGATGAACTTGCGGCCCGCATTCACGCCCCCGGCCAACTCGAAGCCTAAGAGACCGCCGAAGCCGTTCTTGAGGTAGCGCTCGGCCCGCGCCCGCGGTTCGCCTGACTGCTGGCTGGGATGAATGACCCGCGTGACGCCGGCGCGCCCGGCCAGCCAGGCGGCAACCCTGTCGGCGTTCTCGCAGTGTCGGGGCATGCGCAAGGGGAGGGTCTCGACGCCCTGTAGGATCTGGAAGGCGTTGAAGGGTGAGATCGCAGCGCCGAGGTCGCGCAACAACACCGTTCGCGTACGCATGATGTAGGCGACGGGTCCAATCGGCTTCACCGCCTGGGTCCAGATGGCGCCTTGATAGGAGGGGTCGGGACTGTTGAGAGCGGGCTGGCGATCTCCTGTCGCCTCCCAGTCGAAGGCGCCGCCGTCGACGATCACGCCGCCGATCGAGGTGCCGTGGCCGCCGAGGTACTTGGTCGCCGAATAGACCACCACCGCCGCGCCATGCTCGAGGGGGCGGCAGAGCAGCGGGGCCGCGGTGTTGTCCATGATCAACGGGACGCCCAATGCCCGACCGATCGCCGCCACCTCAGCGATTGGGAACACTTCGAGTTTCGGGTTGGGCAAGGTCTCGGCGTAGTAGGCGCGCGTCTTGTCGTCCGTGGCGCGCCGGAAGTTCTCAGGGTCTGCGGGATCGACGAAGCGCACCTCGATGCCCTGGTCGCGCAGTGTGTTGGCGAACAGGTTCCAGGTGCCCCCGTAAAGGGCCGTCGAGCTGACGACGTTATCGCCGGCCTTGGCCAAGGTCTGCAACGCGAGCGCGGAGGCCGCCTGGCCCGAGGCGACAGCCAGCGCTGCTGCGCCGCCTTCCAGAGCGGCGATGCGCTGTTCGAGCACATCGGTCGTCGGGTTCATGATCCGCGTATAGATGTTGCCCATCTCCTGCAGGGCGAACAACGCCGAGGCATGGTCGGTATCCCGGAACTGGTAGGACGTCGTCTGGTGGATCGGCACGGCCACCGAACCAGTCGTCGGATCGGCGCGCCATCCGGCGTGCAGGGCCAGGGTCTCAGGATGCAGGGATCGGGCCGTCATGGTTCACCTCGTCGATCTCTAAGATGTCGATCATTTCGCTGTCAGCTTCGGCCCGAGCAGGCCGCGCTAGTCAAGCGGGATCGCGGCCTCGATCAGCAGCGACTGTCAGCGTTCAGCCATATAGAAGGCGGCGTTCGCGAGGTCCATTCTCGGCTCTTCGCTACCCCTGCGCAGGTTCGCTTCCCGCCTCCGCACCGCTCACCCTGGACCAAGCCTCCCCACCACCCCCATAGTCCTCCCCAACAACCGTCTGGGGAGGCGACCATGCTACGCAGATACGGGCTCCTGGCCCTGGGGCTGATCCTGATCCTGGCGGGGTCGGTTCTCGCCCATGCCGTCCAGACCACCCACGGCGTCACGGTCACCGATGTGCGGTTCGCCGGCGACAAGGGGGTCGTCATGAGCGGGCTGCTCTATCGGCCGGCCTCGGCCACGGCGGCCACGCCGGCGCCGGCGGTCCTGGCCAGCCACGGCTATATCAACACCCGCGAGATGCAGAGCCCCTTCGCCATCGAGCTGTCGCGGCGCGGCTTCGTGGTGCTGGCCATGGACATGACCGGGCATGGTGGTTCCGGCGCCGCCGTCGGCCAGCAGGGCTTCGGCGGGCCCGCCGCCCTGCGCTACCTGCGGGCGCTCGACTATGTGGACGCTGGCAATATCGGCCTGGAGGGCCACAGTCTGGGGGGCGGGCCGGTGGTGGCCGCGGCCGAGACCTATCCGCGGTCCTACAAGGCCGTGGTGCTGGAGGGCTCGACGCCCGCCATCGGGGCGGTATTCGGGGCCGCCGCCAAGGGTAGCTTGCGCAACCTCGCCGTCGTGTTCGGCCAATATGACGAGTTCGCCCCCCTGATGTGGCAGGTGGCCAAGGGCGGCGACGTCGAGACGTCGAAGTCCCTGCAGGCGATCTTCGGCGCCACCGGTCCGGTGGTGGAGGGCCGCCTCTATGGCGACCCGGCGGCGGGCACCGCGCGGGTGCTGTACAATCCCCCGATCACCCACCCGTGGGAGCACTTCTCCTCGGCCGGGATCGGCCACGCGGTGGACTGGTTCCAGACCAGGCTGACCGGCGCGGCGCGGCCCCTGCCGCCCGGCGACCAGATCTGGCTCTGGAAGGAGGTCGGCACGGGGGCGGGCTTCCTGGGCTTTGTGATCCTGCTGCTGGGGACCTTCCAGGTCCTGCTCGGTGTCCCGGTGTTGGCGGGCCTGGCCCGCCCCGCCGAGCCCGTCGGCACCGAGCGCGGGGCTAAGTGGTGGCTGGCGGCCATGCTGACGGCGGTCGTGCCCGCCGCCACCTTCTTCGCCTTCATGGAGGTGGGAAACCTGTTCTTCCCCATGAAGCTGTTCCCGCAATACATCACCAACCAGCTGCTGGTCTGGGCCCTGCTGAACGGGCTGCTGACCCTGGGGCTGGGGCTGGTCCTCAAGGGCGGCAAGAGCGCCTTCAGCCACGACTGGCCCCGCAGCCTCGCCATCGCGGTGATCACCGTGGCGGTGGGGCACCTGTCGCTGGCCGCCGTCCAGGCGGTGTTCGGGGTCGACTACCGGTTCTGGGTCCTGGGGCTGAAGCCGCTGGACGCCCCGCACCTGGTGATGGCGCTCGCCTACCTGCCGCTCTGGACCGGCTTCTTCCTGGTCTCCCTGCGCGCCCTGCACGCCAACCTGGCCGTGAAGGGGGAGGGGGCGGTGCGCGCCTACCTGACCGCGGCCCTGGCCATGAGCCTGGGCTTCGTCGTCCTGCTGGCCCTCCAGTACGGCAGCCTGTTTTCCACCGGCCTGCTGGCCGTGCCGTCGGCGTCGCTGAACACCATCATCGCCATCCAGTTCGTGCCCCTGCTGGCCATGGTGGGCGTGATCGCGGCCTTCACCTACCGACGGACCAACAGCTACGTGCCGGGCGCCCTGATCTGCGCCATGGTGATCTGCTGGTACGTGACGGCCGGCACCGCCACCCACTGGTCGCCGGAGTTCAGGCTGCCGGGGGCGCCGGCGACGTCGAAATAGGCGTCGCGCCGGGGATCGCCCCGGCGCGCGCGTCGGTCTAGCGGAGCAGGGCCGAGACGACCTCGGAGATCAGGCCGCTTCGGGTCTGAGCCAGGTAGTACTGGTCGTCCACACGCACCCAGCGATAGCCGTAGGGCGGCGTGCGCAGGCGATATGTCTGCGGGTTGGTCACATAGTAGCGCTGGGTGATGTAGGTGGTCGGGAGACGCTGGCCGCGATTGTACATCTTCTTGTACTGGCCAGGGGGCATGTGGCCGGGCTTGTTGGCCAGGCCCGGGGGGCCCCAGGCGCCGTGGTGTTCGTCGCGGTCTTCGCCATCGTGGTGCTTCTCGCCCTTGTCGTGGCCCTTGTCGTGACCGTGGCCGCCGGGGTCGGCGAAGGCGGGGGCCGCCAGGGCCAGGCTGGCGGCGGCGGCGGCGATGAGAATGGTTTTCATGGCGTGGATCCTTCTGGAGCGCAGTCCCTCGTGGGCTCCCTAACGCCGTGCGCGGTCAGAAGGTCCGTCGACTAGACGACAATCCGGTACGCACACCGCCGCGCGCCGGCCAGGATGTGGTCCAGCCGCTCGACCTTGGCCGGGGCCAGCAGCATCTGGAACAGGGAAAGCTCGGCGCGGCAGAAGCCTTGGCAGGCGGTGGCGGCCGCGCAGATCGGGCAGTGGTTCTCGACCAGCAGGTAGGACCCGTCCTCCTGCGCACTCCATTCGGCCATGTAGCCCTCGGCGGCCCGCAGCTGCGCCAGCTTGGCAAGCCTGGACTCCAGGCCTTGGTCGGGCAGGGCGGCCTTGTAGCCCTCGCCCACCACCCGCTCGCGCCGCGCGATCAGCCGGTCCAGGACCGCGGGCCCGAACTCGGCCCGCACCGCCTCGATCAAATCCACCGTCATCTGGGCGTGGGTGTCGGGGAAGCGGCCGTGGCCCTTGGTCGTCAGCGACCAGGACCGGCGCGGCCGGCCCACGCCGGCGCGGGCTGTGGCGTGCTCCACCAAGCCCTCGGTGGTCAGTTTCTCCAGGCCCTGAAGCGCCGCCTGCCGGCTGATCCCAAGCGTCTGCGCAAGCGCCAGGGTCCGGCTCGGCCCCCGGGTCTTGATCTGGAACAGCAGGTCGTCGGGCGTGCTTCGCATTTGACAATCGATCTATTGCAAATCTTCGCCGCCCCGTCTAGTCAGAGCGCCATTCGCCCTGTTGAGCCTGTCGAAATGGAACCTGCCCAAGCCCAGGACGGAAGCTGGGCCGACGTCGTTGCCGACGGCCGGCTGCCGCTGTTCGCCCTGATCTGTCTTGGGGTCTGGCTGGGCGCCGCTGACAGCCTGGTCACAGCCACCATCATGCCCAGCGTCGGCGCCGACCTCGGCGGCTACGCCTATTTCGGCTGGGCCACGGCGGGCTACCTGCTGGGCTCGGTGATGGCCGGCGCGAGCTCGGGCCTGCTGGCCCGGCGCTTCGGCCTGCGGCGCGCGACGGCCTGCGCGGCCCTGCTCTACGCCGCCGGCTGCGCGCTCAGCGCCGCTGGGCCTGACATGGCCAGTTTCCTCATCGGCCGCCTGCTGCAGGGGATCGGCGGCGGCTGGGTCACCGGCTTCTGCTCGGTCGCCATCGGCCTCCTATTCCCCAACCGCCTGCTGCCCCGGGTCTACGCCGCCATCACCGGCGTCTGGGGCATCGCCAGCCTGGTGGGGCCCATGATCGGCGGCATCTTCGCCGACCTGGGCGTCTGGCGCTGGGTCTTCTGGTTCTTCGCCATCCAGGCTGTGGCCGTCGCCGGCGCGGCCTTCGTCATGCTGCCCAAGGGCGACAACGGCGACCAGGGCCAGGGCGTCGCCTGGGGCCAGCTCGGTCTCATCGCCGGCGGCGTCGTGGCCATCGGCGCGGCCGACGTGGCCGGAACCTTCGGCCGCTCGGCGGGCCTGACCCTGGTGGGCGTCGTCCTGCTGCTGGCCATGGTCTGGCTGGACGAGCGCGCCGTGGTCCGCCTGCTGCCCAAGGGCTCGGGCTCCCTGCGCACCATCCCGGGCTCCGGCTACGCGACCATGTTCCTGCTGACGGCGGCCTCCATGGGCTTCTCCATCTACGGTCCCGCGATCCTGCAACAGCTCGCCGGTTTGTCTGCCCTGACCGCCGGCTATGTGATCGCCGGAGAGGCGGCGGCCTGGACCCTCGCGGGTCTGGCCGTCGCCCATCTCACCGGGCGCTGGCCGGGGCGCATGATCCTCACCGGCGCGGTGTGCGCCACCGCGGGCATAGGCGTCAGCGCCCTGGTCTTCCCCACAGGCTCGGTTCTCGGGATCGTGCTTGCCGGCGCGGCGCTGGGGGCGGGGTTCGGCCTGTCCTGGGCCTTCATGAGCCAGGCCATCCTGGCGGCTCTGCCCGACGAGGAGCGCGCCATCGGGGCTGCAGCTATGACCACCGTGCGCCTGACCGGCTCGGCGGCGGGCGCAGCGCTCGCGGCCGCCGTCGCCAATCTGGTGGGCTTCTCCCACGGCCTGAGTGACGCCACGGCCAGGTCGGCCGGCGTCTGGGTCTTCGCAGCGGCCCTGCCGGTGGCGCTGGCGGGCCTTTGGACCGCGCGGCGCCTGGCGAGCTATCGCGCCGAGTCCGCCTAGAGCTGGTCCAGCCCGTAGGCCGCGTGCAGCGCTCGCACGGCCAGCTCCGTATAGGCCGCATCGATCAGAACGCTGATCTTGATCTCGGACGTCGAGATCACCTGGATGTTGACGCCCTTCTCGGCCAGGGCGCCGAACATGGTCTTGGCGACGCCGGTGTGGCTGCGCATGCCGACCCCGATCACCGAGACCTTGGCCACGTCCTCGTTGACCGCCACGTCCTCGAAGCCGATCTGCGGCTGGGCGGCGCGGACGATCTCCACGGCGCGGGCGGCGTCGCGCTTGCCCACCGTGAATTCCATATTGGCGGTGTCGGCGGTGCGGGCGTGGCTCTGGACGATCATGTCCACATTTACGTTGGCGTCGGCCAGCGCCCCGAAGATCACCGAGGAAACCCCGGGATGGTCGGGCAGGCCGTACAGCGTGATCTTGGCCTCGTCGCGGCTATAGGCGACCCCGCTCACGATGCGCTTTTCCATGATCTCTTCCTCGTCGCACACGATGGTGCCTTGGCCGGGCGCTTCGCCGGGCTCGACAAAACTGGACAGCACCCGCACCGGCACGTTCTGGGCCATGGCGAGTTCGACGGAGCGGGTCTGCAGCACCTTGGCGCCCAGGGAGGCCATCTCCAGCATCTCCTCGTAGGAGATCTTGTTGAGCTTGCGCGCCTTGCTCTCGATCCGCGGGTCGGTGGTGTAGACGCCGTCAACGTCGGTATAGATGTCGCAGCGGATGGCCTTCACGGCCGCCGCGATCGCCACGGCGCTGGTGTCGGAGCCGCCGCGCCCAAGCGTTGCGATGCGGCCGTCTCGGGTGACGCCCTGGAAGCCGGCGATCACCGCCACCTGACCCTTGTCCATGGCCTCGATCAGGTTCTCCGGCGGCACGTCATCGATGCGCGCGCGGCCGTGGGCGTCGTCGGCGATGATCGGGATCTGCCAGCCCATCCAGGAGCGGGCCGGGATGCCCATGTTGCGCAGGGTCATGGCCAGCAGGCCGGCGGTCACCTGTTCGCCCGAGGCCACCACGACGTCGTACTCATCGTCGGAGGGCGGTAGGCCCTGGCCTGCTGCGCCGGCGCCGTCGGTCCAGGCCACCAGCTCGTTGGTCTTGCCGGACATGGCCGAAACCACCACGGCCACCTGATGGCCCGCGGCCACCTCGGCGGCCACCAGCCGACCCACGCGCCGGATGCGCTCCAGGTCAGCGACGGACGTACCGCCGAATTTCATCACCAGCCGGGACATGGGCGTGGTCACAAGCTCCTTGAGGGGAGAGGGAAGGGCCGCGTTCTAGCGACGCTCGGCGCGCGGGGCAACGCTGGGCTTCGCGCGGAGCCCGGAGAGGCGTAGAAGGGCGCCCATGACCGTCGCTTCCAGCATCGACCCCGCAGACGTCGAACGCTTCTCCCGCATCGCCGCCGAATGGTGGGATCCGAAGGGCAAGTTCGCGCCCCTGCACAAATTCAACCCTGTGCGCCTGTCCTTCATCCGCGAGCAGGCCCTGGTCCGCTTCGGCCGCGACAGCCAGGCGCGTCAGCCCTTCGAGGGTCTGAGGCTGCTGGATATCGGCTGCGGCGGCGGCCTGCTCAGCGAGCCCATGACCCGGCTGGGCTTCTCGGTCACCGGTGTCGACGCCTCGGAGCGCAACATCGGCACCGCCAAGGCCCACGCCGACGAACAGAAGCTCGACATCGACTACCGCGCCGGGACCGCCGAGGGCCTGGAGGCCGACGGCGCCGGCCCCTTCGACGTGATCCTCAATATGGAGGTGATCGAGCACGTGGCCGATCCGGGCGAATATCTGCGCAGCTGCTCGCGTCTGCTGGCGCCCGGTGGCCTGATGATCGTGGCGACCCTGAACCGCACCCTCAAGGCCTTCGCCCTGGCCAAGGTCGGTGCGGAGTACGTCCTGCGCTGGCTGCCGGCCGGCACCCACGACTGGACCAAATTCCTCAAGCCCGACGAACTGCGCGGCTTCCTCAAGGATGAGAAGCTGCAAGTCCAGGGACCCTTCGGGGTGGCCTTCGACCCCATGAATGGGCGCTGGTGCCGGTCTTCGGACTGCGACATCAACTACATGATGACTGTCACCCGCGACGCGTCGTAAACACGGCCCGTTCAAAGGACCTATCCATGGCTTCGATACGCGTGCTCGGTCACGCTTTCCGCGCTTGGCGGCGCAATATGAAGTGGGCCAAGCACGAGCCGGAAACGCCATATCTGGCCGACCTGCTGTCCGGCGCCCCGGTGTGCCTGCACGTCGGCGCCAGCGATGGCCGCCATTCCTACGTCATGACCCAGGTCGCGCCCGATGCGCGCATCTACGCTTTTGAGCCCTCGGCCTTCACCTTCGAGGTGCTGCAGCACTGCCTGGCCTGGCACGGCATTTCTCGCCATGTGACCCCGGTGCACGCCGCGGTCTCCGACACCGAGGGCGAGATGCTGCTGGTGACGCCGAAGAAGACCTCCGGGCGCATGGGCCGCGCCTACGCCTTCGTCTCCGACACCGCGCCGGAGGGCAAGGTGCGCCCCGACCTGGAGGACACCGGCGTCGAGCTGCAACCCACCCCCGTGGTCACCCTGGACGGCTACTGCGCGGCCAACGGCATCGGCCGGGTCGACTTCATCCGCATGGATATCGAGGGCGCCGAGCAGAAGGCGCTGACCGGCGCCCTGGGCATCATCGACCGCGACCGTCCCCACGTGCTGCTGGAAATCCACCCCGCCATGCTGGAGGCCCGCTTCGGCGGCTCGGCGGAAGCGGTGGTGGAGATGTTCCGTTCGCGTGGCTATCGCATGTTCGCCCTCAACGGCGACCGGCTGGAGGAGCGCACCACCGTGGTGCCCAACCTGCCCTGGAAGGACTACTTCTTCGTCCACCCCAGCCGGGGCCCCAAACTCCCCGACGGCGTCTTCAAGGCGCGGATGGCGGCGTAGAGCCCCTAGCCGCAGCCGGGCCCGCGTCCTAAACCTCACCGCAACAACGATATCGGGGAGGGGACAGCGATGCTGGCCTTGATGATGGACCGGGCGCTGAGCCTGCCGTCCATCCTGGAATACGCGGCGACCTATCACGGCGACCGGGAGGTGGTGACGCGCACCGTCGAGGGGCCGATCCACCGCTATACCTATGCCGACGCCCTTGTCCGCGCCAAGCAGATGGCCAAGGCCCTGACGGCCCTGGGCGTCAAGCGCGGCGACCGGGTCGCGACCCTGGCCTGGAGCACCCACCGCCACTTCGAACTGTACTACGCCGTCAGCGGCATCGGCGCCGTGTTGCACACCATCAATCCGCGCCTGCATCCCGACCAGGTGGCCTGGGTGGCCAATCACGCCGAGGACAGCGTGCTGCTGTTCGACATCACCTTCGGCGAGCTGGTGGGCGAGTTGGCCCCGAAGCTCGCCACCGTGAAGACCTTCGTGGCCCTCACCGACCGCGCGCACCTGCCGCCGGAGTCGCCGGCCGGGACCCTGGTCTATGAGGACCTGATCGCCGCCAATACGGCCGACTTCACTTGGCCCGAGCTTGATGAGCGGACCGCCTCGGGCCTCTGCTACACCTCGGGCACCACTGGCAATCCGAAGGGGGTGCTCTATTCGCACCGCGCCACCGTGCTGCACGCCATGGCCATGGTGCAGCCCGACGCCTTCGACCTGGGGGCCCGCGACGCGGTCCTGCCGTGTGCTCAGATGTACCACGCCAACGCCTGGTGCACGCCCTATGGCGCGCCGCTGGTGGGGGCCAAGCTGATCCTGCCGGGCCGCCAGTTGGACGGCCCCTCGATCTGCGAACTGGCGGTGGCGGAGAAGGCCACCTTCCTGCTGGGCGTCCCCACCATCTGGATCGGGGTGCTGGACCACCTGGACCAGACCCAGCAGAAGCTCACCAGCGTGCGCACCGTCGCCGTTGGCGGCTCGGCCCCCACCGCGGCCCTGATCTCCCGCATCGAGGACCAGATGGGCGCCACCGTGCGCCAGATCTGGGGGATGACCGAGACCAGCCCCATGGGGGTGATCAACACCCCCCTGCCGACCCATGCCGGGGAGGACGCCGCCGTCGCGACCACCCGCAAGCTGAAGCAGGGCCGCGGCCTCTGGGGCGTGGAGATGCGCATCCTGGCCGAGGACGGCTCGGAACAGCCCCGCGATGGGGCCAGCCCCGGCGCCCTGCAGGTGCGGGGTCCCTGGGTCTCGTCGGCCTATTTCAAGAACGAGGGGGCCCAGGCCTTCACCGACGACGGCTGGTTTGACACCGGTGACATCGCCACCCTCGACCCTGAAGGCTACCTGCGCCTCACCGACCGCGCCAAGGACGTCATCAAGTCGGGCGGGGAGTGGATATCCACCCTGGACCTGGAGGACGCGGTCTCTTCCCATCCCGCGGTGGCCATGGCCGCCGCCATCGGCGTGCCGCATCCCAAGTGGGACGAGCGGCCCCTGCTGTTGGTCACCCTGCGCCCCGGCCAGACCGCCGATCCGGAAGAGCTGAAGACCCACGTCGCCGCCCGCGTCGCCAAGTGGTGGACGCCCGACGAGGTGCGGATCGTCGAGGCCCTGCCCATCGGCCCGACCGGAAAGGTGCTCAAGCGGGAGCTGCGTGACCAGTTGAGCACAGCCCCGGAAAACTAAGCCCCCGCGAGGCCGAACCCGCCTTGTGATCCCGCGTTCACACTCCCAGTTGAGTCTGAGGTTGGAGTGCGAGACGTGGCGCGTAAACGGCCCAAGGGCGTTCTGGAAATCACCTGGGCCGTGGCCGAGTCCGCTGCGGCGGGCCGCAAGGAGCATGTCCCGGTCGGCGCCGACTATCCCGACACCGTGGTGCGCCGCATCAGTTTCGCCGCCGGCGGCGGTCTGGGCTGGAAGCTGTCGGCCATCGAGAGCCCGCGCGCCAAGCCCGCCCCCTGGAAGATCGTCGTCGTCACCGGCGCGCCGTCCTGGGCCGAGTATTGGGCGCCGGCGATCGCCGCCCTGCCGCTGGACCGCGAGATGGTGGTGGTGGACCGCCCCGGCTATGCTGGCTCCGAACCCGTCGACTATGTCGGCGACATCCGCCAGCAGGCCCTGGCGCTCAGCCCCCTGCTGCAGGCCCGGTCTGGCCAGAAGATCCTGCTGGTGGGTCAGTCCTACGGCGCGGCCATCGCCACCCTGATGGCGGCGGCCAACCCCGGCAGGGTCGCGGGCCTGGTGCTGCTGTCGGGCTACTACGGCCAGCCGGGACCGACCGCCGAGTGGCTGCTGAAGGTTGGGGCGCGGATGCTGAAGATCATCCCCCGCGACGTCCGCCATGCCGTGCTGGAGGTCACCAACCAGGCCGGCCAGCTGGAGGGGATGCACGCGGCCCTGCGCAATCTTAAGGTCCCGGTCCATGTCGTTCACGGCGACAAGGACGACTTCGCCCCCATCGAACTGGCCGAAAAGCTGGTGGCCGAGACCCGTACCCGCCGGCCCATGCGGTTCGAGCGGGTGATCGGCGCCAACCACTTTCTCAACGACGGGCCGGCCGAGGACCTGCTGGCCACCTTGGAGGGCTGCATTCCGCGCCGGTGGGAGCTCAAGCTCAACTGGCCGCGGTGGCTAGACATCAGCCAGGTTCCCAAGCTCAAGGCCAGGTCGTCGGCTCCGGCCTAGGGAACAAGTCACGGTATCGGCGCCATCTCCAGAGTGAAGACCAGCGCCGAGACCTCCGAGACCCTCAGCGCGGGCGGCAAGAGCGCCAAGCTACCTGCCTCCAGCCTGTCGCTCAGCGGCGGCAACCTGATCTCCACCCAGACCAAGGCCTCGATCTGGGGCCAGAAGTAGGACTTCGCCGCGTCATGGGTCCGGGCGCTCACGCCCGGACCCGCCGAACGCCAATTTCCCTTGGCGCGCGACACCTGAACGGCGATAAGGTTTGCCTCTCGAAAGTCTTGGGCATACCCAGACTTCGATAATCCGCCCGATCAATCGGGCGCTGTTCGGGGAACGCCAGGATGAAAGCCGCAGTGCTGCGCGAAGTGGGCAAGCCGCTTCAGATCGAAGACGTCCAGATCCACAAGCCGGGCCCGCACGAGGTGCTGATCCGCACCAAGGCCGCCGGCCTGTGCCACTCCGACCTCCACTTCATGCTGGGCTCATACCCGACCGTCCTGCCGACGGTTCTCGGCCATGAGAGCGCCGGCGTCGTCGAACAGGTGGGGTCCGAGGTCCGCACGGTGAAGGTCGGCGACCACGTCATCACCTGCCTGTCGGCCTATTGCGGCCACTGCGATCAGTGCCTCACCGGCCACCTGTCGCTCTGCGTCTCGCCCGAGACCAAGCGCGGCAAGGACGATGAGCCCCGCCTCAGCGCCGCCAACGGCCCGATGGCCCAATACCTGAACCTGTCGTCCTTCGCCGAGCAGATGCTGATCCACGAGCACGCCTGCGTCGCCATCCGCAAGGACATGCCCCTGGACCGCGCTGCCTTGATCGGCTGCTCGGTGATGACCGGCGTCGGCGCCGCGATCCACACCTCCAGCGTCCGTCCGGGCGAAACCGTGGCCGTCATCGGCCTGGGTGGCGTCGGTCTGGCGGCGGTCAACGGCGCGGCGATCGCCGGCGCCGGCCGGATCATCGCCATCGACAACGTCGGCTCCAAGCACAATCTCGCCATGCAGTTCGGCGCCACCGACTTCATCGACGCCTCCCAGACCGATGCGGTCAAGGAAGTGCTCGAGATGACCAAGGGCGGGGTGCACCACTCCTTCGAGGCCATCGGCCTGAGCAAGACCGCCGAGCAGGCCTTCAACATGCTGCGACGTGGCGGCACGGCCAACATCATCGGCATGATCCCGGTCGGCCAGACCATCACCCTGATGGGCGCCGCCTTCCTGGGCGAGAAGAAGCTTCAGGGCTCGATGATGGGCTCGAACCGCTTCCCGGTCGACATGCCGCGCCTGGTGGACATGTACATGTCGGGCAAGCTGAAGCTCGACGAGATGATCTCCCAGCGCATCAAGCTGGAACAGGTCAACGAGGGCTTCGACGACATGAAGAAGGGCGGGCTGGCCCGCTCTGTCATCATGTTCGACTGATCGCTCCGGCGCCAAACCGGACGGAAAGGCCCTCCCTCGCGGGAGGGCCTTTTTCTTGGGCGCGTCTAGCCCTGCAGGACCTTGCGCACCCCGGCGTTGAGGTCGTTCTCCACCCGGCTCTCGACATTGAACAGCATGGTGGCCCGGGTCGTGGTGTCATAGGGCGCCCAGGCCGGCAGGCCCTCAGCGTTCGGGTCACCGGTGTGGGCGAAGGCCAACCAGGCCGACGACATCTGGTCGGCCACAGTCTGCGGTTCGTCGCCCCGGCCCACGAAGTTGCGGGCCTTCTCGACATTGTCGAACACCAGCGGGATCTCCAGGGCGTGGGGGCACTTCAGCCGCCCGCGTGACACCGGGGTCTCCCATGTCAGCATGTAGACATAGGCCGGCGCGGCGCCCTGCGCGGCCTTGCGCTCGGCGATGGTGATGGAGCCCAGCCACATGCCGGTCGCCGTCTGGACGGCGCTGGTCAGGTAGGTCGGCGAATAGTCGGGGTGAACCATGCGCAGCTCGGCGACGAGCGCCTGCGCCTTGTCGCCGGCCGCGGCCTTGGACCGCTTGGCCAGATCCTCCTCGGTCAGCTCGCCGAACTTCGGGTCGCCGATCATGAACAGCGTACTCTCGTCCTTGTTGGTGCCGATCAGCACCGGCACGTCGGCGCTGATGGCGGGTGCATCGGGGACGAAGGGATCGCGGGGCAGGGCGGCCCCGTCCACTACCGGGGTGAAGCCGCGCATCCGGTCGCCGACCTTCACGCTGGCCCGGCTCAGGGTCTCGGTGTCCAGCGCCGCCACGCCCGCCGCGTCCTTGACCCCCAGCACGTCCAGATAGCTCTGCGCGATCTTGGCGGCGTCGGCCTTGGTAGCCCCACGCAGGCCGGGCCCGGATTGGATGATGGCCTTGTGGAACAGGCCCTTTGCGCCCGGCATGGCCAGCAGCAGGGAGACCTTCCAGCCGCCGCCGCTCTCGCCGAAGATGGTGACGTTGGAGGGGTCGCCGCCGAACGTTTCGATATTGTCGCGCACCCACTCCAGCACCTGGACGATGTCCAGCATGCCGGCGATCCCCGACTGGGCGTAGTCGGGGCCGAAAGCGTCACCCAGGTGCAGGTAGCCGAAGACGTTGAGGCGGTGGTTGACGGTGACGGTGACCACGTCGCCCTTTCGGGCCAGGGCGCCGCCGTCGTACATGGCCGCTCCGCCGGAGCCGTTGGCGAAGCCGCCGCCGTGCAGCCAGACCATGACCGGGCGCTTGGCCTGGTCGAGGCCCGGCGTCCAGACGTTGATGAACAGGCAGTCCTCCGACGAGCCCGGCTCGTCGGGCGCAGGTGGGTCGCCGGCTGAGGAGCCGCGCTCGCCCGGCGCCATGCCCGACTGGATGGCCGGGGCGCCATAGCTGGTGGCCTCGGCGGTCTCGGTCCAGGGGGCGGGCGGCTGCGGCGGCTTGAAGCGGTGTTCGCCAGTCGGTGGCGCGCCATAGCGCAGGCCTTTGAACACCTGCAACACGCCCTCGACATAGCCGCGAACCGGGCCATTGCTGGTCTTGACCACCGAGGTGCGGGTGAGCGGCGCGGGCGCCATGTCGTCGGCCATCTGAGCTTCCTCCTGAGTGAGGGCTCTAACGGCCCCTGGCGTCATTCTGCGCCTGGGTATGCCAGCATGGCAACGGCCGCGGGCTAGGCGGCGAAGACGCCCATCAGCACCGGACGCGCATAGTCCTCCATCACCCCTTGGGTGGAGCCAGGATGGCGCGCCGGGTCCATGGAATTGGCGCTGTTGAAGGCCACCATCAGCATCTGGGCGGCCAACAGGGGGTCCACCGGCCGGATCGAACCATCGGCGATCCCGTCGCTGATCTCGCCGGCGAAGGCGTGGCTGATCTGCTGGAAGCGCAGGCGCAGCTTGCGGCGCATGGAGTGAGGTACGGCGGCCATGGCGTGGTGACGCAGCATGCGGCCAGCCTCGCCCGAGGCCTGGTGGAGGATCAGAGAGCAGACCGCCAGCCAGATGCGCCGCCAGCCGTCGGGCTGTTCGGCGGCGCGTCCCTTGGCCTCGTCGATCAGGTCGAAGGTGCGCTGGAAGCAGGCTGCGGCCAGCTCATCCTTGTCGGTGTTGTGGTGGTAGAATGAGCCCTTGGGGACTTTCAGCTGCGCCGAGATCTTGTCCACCGAAGCGCCGCGATAGCCCTCGCGGTTGATCAGGTTGGTGGCGGCGATCAGGAACCGCTCGCGGGTCACCTCGTCGTTCTGGGCCACCGGCGAGCCGAGGGTGAGTAGCGGCAGGTTCGGCCAGGCCTGTCCCTGGCCGGCCAGACCGTTCAGCATGGTGTCGGCGATCCGCTCGGCGACCCGGGCGTAGTCCTGCGGCTCATAGAGGGCGAGCCAGGCGTCGGCCCAGCCCAGCTGGTCGATGATCAGGCGGGCCAGCGCCGTGCGCCGCGGCCGGGTCATCCACGGCATGGCCTCGGTCTTGGCGAACCGGCCGATCCGCACATAGAGCGCACGGAAGGCCTCCATCAGCGGCTCGTGCTGGTCGCCCTCGATCAGGTGCACTTCGCTGAAGGGCGCCAACGGCGGCTGCTCGCCCCGTTCGATCTGGCGGCGGACCTCGAAATAGGCGCCGACGAACCGGCGCAGGCGGGCGGCGGGCTCGGTTTCCTGGAAGGCCTCGTCCAGCATGGCGTCCCAGCGCCGGATGGCGTCGAGCAGGACGGCGGCGGCCAGGTCCTCCTTGCGCTTGAAGTAGTAGGTCAGGCTGACCGGATGCAGGTCCATCATCTTGGCGACGGCGGCCAGGGTGAAGCCGGACACCCCCCGATCGTTGAACACCTCCGTGGCGGCGGCCATGATCGCCTCGCGCTTGGCGGCGTAGCGGGCGCGGGCCTTGGGCTGGCTGGCGACAGGGTCCATGGAATCGTTGCTCCGACAGAGACTTAAGCCAAATCTTAGAGCCGCGGCGTGCTCCAGAAAAGCGGCCCAGCGGAACGCGCCTGCAAGGCAGCATGATGTCGTCGGCGAAAAGTCGCGCGCCGCTGTCGGCCAGGGGTAACCTCATTCGTCCTGGGTGCAGGTCTCGAGGGGAGGCCAGGCAGAGGGAGGGACCTCCATGACCATCGCCGATCGAACCACGCCGAAGGCCATGCTGTGGACCGGACGCGTTCTCACCGGTCTGTTCGCGGCCTTCATGCTGATGGACCTGACGATGAAGCTGCTGGACCTCAAGGTGGTCGCCGACACCATGACCCAGATGGGCTGGCCCACCGACAAGGCCCGGCTGCTGGGGGCGCTGCAGCTCACCGGCCTGGCGCTCTATCTCTATCCCCGCACGGCGGTGCTGGGGGCGGTGCTGGTGACGGGATACCTGGGCGGGGCGATCGCCACGCACCTGCGGATCGACAGCCCGCTGTTCAGCCACATCCTGTTCGGGGTCTATCTGGCGCTGTTCGCCTGGGGCGGCCTGTGGCTGCGCGACGCGCGGCTGCGGTCGCTGTTTCCCTGGCGGGGTTAGTTAGCGGCGCAGCCCGGCGACCTTGATCGGGTCGGCCGAGGCGAGTTTCTGAGGGGCGCCGTCGTCCCTGGCGGCGTCGGCGCTCTCGCCTTGGTCCACCAGGTGGTCGATATGGGCTTTCTGGGCGCGGAAGGCGGCCAGCTGAGCGCCGGCCAGGACGGTGCCGGTGGGGACCTTGACCCCGACCGGGTTGACGCGGGCGCCCTTGAGCCAGGTCTCATAGTGAAGGTGGGGGCCTGTCGAGGCGCCGGTGGAGCCCACATAGGCCACGAGCTGACCCTGGGACACGTGCATGCCGGGTTTCAGGCCCTTGGCGTAACGCGAGAGGTGGCCGTAGCCGGTTTCCCAGCCGTTGGAGTGCCGGATGCGCAGCCAGTTGCCGTAGCCGCCCCAGCGGCGGGCCTCGACGACCACGCCGTCGCCGGCGGCCAGGACGGGCGTGCCCATGCCGGCGCCGAAGTCGATGCCCTGGTGCATGCGGTTGTACCCAAGGATCGGGTGGCGGCGCATGCCGAAGGTCGAGGTCATCCGCGCGCCGTCCACCGGGGTGCGCAGCAGGAAGCCCTTGATGTTCTTGCCGGCGTCGTCGAGGTACTCGACGCTGCCGCCGGGCATGACGAAGCGATAGAAGCGGATGCCCTTGATCTCGGCATATTCCAGGTCGCCGGTCTCCACCGTGCGGCCGCTCTCGGTGACCTTGCGGTCGAAAACCAGTTCGAACTTGTCGCCCGGCTTGATGTCACGGTCGAAGTCGATCTTGTGGGAGAACAGCTTCACCATCTGGGCGGTGATCGACGAGGTGGCCCCCAGGCGCGAGGCGCTCTCGTAGAGCGAGCCGGTGATGGCGCCCTGGGCGACGGTGGTCTCGTCGCGGATCTTTTCTTCCATCTCCCGCAGGCGCAGGGCGCCGTCGAAGGTACGCGAGACGGTGACGGCGGTGGCCGGGCCGGTGCGCAGGGACAGGCCGATCAGGCGGGCCGGTCCGCGTTGGCCGCGGGGCTTGGCGATGGCGGCGTCGAAGGCCATGCCGGCCTTGATGTGGACGGTGTCCATGGCCTCGCCCAGGGTCTCGACGGCCTGGCGGGCCTCATCGGGGGCGACGCCGGCCCGCAGGACGGCGGCCTCGAAGGTCTCGCCCGGCTGAATCTTGACGGCGATGTTCTCGGGCCGGGTGAAACCGGGCTGCGCCTCGGCCTGGGTGAAGGCGGCGTGCTGCAGGGCGCTGATGGCGGCGGGATCGAGGGGCGGCGGGGTCGGGGCGGTGGCCTCGGCGGCGGTCAGCTTCCAGCCGAGCGCCAGCGCGGCGAAACCGGCCACGCCCACGAGCAGGCGCGGGGCGAGACGCAGGGTCGGACGTCGCGGATCGAACTCGTGCATCGTGCCCCCGTTACTAATATCGCTCTAGCCAAGCTTGACCTTGGCTAGTTCAAAATGGCGCATCTGGCAGGTAGGCCAGCAAAACGCAGGCCGGATGATCGTGGCCCGTCTTGGTTAACCGTATATGACCCCGCCGTGGACTGGTCCTTTTGTCACGGCAGACGCTCATCCAGTGAGATTGCGGCGACATCGGGTCGCCCGTTCTGCTTATCTGGCCCTCCTCTACAGAAGACTAAGCACAAGCTCTGCGGGGCGGCACAGGGCGGCCCCCTTCGGTGTCACCACAATAGGCCGATTCACCAGAATAGGGTCGAGGATCATGGCGGCGAACAGGACCTCGTCCGACGCGGCCGGGTCGCTCAGCCCCAGTTCGTCGGCCCGGGTGCCGCGCACCCGCAGGATGTCGTGGGCTCCGACACCCATGACCTTGGTCAGGTCGTGCAGTTGATCGCGCGTCCAGCCGACCTTCACGTATTCCACGACCGTGGGCTCCAGGCCCTTCTCGCGCAGCAGGGCCAGCGTGTTGCGTGAGGTGCCGCAGGCGGGGTTGTGATAGAGGGTGATGTCGCTCATCGGTCCCTTGTAATCCCTTGGCGTCACCAGGTGAACCGCTGCTCGCCGGTGACGATGGTGGAGCCGGAGATGGAGTTTCCTGAGATCTTGGGCGGCATTTTCGGCAGGGGCTTGGCGTCGGCGGGCCAGGCCTCGGTGGTGGTGGCGTAACGGGTGTCGATGACGCCGGGGCCCTTGGCGCGGAAGCCGATGGCCACGCCCTGGGCCGCGCCCTGCCAGTAAATGCGGGTCCACTGGCCCGGTTCGGTGAGGATCTTGGCCGGACGGCCGTTCACCGTGGCGTCGGTCAGCTTGCCGGTGGGGCGGAGGTCGATGGCCAGCGCCCGAGCCCCGGCCGGGGGTGTGATCTTCACCTCCAGAGATCCGTCGATCAGCCGGTTGAGGGCGACGGCGGGCGGCAGCGGATTCACGGGCTTGGCCCAGGCCGACAGGGTGTCGCCGGGGGCGGTGCGCAAGCCGATCGGCGGATCGTCCTTCACGATGTGGCCGCCGTCGGCCTTGAGCACACCGCGCGCCCAGTCCGGGGCGTTGGGCGCCAGGCTGAAGCGCTTGGACTGGCCGGTAGCGCCCTGGACGACATAGGTGATGATGGCCGGCTGCGGGTGGCGCGCGCTCCATGGCGGGATCACGCGGACCAGGCCGACGAACGCGAAGCCTACGGCCAGGACAATGAGGGCGACGGTGCGCGGACGGGTCTCCTCCGGGTCCGCATGGATCAACGGCCAGAGCAGCAGGGCCGACAGCCAGACGAACAGGGCCTGGATTTCCACCAGGTCGATGCCGATGAACACCCCGTGGGCGAAGGACAGCACCCATTGCAGGGCCAGCGCCGCCAGCAAGGCCACGACGATGGGCACGGCGACGGGCCGCCAGGTCCCCATGGCGCTGACCGCGCCGGCCAGGGCGGCGAAGGCCAGCGGCCAGGCGATCAGGAAGGCGGCGGTCGGGGCCACGACCTGCAGCACCAGGGCGGCCAGGAAGGCCAGCCCCAGGATTCCGGTCCAGGTCCCGGCGACCCCGGCGGGACGTCCGAAGGCCAGCAGGGCCACCACGGCGCCGGCCCCGCCGATCCCCAGTCCGATCAGGTTCCAGCCGGAGAAGGCGGTGCAGAGCACGCCTGCCAACAGGGCGAGGCCCGCGGCGGCCAGGCGCATGCGGCCCCGGCCCACGGCGGCAGCGGCGTAGAGCAAGGCGCCGATCCCGACACCCAGCAGGGCGACTTCCCAGAGATGGACATTGGCCAGCAGCTTGGCCTGGTCATAGAAGCCGAAGCCGGCCCCCGTGACCCGGCGGGCCAGCATGAACAAGGTCGCCGAGGTCAGCAGCAGATAGAGCGCCGCGCCGACCCCCTTGGCCACGTCGGGCCAGGCGAAGGCGTCGGCCTGCCGTGCGCGCCAGACCCCCAGCGCCATCACGGCCAGGGTCAGGGCCAGCAGGCCCCACCCGGCCAGGGTGGGGTAGGTGAGCAGGTGATTGCCCAGCGTGTTGGCGTAGACCTTGTCGGGCGCCTTGCCGGGCAGGGCAGGGGCGAAGGCGGCCTCGCGGGCCGTGGCCAGCACCTCGTCCCCCAGGTGCTGCAGGCTACCCTGGTTCAGGTTCTCCGGCGTCGAGACGGGCGAGTGATAGTCGAACTGCCGGGCGATGAAGGCGTAGTTTAGGCCCGCGATCCCGGCCTTGCGCGGCACGGTGAAGTCCGTGTCATTGGGCAGCTGCTTGTAGAGATAGACGATCAGCGAGCTGGAGGCCGGCGCGGTCGAGGCCTTGCGGAACAGGTCGATCACCGCGCCGTTGGCCGGCGCGGTCTCGAACATGTTGGCCCGCCCGCCGCCGCCGCGGCTTTCCATGTTGATGACGAAGCCGAGCTGCTTTGCCAAGGGGTGGCTCTGGAAGAAGCCGGTGGCGCCCAGCAGGCCCGCCTCTTCGCCGTCGGTCAGCAGCAGGACCACGTCGCGGGCGGGCGTGCCCTCCGCCTTCAGGACGCGCATCACCTCCAGGGCGGCCGAGACACCGGCCGCATCGTCGGCGGCGCCGGGGGAGCCCGGGACGCTGTCATAATGGGCCATCAAGGCCAGGGCCGGCGCCTTGCGGTCCTTGCCGGGCAGCACGCCGATCAGGTTCTCGACAACCCCGCCGATCACCAGGGGCTCCTTGCCCGGGCGTTCCTGGAAGGCGTCGACGCGTTGGACCTGGGGGGCGAGGCCCAGCTGCGTCATGCGGCCAACCAGATAGTTGCGCACCGCATAGTTGGCGGGTGAGCCCACGGGGTGGGGAACCTTGGCGATCACCCGGTCGTCGACCATGGCTCGGCCAGCGGAGAAGACGCCGGCCGGCGCGTCTACGCCCAGGGGCTTGGGCGTCATGTTCGCCACGGCCGCCGCGAGAAGGGCGACCCCGAAGACGATGGCCACCAGGATGTCTTTTCTCAACGCAACGCTCCCCAAGCTCAGAGGCGGAGGTTAACGGCTAGGGGGGCTGGGACGCAAATCCTGGTAGAGCGCAAACAGAAACGCCCGCCGGTGTGGGCGGGCGCGCTGCCGAATTCCTGGACGTGGAACGCTTGGCGGTCTTTAGGCCGCGACAGCGTTCTCTTGGGGGTCGCGCAACACGTAGCCACGGCCCCAGACGGTTTCGATGTGGTGCTTGCCGTCGGCGGCCGCGGCCAGCTTCTTGCGCAGCTTGCAGATGAACACGTCGATGATCTTCAGTTCGGGCTCGTCCATGCCGCCGTAGAGATGGTTCAGGAACATCTCCTTGGTGAGCGTGGTGCCCTTGCGGAGCGAGAGCAGCTCCAGCATCTGGTATTCCTTGCCGGTCAGGTGGACGCGGCTGGAGTTCACTTCGACAGTCTTGGCGTCGAGGTTCACGGTGATGTCGCCGGTCTTGATAACCGATTGCGCGTGGCCCTTGGAGCGGCGGACCACGGCGTGGATGCGGGCGACCAACTCGTCCTTGTGGAAGGGCTTGGTCATGTAGTCGTCGCCGCCGGCGCCGAAGGTCTTAACCTTGGTGTCGATCTCGGCGGAGCCCGACAGGATCATGATCGGGGTGTTGATCTTGCCGACGCGCAGGGTGCGGAGCACGTCCATGCCGCTCATGTCGGGCAGGTTCAGGTCCAGCAGAATGAGGTCGTAGTCGTAGATCTTGCCCAGATCCACGCCCTCTTCGCCGAGGTCCGTCGTATAGACGTTGAAGCCTTCCGACTTGAGCATCAACTCGATGCTCTGCGCAGTAGCGCTGTCGTCCTCGATCAACAGTACGCGCATAAAATTCTCCTGAACCGCCAGCGCCTAAATTAGGATTCTTCGGAATCCACGTCGTCCCTCACGGCTACCTTGCCAGCGAGTTAATTTAAGACCGGTTAATAATGAAAGGCCTCTGTCCGAATCGTTAACTCGATTTCGGAATCCCCAGCAAGCGCGGCCGCCGGACGGAGAGTCGCAGGTCCGTTGAATCTTTTGTGATTGGACAGGCCTCGTCGTGCGTCGGGCCTGTGTCAGCTGGGCTCCAGTCCCAAGGCCTTGAGGCGCACCACGGCCCTGCGGGCCACCGGAACTTCGAGTCCGTTCAACAGCTTGAGTCTGAGGTTGCGGCCGTCGCGGATCACCTCTGTGACCGCGTCCCTGGCCACCCACCACGAGCGGTGGACCTGAAGGCCTTCACGGCCGGTGCGCGCGACCGCGTCCGAAAGCCGCATCAAGATTAATTCCGATCTGACCGCCGTGTGGACCCGGACGTAGTGATCCTCCATCTGCAGGCAAATCACCTCGCGGCCGAAACGGCGAGGCGGCTCACCCCTCGCCTTGGCCCGGCGGGCGTCGCGACGCAGCAGCAGCTCGTAGCCCGCCGCCAGCGGCAGCCCCATCACCAGGCACTCCAGATACCAGGTCAGCGGCGACAGCGTCAGGAACGGCCAGACCTGGGACGCGATCAGGACACAGACACCGGCCATGGGCGCGGCCGCGATCACGACCGCGGTCAGGAAGCCGGCCCAGGCCGGAAGCCTCCAGATGCGGGCGAGGCGATGGGCCAGCCGCAGCGCGGTTCCGTAGATCAGGACGCCCAGCACCATGACCGCGACCCAGTAGGCGACGCGCACCAGCGCCGAGCCGTTGGAATAGCTGCCGAAGGGCCCGATCACGCCCACGAACAGGCCGACCGCCGCCGCCCCGGCGACGTCCCGCGTCCAGCCCTTCAGATCCGCCCAGCCCATGGCTCCTCTATAGCCGGGCGGCGGGGCCGGGCGAAGCGGCCCGTCGGTCCGTTCGCGAACCCGCTCGCCCATTCACGCAGGGCCGCTGGCGACAGGGGCGCCACCCCAGCGAGGTGCGGATCTTGAGAGGACCCCACATGACCCTGAAGTACCTGCCCTGGCTGCTGGTCGGCCTGATCCTCCTGCCCATGGCTGTCGTGGCCATCCTCGTGGCCTTTGGAACCGCGCCGCCGCCGCCGCCCATGCCCGCCGTCACAGCGGTCGCTGTGGCCGCCGCCGCCCGTCAGCCCCAGCCGTCCCTGCAGCGCTTCACCGCCCGTGATGGCGCACCACTCGCCTATCGCAGCTACCAGCCGCCGGGCGGGTCCGGAGAGGTCGCGGTGCTGATCCATGGCTCGGGCGGCTCCAGCGCCGACATGACCATCCTGGGCCAGGCCCTGGCCGCCCGGGGCGTACCAGCCTTCGCGCCGGACATCCGCGGCCACGGCGACAGCGGGACCTGGGGCGACATCGGCCACCTGGGGCAGCTGGAGGAGGACCTCGCCGATTTCGTGGCGGTGATCCGAAGACCCTATCCGCGGGCAGATCTTGTCCTGGTGGGGCACTCCTCCGGCGGCGGCTTTGTCCTGCGCGTGGCCGGCGCGCCGCAGGGACGGCTGTTCCAGCGCTTTATCCTGCTGGCGCCCTATCTCGGCTACGCGGCGCCGACGTCGCGGCCAGCTAGCGGCGGCTGGGTGGCGTCATACACCGGACGGATCATCGGCCTGTCGATCCTCAACCGCTTCGGCGTCCACGCGTTCGACGGCCTGCCGACCCTGGCCTTCGCGGGACCGGCGGTCGCCAAGCCCCGCACCTGGTCCTTCCGCCTGATGCAGAACTTCGCGGTCAGCCAGAGCCTCGGCGCGGGCGACGCCCAGGGCTACCGCGCCGACGCCGCCCGCGCCCCGGGCCCCATTCTCCTGCTGGCCGGGGACCGCGACGAGATCATGTACGCCGAGCGCTATGCTCAAGCCTTTGCGGACCTCCCCCGCCCGGTTCCGATCACCCTCTTGCCGGGGATCGGGCACATGAGCCTGATCAGCGATCCTTCGGCCGTTCCGACGGTCGCCCGGGCCATCGCCGGTGGAACGGGGGAGGGGCTGGAGAGTTTGCACGGGCGAACCCCTTGAAGGACAAGCCCATGTTCACGTCGTCCAAACCCGTCGCCCTGGCCCCGATCCTCCAGGAACCTCTCGAGGCCAGCGCAGGCATCCTGCAGGGCGGCGCGGCCAATGACGCCGTCACCGGCGATCCCCTGCCCGAGCCCGCGCCGGCCGCCAAGCCCACCCTGCGCGAGCAGGTCCGCAAGCATCCGGTTCTGGCCTTCGCCCTCGGCGGCCTGGTGATCGGCGGGATCGCCGCCATCGCCGGGCGCGGCGCCATCGCCCGCACGGCCAGGCCCCTGCTGGCGAGAGCCGCGCGTCCGGTGCTGATCCGGGCTGTGGCAAGCCGCCCGCTCCAGGCGGCCGGCATGGCCCTGCGTCATCCCCGCGCCACCGCCCGCTGGCTGACCCGCCTGCGCTGACCGCCTTGCGACTAGGGGTCCAGCCTTGTCATTTGGGCCAAGGCCGCTAGGGACGGCGCAGTCGCGCTGTCGCGCGCAAGCAGGTGAGCCATGGTCCGGGTCAAGACTCCCATCTCGAAGCAGCAGCGCCAGGAGCAGATTCTGGCGGAGGTGCGCGCCAACGCCGCGGTGCGTATCGCCGACCTCGCTGACCGCTTCGGGACCTCCACCGAGACGATCCGTCGGGACCTGGACCTCCTGGGCCGCCAAGGTCTGCTGAATCGAACCCACGGCGGTGGCACCCCGCCGCTGGCCTTCGAGGCTGACATCCGCGACCGCCACCGGCTGATGTCGCGGGAACGCTGGCGTATCGCCCAGGCCGCCGCGGCCCTGGTGGAGCCGGGAGAGGCGATCATGATCGACGCCGGCTCCACTACTCTGCACCTCGCCATAGCCCTGGCCGATCTGAACCGGCCGATGGTGGCCGTCACCAACGGCCTGGCCATCGCCGACGCCTTGGGCAAGTGCGCCCAGATTCGGGTGATCGTCTGCCCCGGCGAGCTCAACGCCCCCCAGAGCGGCCTGGTTGGCCCCGAGACCTGGCAGTTCCTTAAACGCCTCAACGCCAATCGGGCCTTCATCGGCGCCAGCGGCTTGACCACTGAAGGGCCAACCGAGGCGGAGTCCTCCATGGCCTGGGTCAAGCGCGCCATGATCGAGCGAGCCCGGACCACCAGCCTGCTCATCGACCACGGCAAGTTCAACGTCGACATGCTGGAGGTCGTCTGCCCGCTCTCGGCCCTGCACGATGTTTTCACCGACCAGCCGCCGGACACCGCTCTGGTCGAGGCGCTCTCCGGCGCGGCAACCGGCCTGACCGTGGTCGCCTGAACCCAGTTCATTTATTGTGTTCATCCAACAATAATTATGTTGGAATAATGTCGCATATCTGAATCCGAGCCGTCAAAGAGCCCTGTTACCCAGACCACTGAAACCGCAACGGGTGGTTTCAGTCGACCGGGGGCATCCATGAAAAGCCATCTTCTCGCCGGCGCCGCTCTGGGCGCCATCCTGTTGGGCTGGGCCAATGGCGCGGCCGCCGCAGCCGCTGCCGCTGAGGCCGTTGAGACCGCCTCGGTTGATGAATTGGTGGTCTTAGGTCGTGGCGAAGCTCGACAAGTTCAGACGGTGGACGGATCGGACCTCCAGCTGGAGGTGGCCGGCGCCAGTCCGCTGAAGATGGTCGAGAAGCTGCCGAACGTGAACCTGCAGTCGGCCGACCCCTTCGGGGCCTACGAATGGTCCTCGCGCATCTCGATCCGCGGCTTTGACCGCAACCGCCTGGGCTTCACCCTGGACGGCGTGCCGCTTGGCGACATGACCTACGGCAACCATAACGGCCTGCACATCTCCCGCGCCATCGCCGGTGAGAACGTCGGCCAGGCGACCCTGGCCCAGGGCGCGGGCGCCCTGGGGGTGGCCTCATCGAGCGACCTGGGGGGCTCCCTGCAGTTCCGCTCCCGCGCGCCGTCCGCCGAGTTCGCGGTCCTGGCTGCGGCGACCGCAGGCTCCGACGACACCTACCGTGGCTTCGTCCGCCTCGATAGCGGCGAGCTGGCCACCGGCGCGCGCGGCTATCTCAGCTACTCCTACAATACCGCCGGCAAGTGGAAGGGCGACGGCGAGCAGCGCCAGACGCAGGTAAACTTCAAGGCTGTTCAGCCCATCGGCGAGGGCGCGCTCACCGGCTGGGTCAACTGGTCGACCCGCCAGGAGAACGACTATCAGGACCTGTCGCTGGAGATGATCAGCCGCCTGGGCCCGAACTGGGACAACTTCGCGCCCAACTATGCGGCCGCCGTGCAGGCGGCCGAGATCGGCAATAACCGCGGGGAGACCGGGGTCGCCCCGAAGTTCCCGGCCTTCGGGACCGTCTATCCGGGCAAGATCACCAATGCCGACGACGCCTATTACGACGCCTCGGGGTTGCGCGACGACCTGATCGGCGCCGTGACCCTGGACATGCCGGTGACGGAGGCCCTGCGCGTCCAGGCGACGGCCTATGGCCACACCAATGAGGGCCAGGGCCTTTGGGTGACGCCCTATGTGGCCTCGCCCAACTACGGCGTCGCTGGGGCCACGGCCAATGACTCTCCCCTGTCGATCCGTACGACCGAGTACGACATCAGCCGGCGCGGCGTCGTGGCTGGCGCGACCCTGACCCTGGGCGACCACGAGATTGGGGGCGGCCTCTGGTACGAGGGCAACGACTTCACCCAGGCCCGGCGCTTCTACGCCCTGAACCGCACCTCGTTCTCGCGGGACATCCTGGCGATGCAGTCGGGCGCCTTCCGTACAGACTGGGAGTACGATTTCAAGACCACCACCCGGAAGTTCTACCTGTCCGACATCTGGTCGATCAGCGACGTGCTGGCGGTCAATTTCGGTTTTAAATCGCTGTCGGTTGAGAACCAGGCCACCACCGTGGTGGGGGCCAACAAGACCGGGACGATTAAGGCCGAAGAGAACTTCCTGCCGCAGATCGGGGTCCGCTTCGACCTCACCCCCGACAGCCAATTCTTCGCCGGCTATTCGGAGAACATGCGCGCCTTCGCCAGCTCCGGCACCTCTGGTCCCTTCTCAGCGTCCCAGGCGGGCTTCAACGCCATCAAGAACAAGCTGAAGCCCGAGCTTTCCCAGACCTTTGAGGCCGGCTGGCGCTACAAGACCTCGGACTTCCAGGGCGTCGTGGCCCTTTACCATGTCCAGTTCAAGAACCGGCTGTTCGGTGTCGCGGTCGGCTCGGGCATCCAGGGCAATCCCGCTGCACTCGCCAATGTCGGCGGGGTGACGGCCAAGGGCTTCGAGGCCGCCGCGGACTGGAACTTCGCCCCCGACTGGTCGCTATTCGCCTCCTACGCCTACAACGACTCGACCTATGACGACGACACCCGCGACGGCAACGGCGCCATCGTCGCCCGCACCGCCGGCAAGACCACGGTCGACACGCCCGAGAACCTCTTCAAGGCCGATCTGAACTACGACAATGGGTCGCTGTTCGGGAAGTTCGGCCTGTCTTATCTGAGCCAGCGCTTCTTCACCTATGAGAACGACCGCGGCGTCCCCTCCCAGACCCTGGCCGAACTTACCCTGGGCTACCGGTTCGCCGGTTCGCCGGTGCTGGAGGGCCTGGAACTGCAGCTCAATGTCAGCAACCTGTTCGACGAAGCCTACATCTCCACTATCGACTCCAACGGCTTCGCTATCCGCGGCGACAGCCAGACCCTCCTGACTGGCGCTCCGCGGCAGGTCTTCGTCACGGTCCGCAAGACCTTCTAGTTTATCCCCGAACTGGAGCCGGGCGTCTGTGCTCGGCTCCTATTTTTCGCCTCCGGGAGACCAAAATGACCCTGCCACGCGCCCTCATCGCGGCCCTCGCCCTGGCCCTCGCCGCCACCGCTCCGGCCCTGGCCAAGCCGGCGGAAGAACGGTTGGTTCTCGTGACGGTGGACGGTCTGAGTTGGCAGGAGCTGTTCCACGGCGCCGACCCGGCCCGCGCGGCCGACAAGACCTTCGTCGAGGATCCCGCCGCCCTGAAGCCGCAGTTCATCGACGTTCCCGACCGCGCCCGCGCCCTGACCCCCTTCCTGCACGACGTGGTGGCTAAGCAGGGGGTCCTGTTGGGGGATCGCGACCACGGGGGCTGCGTCAGGGTCACCAACGACATGTGGTTCTCCTATCCCGGGTACAACGAGATCCTGACGGGCCGCGTCGATCCGGCCATCACCTCCAATGAGCACGGCCAAAACAAGAACGTCACGGTCCTGGAGTGGCTGAACGGCCAGCCGGGGTTCCAGGGGAAGGTCCGCGCGGTCACCTCGTGGAACACCTTCGACGACATTCTCGCCGCCTCCCGCAGCAAGCTTGCGGTCAACGCCGGTTGGGCCACTTCGGCCTCGCGCACGCCGATGGAGGCCACCCTGGCGCGCCTCCAGGCCCAGACCCCGCGCCGCTGGGCCGGGGTGCGGTTTGATCTCTTCACCCACGGCTACGCCCTGGAGACCCTGAAGCACGACAAGCCTCGGGTGCTCTATGTCTCCTATGGCGAGACCGACGACTTCGCCCACGACGGCCTCTACGACCAGACCCTGATCGCCGCGCGGCGCACCGACGCCTTCATCGGCGAGCTCTGGGCGGCCCTTCAGGCCGACCCGGCCTATGCCGGCAAGACCACGCTGATCGTCACCACCGATCACGGCCGCGGGACCGACGCCCGGCCCGAGGCGTGGAAGAGCCACGGCAAGCCCGCCTGGCCGGGTTCGGACGAGACCTGGATCGCCGCCATCGGTCCGTCCATCGCGCCCCAGGTCACGCCGACCAAGGACTGCCTGGGGGCCAATCAGGTGGCCGCCACGGGGCTCAAGTCGCTCGGACTGGACTGGACGGCCTTCGATCCTGCCGCCGGTCCGCCGCTGGCGATCTTCAAGGCGGCGGGCAGGGTGTCGCAGCCCTGAATCTTCATTCGAAGTTAAGGCCGCAGGGTGGATTCTTGGGGGGTTGAGCCGCGCCCCGGAGTGACCCTTTTGCGTAACCTCGTCGCCGCCGTCGAGCGTATCGATCCGCTGACCGTTTCGGGCCGCGTGGCGGCGGTGAATGGTCTCCTGATCGAAGCCCGCGGCGGGCTGACCCGCCTGTCGGTAGGCGCGCGAGCGGCCATCGAACGCCGGGCTGACACCCCCCTTCAGGCCGAGGTCGTCGGCTTCCGCGAAACCCGCGCCCTGCTGATGCCCTTCGGTCCGGTTGAAGGCGTCGCCCCCGGCGCGGAAATCCGCATCGACCCCATGGGGTCGGCCGTGCGCCCGACGCGGGCCTGGTTGGGCCGCATCATCGACGCTTTCGGCGATCCCATCGACGGGCTCGGCCCCCTGCCGCAAGGCCCCGTCGCCTATCCCCTGCGCGCCGCCCCGCCCGCCGCCCATGCCCGCGGCCGGGTCGGCGAGCGCCTGGACCTGGGCGTGCGGTCCATGAATGTCTTCACCACCTGCTGCCGCGGCCAGCGCCTGGGGGTGTTCGCCGGCTCCGGCGTCGGCAAGTCGGTGCTGCTCTCCATGCTGGCCAAGGAGGCCGACTGCGACGTGGTCGTGGTAGGACTGATCGGCGAACGGGGCCGTGAGGTCCGCGAGTTCATCGAGGAGACCCTGGGCGAGGAGGGCCTCAAGCGCGCCATCGTCGTCGTCGCCACCTCCGACGAGCCGGCGCTGAAGCGCCGCCAGGCCGCCTACATGACGCTGGCCATCGCCGAGTTCCTGCGCGACCAGGACCTGGAAGTCCTGTGCATGATGGACAGCGTCACCCGCTTCGCCATGGCCCAGCGCGAGATCGGCCTGGCCGCCGGCGAACCGCCGACCACCAAGGGCTACACCCCCACCGTCTTCACCGAGCTGCCCAAGCTGCTGGAGCGCGCCGGTCCCGGGCCCGTGCGGCCCGACGGCACGACGGCAGGCCCCATCACCGGCATCTTCACCGTGCTGGTGGACGGCGACGACCACAACGAGCCCATCGCCGACGCCGTGCGCGGTATCCTCGACGGCCATATCGTCATGGAGCGCGCCATCGCCGAGCGCGGCCGCTTCCCGGCCATCAATGTGCTGAAGTCCATCAGCCGGACCATGCCGGGCTGCCACCTGCCCCATGAGCGGCAGATCGTCACCAACGCCCGCCAGACTCTATCGGCCTACGCCAACATGGAGGAGCTGATCCGCATCGGCGCCTACCGCGCCGGCGCCGATCCGATGGTCGACCGGGCCATCGCGCTCAACCCGCAACTGGAAGCCTTCCTTGGCCAGGACAAGGACGAGGCCACCAGCCTCGACGAAAGCTTCGAACTCCTGGCCCAGATCCTGATGAGTGAAGCCGCATGAGCTGGGCCGACAGTCTGATCAAGCTCTCGACCTATGAGGTCGAGATCCTGCAAAAGCGCCTGGGCGAGATCGCCGACCGGCGCATGGCCGCCGAGATGAAGCTGGTCCTGCTGGAAGCCGAGGGTGAGGCCGAGGCCCATCGCGCCCGCGAGGACGCCGAGCACGGCTGGTATCAGGTGGGCTTCCTGGAGGGGCTGCGTATCCGCAAGGCCGCCGCACAGGTGGAGATCGACCGCATCGCCGACGAAGAGGCCGGCGCCCGCGACGCCCTCTCCCTGGCCTACGAAGAGCAGAAGAAATACGAGCAGGTGGCCGAGGGCATCGCCGTGGCCCGCCGCAAGGAAGTGGCCAAGCAGGAAACCGCAGCCCTCGACGAACTGGGCCTGCGCAGGGCCGCTGGAGCCCGATGAGACTGCACCGCCGCGCCTTCGTGGGCTCGGCCCTGGCGCTGGCGGCCTGCAACCGCACGGCCGACGCCCAGACCGCGCCGATCACCATCCCGCCCCTGAAATCCGTCGCCCCCTTCCCGGTGGGCGCGGCCATCCAGGCCGTCCATCTGCAGGACCCGACCCTGGTCCGCCTGCTGACCGAGCAGGTCTCCCAACTCACGCCCGAGTGGGAGATGAAGATGGAATACATCGCCCAGCCGGACGGCTCGTTCCGGTTCGACGGTCCCGACCAGATCGCCGCCTTCGCCAAGGCCAACGGCATCCGGCTCTTCGGCCATACCCTGGTCTGGTACGACCAGGCGCCGGCGGCCTTCGAGAAACTCGACGAGAGCCGGGTCAGCTTCGCCGCGGCCTATCGCAACTACATCCTGGCGGTGGTGGGCCGCTATCGCGGCCAGGCCGTGGGCTGGGACGTGATCAACGAGACGGTGCTGGACGACGGCAGCGGCTGGCGCGACAGCCTGTGGGCCCGCAAGCTGGGCAAGCTGGAGCACATGATCCTGGCCTTCCAGCATGCCCGCGAGGCCGATCCCAGCGCGGTGCTGTTCCTCAACGACTTCTTCCTGGAAACCTTGCCGAACAAGCGACGGGCCTATCTGAAACTGGCCGAGACCCTGCTGAAGGCCGGCGCGCCCCTGGGCGGTCTGGGCACCCAGACTCACCTGGCGGCCGGCGACCAGAAGGGCCTCATCAAGGCGGCCATCGCCGACCTCGCCTCCCTCGGCCTGCCGATCCACATTTCCGAGATGGACGTCTCCCTGCAGGAGGGCGGCGGGCGCACCGAGCGGCTGACCCGCCAGGCCGACCTCTACCGCGAGGCCGCCGAGGCTTTCTCGGCCCTGCCGCAACACCAGCAGTTCGCCTTCACCACCTGGGGCCTGCGCGACCGGGAGTCCTGGCGCAAGCGCGAGGACGCCGCCGACGCGCCGCTGCTGTTCGATATCAATGGTGATCCCAAACCGGCCGCGCGGGCCTGGGTTCAGGGTCTCGGCTGACCTACTGCGGTTGCGGCGGTTGCGGCGCGCGGACCGAATTCTCGGCGTCCACGGCTTGGCGCATGGCGTGCAGGTCGTCGCTGAGGCGGAAGATGGCGACGTAGAGCTCGCAGAATGAGCGCCACAGCAGCACCAGGGCGCCCACCACCAGGAAGCCGCCCACCAGCACGCTGACGGCCAGCAGAATCCCCATGAACAGCTCTTCGCGCAGGGCCACGCCAACGGCGGTGCCGATGAACCCGAAGGCGATCAGGGCGATCACGCCGAGGCCCGCCCAATAGATCAGGTGGATGACCTGGTTGGTCATCAGACGCTCGAAGGTCAGCAGGTCCCAGAACAGGCTGGCCCCCGCGCCGCGCTGGTAAGTGGGTTTGGATGGTCGCATGCGATGTCCAAGCTCGGAGCTGACAATCGCCCCATGGGCGAAACCGCTACCAGTGGAAAAGCGCGCCTGCAACGGCGCACACGTTGTGCGGGGCTAGATCGTCCCGACGGTCTTGAGCCGCGCCTTGGGATGCACCTCGTTCTGGCTCATCACCGGCGTCTGGCCGCGGAAGCGTTCGATGATCGAGCGGACATAGGGGCGGACCTGCGGGCTGGTGAGCAGCACCGGTGAGTCGCCGTTCAGCGCGGCCCGTTCGAAGGTGTCGCGGACGCCGCGGATGAACTCCTGCAGGCGCGACGGCGCCAGCGCCAGCTGCTTCTCGTCGCCCGACCCGATCAGGGCGTCGGCGAAGGCGTTCTCCCACTCGGCCGACATGGTGATGATCGGCAGGGCGCCGTCGTCGCCGCGGTGGGCGAAGGACAGCTGGCGGGCCAGGCGGCCACGGACCTGTTCCACCAGCAGGGTGATGGACTGGGTGTGCGGCGCGGCCTCGCCGATGCCTTCCAGGATTGAGGGCAGGTCACGGATCGAGACCCGTTCCTTCAGCAGCGACTGCAGGACGCGTTGGATGGTGGTGGCCGAGACCACCTGGGGCACCAGGTCTTCCACCAGCTTCTTCTGCTCGGCGGGCAGATCCTTCAGCATCTTCTGCAGCTCCGCGTAGGAGAGCAGGTCGGGCATGTTTTCCTTCAGGATCTCGGTCAGGTGCGTGGTGAGCACGGTGGCCGGGTCGACGATGGTGTAGCCGCGGAAGGTGGCTTCCTCGCGCAGGCTGTCGTCCACCCAGGTGGCGGGCAGACCGAAGGCCGGTTCGCGGATGTGTTCGCCGGGCAGGTCCACCTGGCCGCCGCGCGGGTCCATGGCCATCAGCGAGCCGAGACGGACCTCGCCACCGCCGGCCTCCATCTCCTTGATGCGGATCATGTAGCCCTGGCTGGGCAGGCGCATGTTGTCGAGGATACGCACCGCCGGCATGACGAAGCCGTAGTCGGTGGCCAGCGTCCGACGCAGGGCCTTGATCTGGTCGGTCAGGCGACGGCCCTCAAGGTCGTTGATCAGCGGCAGCAGGCCGTAGCCCAGCTCGATCTTGATCTCGTCTATGGCCAGGGTCTGGCTGATCGGCTCTTCGGATTCCTCGGCGGTGGGCGCCGCCACGGTGAGCGAATTCGATTCCGCCGCCGCCGGCTTGGTATGGCCTCGCCGCCAGGCCAGCACGCCCGAGGCGATGGAGACGATGGCGAAGGGGATGATCGGCATGCCCGGGATCAGGGCCACGACGCCCGCGGTGGCCGAGACCATGCCGAGCGCGATGGGGTTCATGGCCAACTGGGTGACCAGCGCCTTGTCGGCCGAGCCGTCGACGCCGGCCTTCGACACCAGGAAGCCCGCGGCGATGGAGATGATCAGGGCCGGGATCTGGCTGACCAGGCCGTCGCCGATGGTCATGATGGTGTAGGTGGAGGCGGCTTGCGCGATCGGAACCTTGTGCTGGATCACCCCGATCAGAATGCCGCCGATCACGTTGATCGCGACAATCACGAGGCCGGCGACCGCGTCGCCGCGCACGAACTTCGAGGCGCCGTCCATGGCCCCGAAGAAGGTCGATTCCTGCTCCAGCTCCTTGCGGCGCTTCTTGGCCAAGTCCTCGTCGATCAGGCCCGAAGACAGGTCGGCGTCGATGGCCATCTGCTTGCCGGGCATAGAGTCCAGGGTGAAGCGGGCCGCCACCTCGGCGATCCGGCCCGAACCCTTGGTGATGACCACGAAGTTCACCAGCACCAGGATGGCGAAGACGATCAGGCCGATGGCGAAACTGCCCCCGGTCATGAGGTGGCCGAAGGCCTCGATGACCTTACCCGCCCCGTGCGCCCCCTCGTGGCCGTGACCGAGGATCAGGCGGGTCGACGCGATGTTCAGCGCCAGTCGGAACAGGGTGGTGACCAGAAGCACCGTCGGGAAGGCGGTGAATTCCAGCGGCCGGCTGATGAGCAGAGAGGTCATCAGGATCAGCACCGCGCTGGTGATCGAGATCGCCAGCAGCCCGTCCAGCATGAACGCCGGGATGGGCAGGATCAGCAGGACGATGACGCCGATGACGCCGATGGCCAGGGCCACCTCGCCACGCGCGATCCAGCTCCACACCTCTCCGGCGGAGGGGCGGTTCGTACCGTAACCTGCGGGGACGTCAGCCATGGGTGGAATCCGAAGCGCCCGCCCTCTGACGAGGGCAGGCGGAAAGCGAAGAGATCAGGCGACTAGGCGGCGTGGGCGCCCATGCCCTGTGGCGCGGGGACCGAGACGCCGGCCTCGCTGTATTCCTTGAGCTTGTTGCGGAGCGTGCGGATGGAGATGCCCAGGATGTTGGCCGCGTGGGTGCGGTTGCCCAGGCAATGCTCCAGGGTGTCGATGATCAGCTGCTGTTCCATGGTCGCCACGGTCTGTCCGACGAAGTTGCGGGTCGCCGATTCCGCGGCGGTCGCGGCGGCATAGGCGGTGCGCGAGCCGGGGTCGGGGGCGGCCAGGGGCTGGCCGTCGGGCAGGCGGATGGCGGCCTCGTCAATCTCCGGGCCGATGGCCAGCAGGACGGCGCGGTGCATGGCGTTTTCCAGCTCGCGCACATTGCCCGGCCAGCGGTGGCCGGCCAGGCGGCGCTTGGCCTCCCCCGACAGCGGACGTTCGGCCACGCCATTGGCGGCGGCGTACTTCTTGACGAAGAATTCGGCCAGGGCGACGACGTCGCCGGGCCGCTCGCGCAGGGCCGGCAGGCGCAGGTTCACGACGTTGAGGCGGTAGAGCAGGTCCTCGCGGAAGGTGTGATCCTTCACGGCCTGGACCAGGTCGCGGTTGGAGGTGGCCAGGATGCGGATGTCCACCTTCACCGGCTTGGAGCCGCCGACCCGGTCGATCTCGCGCTCCTGGATGGCGCGCAGCAGCTTGGCCTGCAGGCGCACGTCCATCTCGGAGATTTCGTCCAGCAGCAGGGTGCCGCCGTTGGCTTCCTCGAACTTGCCGATGCGGCGGGCGAGTGCGCCGGTGAAGGCGCCCTTCTCGTGGCCGAACAACTCGCTCTCCAGCAGGTTCTCGGGGATCGCCGCGCAGTTGACCGAGATGAAGGGCTTGGAGGCCCGGCGTGACTTCTGGTGCACGTAGCGGGCGATGACCTCCTTGCCCGAGCCGCTTTCGCCGGTGATCAGGATGGAGGCTTCCGAGCCCGCCACCTGGTCGGCCAGCGAGATCACGGCCTGCATGGCGGCGTCGCGCACCACCATGGGCTTGTTGTCGTCGGAGACCGCGGCCAGCACCGCGGCGATCATCTCCGCCTCGGGGGGCAGGGGGATGAACTCCTTGGCGCCCGCGCGGATGGCGTCGCCGGCCCGCTTGGGATCGGCGTCGACCCCGCAGGCCACCACCGGCACCCGGATGCGCTCGGCCTCGTTGGCCGCGATCAGGGCGGCGATGTCGAGGTCATAGTCCACCAGCAGCAGGTCGGCCCCCTGGCCCGCGCGCAGGGCGTGGGTGCAGGCCGCGATGGTCTCCACGTGGCTGACCTTGGCGCCCGCCGACATCGCCATCTTCACGGCGGTGGACAGTTGCCCGTTCAATTTTCCGACGACCAGAAGCCGCATATCAAATCTCCTCAGACTCCAGGGGCCGTCAGGCCGCCGAGTCCCCGTCCTTGATGATTTCCGTCATGGTCACGCCCAGGCGTTCGTCGACGATGACGACCTCGCCCCGGGCGACCAGGCGGTTGTTGACGTAGATGTCGATGGCCTCGCCGACCTTGCGGTCCAGCTCCAGCACGCTGCCGGAGCTGAGTTGCAGCAGCTGGGCCACCGACATGGTGGCGCGGCCAAGGACCGCGGAAATCGAGACCGGGACGTCGAAGACCGGCGCCAGGTCGGTGGCGGTCTTGTCCTCCATGTCCATCGACATGTCGGCGAGCGGATCGCCGGGGGCGAATTCGTCGAGCTCAAGTCCGTTCTCGGCCATGGGGATTAGCCTTCACTTCCAGGAATAAGGGGTTCGGCGTGCAGGCCCTCGGCGGCGAGCGCCGCTTCCAGGACCACCGCCACGCGCTCGGCTGCGGCGCCGGGGTCGTAGGCCGCCGCGCCGTCGCCGAAGTCGAGGGTGAAGGCGGCGTGGCCGAGGCCCGCCGCCGGCTTGATGTGGATGGCGCCGGCATAGCCGATGCCCTGGGCGACCTCCGCCAGCAGGGGCTCGAGCGCGACGGCGAGGTCGGGGTTGGCAGACACCACCAGGCGCGGCGCGGCCTCGATTTCGCGGGCCAGCGATTCCAGGGCCGCCTGGATCGGGGCCTCGGGGAACCGCAGCAGGGCGGCGTCGGCGATGGCCTTGGCGCAGGCAAGGGCCAGGTGGGCCGAGCCCAGCCGGTGTTCGTGTGCGACCTCGGCCAGGGTGGGCAGGGCGGCGCGGGCGGCGTCGGCGATACGCGACAGGGCCTGGGCCTGCAGGGCGGCCGTGGAGGCCAGGCCCTGGCTCTCGCCGGCGGCGAAGGCGGTCTGGCGCACGGCCTCGACCTCCTCGGCGCTGTAGGAGCGCTTCGGCCGCGGCTGGGCGAAGGCGACGTCGCCCGCGCCGTCGAACACGGTGTCGAAGCCGAACTTCTCGTGAGGGATATCGCTGGCCATCAGTAGATCAGCTCATCGTCGCTGCCGGCCCCGGCCAGCATGATCTCGCCCTTGGCGGCCAGGTCCTTGGCGACCTGCACCATGGCCATCTGCGCCTGGTCGACGTCGCGCAGACGCACCGGGCCCATGCCCTCCATGTCCTCGCGCATGATCTTGGCGGCGCGCTCGGACATGTTGGAGAAGAACATCTCGCGCAAGCTGTCGGACGAGCCCTTGAGGGCCAGGCCCAGCTGGTCCTTCTCGACGGCGCGAAGCAGGGTCTGGACCCCGCCGGGGTCGAGCTTGGACAGGTCCTCGAAGACGAACATCAGGGCGCGGATGCGCTCGGCGCTCTCGCGGTTGCGCTCTTCCAGGGCCGCGATGAAGCGCGCCTCGGTTTGACGGTCGAAGGCGTTGAAGATGTCGGCCATCATCTCGTGGCTGTCGCGCTTGGAGGTGCGCGCCAGGTTGGACATGAACTCGGTCCGCAGGGTCTGCTCGATCTTGTCGAGGATCTCGCGCTGCACCGGCTCCATCCGCAGCATGCGGGTGACGCACTCCAGGGCGAAGTCTTCCGGCAGAGCGCCCAGCACGCGGGCGGCGTGGTCGGACTTCACCTTGCTCAGCACCACGGCGACGGTCTGCGGGTATTCGTTCTTCAGATAGTTGGCGAGCACCGCCTCGTTCACGTTGCCCAGCTTGTCCCACATGGTGCGACCCGCGGGACCGCGGATCTCCTCCATCAGGGTGTCGACCTTCTCGGCCGGCAGGAAGGCGGCCAGCAGGCGCTGGGTCTGCTCGAAGGAGCCCATGATCGCGCCGGCGCCGGACATGCCGGAGATGAAGTCCACCAGCAGCTGCTCGACCACCGAGGCCGCCACGTTTCCGAGGCCGGCCATGGCCTGGGAGATCTCCTTGATCTCCTCGTCGTCCAGCTGCTGCCAGATGGTGCCGTGGTCTTCGCCGAGCGCCAGCAGGATGACGGCCGCCTTCTCCGGCCCGCTCAGGCGGGTGACGTCGGTGATCGCCTTGCCTTTGGAGCCGACGGCCATCAGGTGGTCTCATGCAGCCAGGTGCGCAGCAGCGACACCGACTCTTCTGGGTGGGTGTCGACGAACTCGGCGACGCGCTTGACGGAGGAGGCCTTCACCTGGCCCTCGATCCGGGCGATGTCGATCCGCGACTCCAGCTCGTTGCCGGGGCCGGGCAGGGCCAGCGACTGGCCGGTGTTGGGGTCGACGGCGACCTGCATGGGTTGGCCGTCGGCGGTGGTGATGATGCGGGTCATCTGCGGGGCGCTGGCCATGGTCAGGGCCGGCAGGCCGTTGCCCACGACGCCGCCGCGACCGCCGCCGCCGCCAAGCATCGGTCGGACGACGAAGATCATCATGGCGAGCGCCACGATGGCCATCACCCCCAGCTCGGCGGCGCGCATGATGTCGTTCTTGTCGAAGCCCATCAGCGGGCTGGCCGCCGTCACGCCGTCGGCGTCGACCGTGGAGGGGAAGCGGACATTGACCACCGTCACCTGGTCGCCGCGGGCCTGGTCGTAGCCGACCGCGGTGCGCACCAGCTGTTCCAGGCGCTGCATCTCCTGGGCGCTGCGCGGGGTGTAGGCGCCGGGCTTGCCGTCCTTGCCCGGCGCGGTGATCCCGTCCACGGCCACGGCCACGGAGATGCGCTTCAGCTGGCCGGGCTCCTTCACCTCGGTCCGCGTGGTCTTGGAGATCTCGTAGTTGGTGGTGGATTCGGTGCTGCCGCTGTTGGAGACGCTGTTGTCGGTGTCCGCGCCGGGCGCGCCGGGGATGTTGGCGGCGGCGGAGACCTGTCCCGAGGAGGTCGGGCTGTTTTCCTTGGCGGTCTGTTCGGTGGTGGATTCCGACCGGATCACCTGACCGTCCGGATCAAACTTTTCCTCGGCGATGGTGATGCGCGACAGGTCCAGGTCGGCGGTGACGTTCACCCGGGCCTTGCCCGCGCCGACCATACCCTCGACCAGGGTCTTGATGGTCTTGGTGATGCGCTGTTCGACGTCGCTCTTGCGGCCGTCGGCGGCCATGGCGTCGCCGGCCTCTCCGCCCGAAAGGGTCTTGGCGTGCTGGTCCACCACGGTGACGCGGTCCGGCTTCAGATTGGGAACGGCGCCGGCCACCAGGTTCTGCATGGCGCGGACCTGGTCGGCGCTGGGCTCGCGGCCGCCAACCCCGATGCTGACCGAGGCCGAGGGCTGTTCAGCCTCTTCCTCGAACAGTTCACGCTTGGGCAGGACCAGGTGGACGCGGGCCGAGGTGATGCCGTCCAGGGCCTGGATGGTGCGGGCCAGCTCGCCTTCCAGGGCGCGCTGGCGGTTGAGCTGCTGGACGAAGTCCGTCTGGCCCATGGCGTTGGCGTTGTCGAAGATCTCGTAGCCCACCGAACCCGACGTCGGCAGGCCCTTGGCCGACAGCAGCAGGCGGGTGGAGGCCACCTCGTCGCGGCCGACCATGATGGTGGAGCCGTCGCCCTTGACCTCGTATTTCACGTTGGCCTGGTCGAGGGCCGCAGTGATCGAGCTCGCCTCCTTCAGGTCCAGGTTCGAATAGAGCAGGGATTTGGGCTGGCCGAGGTTCATGGTCAGGGCGACAACCGCCGCGACCACCCCGATGCCGACCCCCAGCATGGCGGCGAGACGTCCGATACCGAACCGTTGCAAGGCGGCGACGAAACTGTTCAACGCGAGGCCGTCCCTGTTTCCAAAGCGGGGGGCCGTCACAGAATGCGCCCGCCGCTAGGCAGGATTTACCCAGTGCTTGGTAAACGAGCCGTTTACATCTGAGCGCCGCTGTCCCCGGACTGGGGACGCGATGTCGCAGGAGGGCTCGGGCTCGGGCCTATCCGCCCCAGGGGGTCAGCGCGCCCCAGAGGCCCAGGACCACCGAGAAGGTCGTGTAGAGCAGCACCGTGAAGGTGAAGCCCGCCTTGCGCGCCTGGGTCCAGCTGTCGACCCGGCGGCCGCCGCGCCAGACGGCGGGTACGATGAGCACGGTGCCGAGCGTCATCAGGGCGGCGACGAAGGCGCAGGCCGAGGCGATCACCAGAGTGGGGCCCGGCCAGCCGTACATGACGTTGGCGAGGTCGCGGGTCTTCGAGACCCAGACCAGGAACAGCACCATCGAGGTCAGCCACAGGGCGGCCTGGATATTCTGGATCAGGCTGGCCTGGCTCTGGATGCCGGTCTCGCGGAATTCGCGCCGATTGCGCATCAACACCGCGCCCAGGGTCGCCGCGGCGGCGAACGCTGTCAGACCTGCCAGGATCAGCAGGTTGGAGGGCCGGTTCCAGAAGCCGGTGCGTTCGAAGGTGGTGACGCCGTCGGCGCGGCTGAAGCTGATGGCCTTTCCGTCCTGGATGTCGAAACTCAACCGCTCGGCGCCGGCGGCCGAGATGAACCGCCCAGCCAGCGGGTCGCCCTCGGGGACCCAGCTGCGAGCGGCCTCGCCCATGCCGCCGGACGTGACGAGGCGGCCGTCGTCAGTGATGCTGACCGAGACGCCGTTGATCACCTTGCCGACAAAGGACTCCAGGCCGCGATAGGCCCGTCGCGTTCCGAGATAGTAGCCCTCATAGACCGCGCGACTATCGACCAGCGCGGCGACGCCCTTACGGGGGAAGGGCATGGGGGCGGCGTAGAACTGCGCCACGATACGCTCGGGCAGGCGCGTGGCCAGGGCGCCGCCGGTCTCGGTGTTGGTGCTGATGAAGACGCCCAGCTTCAGGTCAGGCGCCACCACCATGTTGGACAGGAAGGACAGGGTGCCGCCGGCATGTCCGAAGCCCTTGTGGCCGCCGGGCAGGTCATAGGCCATGAAGCCGTGCGGCCAGCCGTTGATCCCTGGCGCCGTGCGCCGTAGCGGCGTGCTGAACGCCCTGGCCGCCGCGGGGCCGTAGATCGTCGCCCCATCGAGGCCGCCGCCATTCAGCAGCATCTGCATATAGCGCGCCATGTCTCCGGCGGTGGAGGAGGCTGAGCCCGCCGGGGCGACATGGCCGACATATTCGTAGGGCCGGGCGCTGTAGCCGGTGGGCGTCCAGCGATAGCCTTCTGATAGATCCCCCTGCAGGGCCTGGGGCATTGGAGCCGGCAGGCCGGGCTTGGCGGGACGGGCTTCGCGGAACGTGGTGTGGTTCATGCCGAGCGGTAGGAGGATCTCCTCCTCGATCAGCCGCTCGAAGGGTTTGCCGGAGACGTAGGATACCGCCTCGCCGGCCAGGGCCGCGCCATAGTTGGAATAACTGGCCACCGCGCCCGGCGCGTGGACGCGGCGCGGGCGCTCCTGGCGCAGATAGGCCGCCAGCGGCCGTTCGCGGTTGGGGCTCTTCTCGAAAAGCTGGCCGAGCGTCCGGTCCTCGAAGCCCGCGGAGTGGTCCAGCAGGTTGCGGACGCGGATCGGGGTGTGGAAGCCCTGGTCCTTCACCTGAAGCTGCTCGGGCAGGTACAGGTTGATCGGCTGGCCCAGGCGGATGCGGTCGGCCTCGACCTCCTTCATCAGGGCGATCCAGGTGAAGGTCTTGGAGATTGAGCCTACCCGGAACAGGGTGGTGTCCGGATTGACCTTGCGGGCCGGCGACAGGCTGGCGAAGCCGTAGCCCTTCTTCAGCACCACCTGGCCGTCCTGGATTACCGCCACGGTGACGCCGGCGATATGCTCGCGGTCCATGGCGTCCTTCACCACGCCGTCGACATAGGCCTCGAGCTCAGCCGGCGGCAGGGCCTGGCCCGCGGCTAGGCGGGCGCCCGCGGGGGTCAGTGGCGCAGCCGGGGCGAGGGTGGTCAGACTGGGGATCGTGACGGAAGCAGCGCCGGGCTTCGCGGCGGCGGGACGCACGGTGGCGCGGACCGCGGGCTGGGCGGGCCGCTTCAGGGCCTCGTAGGGCACGGGTCCCTTGGGATTGGCGGCGGCGGTCGCCGAGGACGCGGCCGCATCCTGGGCGGCGGCCGGAGCGGCCAGGAGCAGGAGGAGCGCGGCGAAGGCGGCTTTGGCGACGGAATTCATCGGAGAGATCGGCTTCGGGTGAAGGGCTGGCGCGAGACCTCCTTGTAGAGACGCCTGCGCGCTCTTCAACCCGGCGCCTGACCGTAAGGGAAGACAGGTTGTCACCCCTGCCATCACCCCTTCGGCGGTGGACCCACCGGGAACGGGTACAGCGGCAGCATCGGGCGCAACTGCGGGCCGATCCAGACCTGGGGTTCGGAGGGCGGCGTCATGCCCTCCTTCTTCTCGCGGGCGGCCACGCAGGCCTGGACTTCCTTGGCCAGGCTCGGGAAGTCATGGGCCGCTGAACTCGACTGCAGGAAGCATTCGTCGAAGAACGGATACTTGTTGGCCTCGCCGCAGCCGAAGGAGGTGCGGTCGGGCCGCGCGGCGGTCAGGATCATGCGGTTGGGCTGGGCCAGATCCGGGATGAAGACGCCGGAGAAGCAGGCCGAGATCACCACCACCGTCGGACGCTGGCCGCAGGTGCGGTCCAGGATCGCGCCCAGCAGGGGCGGGGGTAGGATGCTCTGGTCCACCAGCACCCCCTGCGGCGCGCCGTGCGAGGAGAAATAGACCAGGCAGCCGCCCTGGGCCTTGGGGGCGATCTCGGTCAGGGCCTCGTAGATGGCCTTGGGGCTGGACTTGCCGGCCTTGACGTCCTTGTAGCGCTCGGGCCGGACGGAAAGCTGCCGCAGGTTGGCCTTGTCGAAGCCGATCCGCTCCAGTTCCTGGGAGACATCGCGGCGCGCGTTGTCGAAGGCTTCGGAAGGGCCGCCCGAGTGGGCGTGCCAGTCGCCGGCCACGACCACCGCGGCCCAGTCGGAGAAGGGGCCCGTCGCCGCAAAGGCCGGGGCCGTCCAGCCGAGCAGCAGGACGATCAGGACGCCGAGGAAACCGCGGCGCGCGCCCATGCTACTTCTTGTAGCTCTGGAAGGGGGTGGGGACCGCCGTGCCCGTGGCCTTGGCCACCAGTCGGCCGTCGGCGTCGTAGAGCTCGCCCTCGGTGAAGGCGATGGTCCGCCCCCACTTGGCCACCCGGCCGATACCCTTCAGGACGCCAGGCATGGCGGGGCGGAAGAAGGTGGTCTTCATCTCGGCGGTAGGAGCGACATGGGTCATGCCCGAGGCCACCATGCAGGCCGTCGACATGGCCTCGTCCAGCATGGCGCAGAGGTAGCCGCCCTGGATCTGCTTCATCGGGTTGAGCAGCAGTTCGGCCCGGGCCTCGAAGGCCACCTCCACCGACTTCTCGGCCTGGCTGACGGCCACCATGCGGAAGCCCAGGGTCTGGGAGCCGGTGGGCTGGTTCTTGGAACGCAGGAAGCGCGCCAGGATCGCCTCGTCGGTCAGGGCCTCCGGGGCTGCGACGTCGGTCATGGTCGGGGGCTCACTTCTTGCGGAATTGGTCCAGGGAAACGACGTTGGCCGCTTCCGGATCGACATCGGCGGCGTCCGTCGCGGGCGCGGCCTTCTCGGCGGCCGGAGCCCGGACCTCGCCGGCCACCGGCGTGGGCTCGAAGGACAGCAGGAACTGGACGCTGGGGTCGTAGAACCGGGTCACCGCCGCATAGGGCACAGACAGCCGCTTGGGCTGGCCGCCGAACTTCAGGGTGACGGAGAAGAAGGTCTCGCCGGGCGCCAGGTCCCAGTACTGGTGCTGCAGGACGATGGTCATCTCGTCCGGGTACTTGCCCAGCAGGTCGGCGGGGCCGGAGACCCCGGGCGCCTCGCTCTTGAAGGTGATGTAGAAATGGTGCGCCCCCGGCAGGCCGTCGGGAGCCGCGGCGCGCTTCAGGGCGGCCTTGACCACACCACGCAGCGCTTCCTGAGCCATCGCCTCGTAGTGCATCTGGTCTTGGGCCGGCGGGTCCTGAGCCATGGTGTCTCCGAGGGGCGATAGGTAACTTCACAAAGGGTAACGCCTCCCGGCGTCCGCGCAAGGCGGCAGGCGAGTCAAAACGCGCGCTGCGTCGTCGGCGCCACGCGCTTGGCGGACATGGCGGATGCCCCTATTGCGGAATCTGTCCGGGGGCCGCCGTCCAAGACCATGCTGTTTGCATCGCCGACCTTCCTGTTCGTCTTCCTGCCGCTGTGCCTGGCGGCCTATTTCGCCAGCCCGTCGACGCCGGCGAAGAACGCCGTCCTGCTGGCCGCCTCCCTGGTGTTCTACGCCTGGGGCGAGCCGGTCTTCGTCGTGCTGATGGCGGCCATGACTCTGGTGAACTACGCCGCGGCGCTCGCCATCGACGCCCGCGACGGCGCGGCGCGCAAGACCGCCCTGGCCCTGGCTGTGGCGATCAATCTCTCGACCCTGACGGTGTTCAAGTATGTGGGCCTGATCGCGGTCAGCGCCGGGCTGCCGGACCCACAGATCCCCCTGCCGCTGGGGATTTCCTTCTTCACCTTCCACGGCCTGTCCTACCTGATCGACACCTACCGGCGCCGCTTCCCCGCCAATCGCGATCCGGCCCAGGTGGCGCTCTACATCGCCCTGTTCCCGCAGCTGATCGCCGGGCCCATCGTCCGCTACAAGACCATCGCGCGCCGGCTCGCAAGCCGGCGCCACAGCCTGGGGCGGGCCTCGGCGGGCATGCGGCTGTTCATCATCGGTCTGGCGCAAAAGCTGCTGATCGCCGACCCCATCGCCCCCCTGGCCGACGCCGTCTTCGACCACGCCAAGGCGCCCGGACTGATCGAGGCCTGGCTGGGGGCCGGCGCCTACGCCCTGCAGATCTATTTCGACTTCGCCGGCTACTCGACCATGGCGATCGGTCTGGGCGTCATCTTCGGCTTCTCCCTGCCACGCAACTTCCGCACGCCCTATGCCTCGGCCTCGATCACCGAGTTCTGGCGGCGCTGGCACATCAGCCTGTCCACCTGGTTCCGCGACTATCTCTACATCCCGCTGGGGGGCAATCGCGGTCCGGCCTGGAAGACCTGGCGCAACCTGATCGTGGTCTTCCTGCTGTGCGGCCTCTGGCATGGGGCGGCCTGGACCTTCGTGCTCTGGGGCGCGTGGCATGGGGTCTTCCTGGTGATCGAGCGGGCCGGGCTGGGCCGCCTTCTGGCCAGGCTCCCGCGCATGATCGGCTGGGTCTATGCCTTGGCCGCTGTGACCCTCGGCTGGGTGCTGTTCCGCAGCCATGACCTCGGGCGCGTCCTCGACCTCTGGACCGGCATGGCCGGTCTGCGCGGGCTCGGCGGCCTGCAGGCCCAGACCGATGCGGCGCTGCAACCCCTGCATCTGTGGCTGGTCCCGCTGGCCGGCCTGCTGGCGGTGTTCGGCCTGCCCAGGGCCGTGCGCAGGCTCCAGGGCCTGGCCTGGGCCGATGCGGCGGGGATCGTGATCCTGCTGGCGCTCTGCCTGCTGAAGGTCGCCTGGGGCGCCTATAGCCCCTTCCTGTACTTCCGGTTCTAGGGGGCCGCCATGCTGATGACCCGCCCCCGCCGCTATCTGGTCCTCGCGGTCCTGGCCGTCCTGGTCGCGCCGGTGCTGGCCATGCCCTTCGCACCGTTCAAGACGGTGTCGCTGCAGGAGAACCGCCGCTTGGCGTCCGCGCCGACCATGCCGACCACGGCGAGCGAATGGCGCAAGCTGCCCCGCGTCCTCGACGCGTATCTCGCCGATCACTTCGGCTTCCGCGACCCCCTGATGCGCGCCGCCGCCAAGCTGCAACGCAAGCTGGGCGGGGAGGGGGCCGCCGCCGCCGCCGTCACCGGCCACAAGGGTCAGATGTTCCTGGTGGACGGCTTGCTGCGTTCCACCGGCCAGGATGTCGATCCCGCCCGCGCCGCCGACTACGCCGCCTTCGTCTGCGAGGCCATGAGCAAACTGCCCGGCGTGACCGTGGTGGCCAGCCTCGCCCCGTCGCCGGCCGAGATCGAGCCGGACCTGGCGCCCGACTGGGCGGGACCGGCCAAGTCCCCCACCGAGTACGACCTGATCCTTGCGGGCCTCGCCCAATGCGGCGTCACCGCCGTGGACCTGCGCCCCGTCCTGCGCGCCGCCCGCGCTGACGGACAGGCCTATCGCCAGCTCGATAGCCACTGGTCCTTGCGCGGGTCACTGATGGCCTACGGCCAGATCGTCGAGGCCATGGGGCAACCCGGCTGGCGCATCGATCCGCAGGCGCTGTCCTGGGCCACCGTCGCCCTCGACAACGGCGACCTGCCGCGTCTGGCCGGCCAGCCCCAGGCCATCGAGCAGGTGGAGGTCTATGACGCCACCGCCCTGCCGCCTGGCGTCGCCCGCGCGCCGATCCCAGGCCTGGAGGCGCGCTCAGCGCAGCCCTTCGTCATCGACACGGGTAAGCCCGGCCCCACGGTGCTGATTGTCGGCGACAGCTTCACCGCCGATCCCATGCCGCCCTATTTCGCCGCCCACGTCGGCAAACTCGCCTGGATCCACGAGGACCGCTGCACCTTCGACTGGCGGGTGATGGCGCAGGTGAAACCGGACTACGTGCTCTTCCTGCCCGCCGCGCGCGAAGCCGTCTGCGGCGGCGCCCGGCCCGCGCACTTCAACTGAGAAAACGAGGACGGGGGAAAGGTGGAGGGCTTCTGTTGCAAGGCGCCCTCCGGGCCCCGCCTAGCGCTGCTAAGACGCTAGGAGTTTAGGTCGAAATCTATCGGGTCGCTTACGCGGCCAAACGGACTTCTTCAGCGAAGTTATCGTTCGCATTTAGATAAAGGCCCGAAACGGTGGGCCAAGCCGGAAGAAAGCAACACCTTTAGACGTCTGTCGATGCTGATCGGCCCCGCACTTGCCCGCGATAACCGGGGGGAAGATTGGTGGAGCCGCCGGGAATCGCACCCGGGTCCAGTCCGCTTATTACGAGCGCGTTTATCCTCATAGTCGGGCCGAAACCCGACCCCGCACATATAGGCCCGATTGGTTCAGGATTGAAGAACCGATGGAAAAAACAGGTCTCCTGCGGCTCGCGATGCGTGAATGGGCGGGTGGGTTCGCGGACCACCACGGATTCTGCGTGAGCGGGTTAGGCGGAAAACGGCCTTCGCCCCTAGCCTTTGGGCATCACGTTTCGCCCTGTCCCGAGAGCCCGCCGATGCATCCCCTGCTCTACGCCGCCCGCCCCCTGGTCCTGGATTTCCTGGCCACCATCGTCTTCCTGGTCCTGGTGGCCCTGAAGGTCGATCCCACCATCGCCGCCACCGTCGCCATCGCCATCGGCGTGGGGCAGGTGGTGGTTCTCAAGATCATGAAGAGGCCCATCGCGCCGCTGCAGTGGCTGGGCCTTGGCCTGGTCCTGGTGTTCGGCACGGCCAGCCTGCTGACCCACGACATGCGCTTCCTGATGGTCAAGCCGACGGTGATCTATGTGCTGGTGGGCGCCTTCATGCTCAAGCGCGGCTGGATGCTGCGCTACATGCCGCCGATCGCCGCCGGTCACGGCGAGGATGTCATGGTCGCCTTCGGCTATGCCTGGGCTGGCCTGATGTTTGTGAGCGGCATCGTTAACGCCATCGTGGCGGTGGCCTTCACCGACCACTGGGTGGCCTTCATGGCGATCTTCCCCTTGGCCACCAAACTCACCCTGTTCGCGATCCAGTACGTGACCATGCGCACCATCGTGCGCCGCCGGATCATCGCCAGCCGTGAAATTCCCGAAGGCGCGGTGGCCTAGCGGGCGTGTCGCCTAGGCGAGGGCCCTGCCGGCCTGGGCCTTGGCGAGCAGGCCGGTGATCAGGATGTCCTTGTAGGACTTCAGGAGCGCGAAGGAGCGCTCCACCTGGGCCCGGTCGCCGGTGACCAGCAGCTCCATGGCCAGGCCGCGCATCGCCGCCATGTGCAGGCCCACCATGGCGTCGATGGCCTCGCGGTCCTCGATGCCGATCTCCTGGGCCAGCTCCCACATCCGGTGGCGGCGGTTCTGTTCGATGCTGTTGAACATGTCGGGCAGCTTGGCGGCCAGCACCTTGTCGGAGCGGGCGGCCATCATGATCTCGAGCTTGGCCATGGCCGGCTCCTGGATCAGCACCGTCCAGGTCGTCTCGGTGCGCGACATGAAATAGGCCAGCTTGTCATCGTCGTCGTTCAGGGCCGGCGGCTGGTGCGACCGCTCGTCGGCGCCGGAGGCGTAAGCGACCACCGCCAGCATCAGGTCCACCTTGGACGGGAACTGGTGCAGCATGCCGCCGCGGCTGACGCCGGCGGCCTCGGCGATGGTCGAGAGCGTGGTGGCCGAATAGCCGAGCCGGTTCAGGCAATCGACCGCGGCGTCGATCAGCCGGGCCCGCATGCTGGCCGTACGTTCGGCCTGGCTGCGCCGCGCCTCGGGGGCGATGACCGCCTTGTCGCCCATGTCAGTCGTCTCCCAGCCTCAATCCATCCTGCGGGCGTTCCGCCACGGGAGGCAAGGTGAAGAAAAGAGACGCCGACGCGTCTCGCGCGCCGGCGCCAGTGCCCAGACGATCTTTGCGACCGCTTGGGAGGACCTCTGTGATCTGTGAACTCCCGCGCCCGATATCGGAGCGCGGCGCCCATGCGAAACCGCACGGACGCCGGCGCCGAAGGTGAGCCATGACGCCTGCGGCATCCTGGAGGAGCCGCCGGCGCCGAGCCGTCTGAATGTCAAATTCGTCCAATTGAAAATTACTCAGCGCGGCCCGGCCCTGAAATTGGGCCGAGCAGCAAAATGGCGAAATCTATCAATCAACTAAAAGCAGGCTGGCGATGAATGGATCGCCTGTCGTTTCCAAATCCCCGTCTGGGCCGGTTCTGGCTCGGACCCTCGCGGGTCCGCGCCGATCAGCCTCGTCGTTGGCAGGAAAAGACACCCGGACTCACCGCGCGTCAACAAACAAACCGTCCAAGCGGTCTGTTTTTCACGAACCTGTGTGGTCGTCTGTCGCGCCGACGTTCCAGGTCCTGTTGACGACGGGCTTGACCCACAGTCGCGCGGCTGCGCCCGCCTCATACTCGGAGCCAGCAGGTTCCAGACCATCCATCACGTCGTCAGCCTCTGACTACAGGCCCAAAAAAGGGCGGCGGGGAATGAACTGCGGCGCCCTGGATATGATGGGCGCGGCTTTCATTCGATGATCCCCGCCCGTTAATGACTAATCTTTGTGCTTGAGGAACAGTACGTCGAACGCCGGCGACCACGTCTTGCCGTCGTCTTTCGACAACATCGCCGACTCCCGCACGCCCTTATTTTGGACCGTCCAGGTGATGCGTTGAATGACCGACTTACCATCCTGGAGGTGCACCTCGCCTTCGAGAACCAGCGCGCCGTCCTTGAAGTTGCCGACGATCACCATAATCGAACCGCGATTGGTGACCCAGGTCTGTTGCCATTGTTTGCGCACGGGATCGTAGCTTAGGATGCTGTCGCCAATGAGCCCATCGTTCTGCTCATAGAGCTCATGGATGGCGCACCCCTGGGCGATGGAATCGACGTGGGCGCGAGCCAGAGACGGGCCGCCCGGGGCTTCGGTCTCGAAGGTGTCCCAGTCGCCGATCCAGAAATCCAAGTGGTGGTATTCTGCGGCGGCACTGCAGTTTGGAGGAGCGGGCGCCGCGGGAGCAGGGGTCGCCCCAGCCCCGGAGGCGAAGGCGAGGCCAACCACTGCCAATACTTCCAATGCGGCCCGTAGATACTTTGATCGCTGCGTCTGGTTCATGGCGTTGTCGTTCTTATGTTGATGGCCTATTGGCCGGGGGATCAGTTTTTTGGATGATCTGCAGCAGGAAAGCGTAAGCCGTCGCCTCGTCAATGACTTCGAGACCACCCACGAGAATTCAACCGCATGGATCCTGATCGCCTCGATTGAATTCATGACGCAAATGTTGAAAAGCCCGAGAAATTCGACATGAGTATTATGAGCCAGACTCTTGGAGTTCGATTTTCCGGTGAAAACTGTCTCTATTCTATCTGTCTCATCTCAGAGGCGCACTCCAGTCTGGGGTCCACCCCGGTAAGCTGCCCCCGTTGTCCCCGCGACTAGAGCTTGACGTCTTTCGGATCGACGAACTTGCGGCCCGGAAGCGGCACGAGCATTGCCGCTTGACGCCGGTAGTTGCGATACTGGTCGCCGAACTGCTGAACCAGATCGCGCTCTTCCAACTGAATGCCGACCAGGATGTAGCCGGTGGTTACCACCGAGAACAGCAGATGCCCCACGGTCATCGTGGGCGTGGCCCAGACGGCGAGCAGGACGCCGAGCTGGATCGGATGGCGGACACGACGGTAGAAGAGGGGCGCGCGGAATTTCGGCTCCGGTTGCGCCTTGCCGAACAGGCGCGCGAAGACCTGACTAAGTCCGAACATCTCGAAATGGCTGAGCAGAAAGGTGCTGGCCACCAGGACGAACCAACCCAGCCAGAAGATGCCGTCGAGCGCCGCCACGGCGATCGGTTCGCGCGCCGCCCAGACAAGCGTGGGGATGGGCCGCCATTGCCAGTACAGGAGCATCAAGGCGAGACTGGTGACGAGCACATAGGTGCTGCGTTCGACCATGGGCGGCACGAACCGCGCCCACCAGCGCTTGAAGCCCTGGCGCGCCATCACACTGTGCTGAATCGTGAAAAGTCCGATCAGCATGATGTCGATGATCACGCTCGGAAGCAGAGGCCCCGCCATCCCTGAGTCGACCGACTTCGGAACGATGAGGTTCCCCATGAAACCAACGAGATAGAGTAGCGAAACGAGCGTGACGCCGTACGCGATGACGCCGTATATGACCGCAACAAGACCTGCCATTCGATTCCTCAGGGTTTTCAAAAACGTTGTGATTGCCGCATGAAGCGCGTCTGCCCACCTTCGACGGCTGCGGCGGAAACAGACAGTGGATCGCGCGGGCGATTATCGGACGTCCGTCAACCCGCCAAGACGCCGACCAGCCGGGGAGGGTCGAGATGCAGCAGTTGGTTGGAACTTCCAATGGCGCCCATTAATAGGGCGAATTGTGATTGGGCGAATGATCGCCTGACCGGATCAACCGACGGTTCGTCCAAGCCTGAGGGTGGCCACCGTGATTGATCCGCTTTCGGAGGTGCTTCGGTCGGTTCGCCTGACGGGCGGCATTTTCCTCGACGCACAATTCACGACGCCATGGTGCGTGCGCACCAACATCCTTGCCGAGGATTGCGCGGGTTTCCTAGTCAAGCCGGCGCTTCTGATCGCCTACCACTTCGTGATCGCTGGAGGACTGCTGCTCAGCGTCGATGAGGAACCCACTATCGAGGTGCGAGCCGGCGAGATCGTGCTCCTGCCCAGGAATGACGTCCACACGCTGGCCAGCACATCGGGCCTCGCGCCAACGAGCGCGCGTAGTCTTATCCAACCGTCGGCGGATGGCGGACTGGCGCGAGTTCTGTATGGCGGCGGCGGCGAGGCGACGCACATTGTGTGTGGCTTTCTCGGCAGCGAGGAAACTTACAATCCGTTGATCGCCGCCCTGCCAAGAGTGCTGAAACTCGACATCACCGAGGGTGTATCGCGGGACTGGGTCGAAGCCTCGGTGCGATATGCCGCCAGCGAACTGACGACTGGCAAACTCGCTTCCTCGGGCCTGATGTCGCGGCTCTCCGAAACGCTCTTCGTCGAGGCGATGCGCCAATACTCCGTGACGCTCACCGGGCAGGCTGGGGGATGGTTGAAGGGAGTCGCCGATCCGCAGATCGGTCGCGCCCTGGCCGCGATACATCACAACATCCGGTCGCCCTGGTCGACGGACTCTCTGGCCAGGGAAGCCTCTATGTCGCGTAGCGCGTTCGTTGATCGCTTCACGGCGCTGATCGGCATGCCGCCTATCCGGTACCTGACGAACTGGCGGCTTCAAACAGCTAAGCGGCGTCTTCGAGAAACGCGCAAGACGATCGCGCAAATCGCTGAGGAGGTGGGTTACGGATCCGATGAGGCCTTCAGCCGGGCGTTCAAGCGAGAGTTGGGCTCGACACCCTCAAAGTGGAGAGATCAGCAATCCGTGGACGAGCGCCCGGCCAAGCGATGATGGCTTCAGGGGAACCGATCTTCCGATCGACTTGACCCACAATTCTTCTGCACCCGCAACGACAGTTCTTCGTTGAGCTGGGTTGGCCGGAGCGAAGAGTCATCAGGTCCCGCAGCGTGCCGCCCGGACCCTGCGAATAGCGCTCGCAGCCTTGAATCAGCGATCAGATGATTGGGTAACCACCTGGTCACCAGAACCTAGAAGACCTCGGCCCCGCGGGTGATCGACAGGACGCCGGTGCGCGACAGCTCCACCAGGCCCAGGGGCCGCATCAGGTCGACGAACTTGTCGATCTTCGACGAGGCGCCGGTCAGCTCGAAGATGAAGCTGTCGATGGTGGTGTCCAGCACCTTGGCGCGGAAGATGTCGGCGATGCGCAGGGCCTCGACCCGGTCGCCGCCCGACCCCTTGACCTTCACCAGCGCCAGTTCGCGCTCCAGGCCGTTGGGGTCGCGGGTGATGTCCTGCACGTGGCGCGTGGCCACCATCTTCTCCAGCTGGGCCTCGATCTGCATCAGCACATGCGGGGTGCCCCGGGTGACGATGGTGACGCGGCTGGTGTGGGCGCGACGGTCGGTCTCGGCCACCGTCAGGCTCTCGATATTGTAGCCCCGGGCCGCGAACAGCCCCACCAGCCGGTGCAGGACCCCTGGCTCGTTGTCCACCAGGATGGCGAAGGTCGCCAGGCTCTCGGCCTCTTCCGAAGGCGTCAGGTCATAGACGGAGGCGGGCTGGGTGTCGGACATGTCGAGGTCTCGCAGAAGGCGTCGGCAGGGAGGTGTCACAAGCGCCGCCTCCGGGCAAGGGATGGCCGCCGCGCGGTGAGTCCGAAAATCGCTGGCCTTCCCCGGCGCGGATGTCGGACAAGCAGCTTCACAACAAGCACGGGAGGCCTCAGGCCATGGCGATTTCACTCTACGACGTCAGCGTCACTTCATTCCTGCAGTCGCTGAACGGCGTTGCCGGTTTCCTCGACCGGGGCCTGTCCCACTTCACCGACAACAATGTCGATCCCAACTCGATCGTCGACGTCCGCCTGTTCCCCGACATGCTGCCCTTCTGGTTCCAGATCTCGTCGGTGGTGCACCACTCCTCCGAAGCCATCGACGGCGTGCGGGCCGGGACCTTCTCGCCGGGCGGCGCCTCCCCGCCGCTCAGCTACGCCGATCTGCAGAAGCTGGTGGCCGACGCGCAGGCCTCGCTGAAGGCCCTCGACCCCGCCGAGGTCAACGGCTTCGAGGGCCAGGACATGGCCTTTGTCATGGGCTCGATGCGGATGCCCTTCACGGCGGAGGGCTTCCTGATGTCCTTCTCCCTGCCCAACCTGCATTTCCACGCCACCACCGCCTACGACATTCTGCGCATGCAGGGCGTGCCGCTGGGCAAGCGCGACTATCTGGGAGGTTTACGGCTCAAGGCGTAAGCGGCTTGCCCTGGCGGTCCAGGTCGGCATGCTTGGCGACATGCACGCAGACCGGGACCGCATCGCCGCCAACCTCGCGGCCTTTCCGCGCATCGCCCTGGAAACGGGCGAGCGCCGGCGGGCGGCTGTGGCCATCGTGCTGTCGGCCCGGGACGGTGAGCTCACCTACCTGCTGACCCGCCGGGCGCTCACCATGCGCCGGGGCGCCGGCAACTACGCCCTGCCGGGCGGCAACCTGGAGCCAGGCGAGGACGCTATCGCCGGCGCCATCCGTGAGACCTCCGAGGAGTTGGGTGTCGCCATCGCGCCGGAGGAGGCTCTGGGGATGTTGGACGACTTCGAGACCCTGGGCGGCCACGTGGTGACCCCGGTGGTGTTCTGGACCGACGAGACCCTGAGCCTCAGTCCCGATCCGACGGAGGTGGACCGCGCCTGGTTCGAGCCGGTGGCGCGTCTGGATCATCCGGGGTCGCCGATGAGCGAGGAGCACCCCGACGGCGGCGAGCCCATCCTGCGGATGTTCGCCGACGACAACTGGATCAACCCGCCGACCGCGGCCTGGCTGTACCAATTCCGCGAGGTTGGTCTGTACGGCCGGCTGATCCGCGTGAGCCGCATCGGTCAGCCGGAGTGGACGGCGCGCTAGCTGACCCTAAAGTAGCCGGTATAGAATTTTGAGAGCGGCAATGACCGCACAGGAGAGGGAGCGCCAATTGGCTACCAAGACATTCCCCGTCGAAGCGGGACACATCCTCATGTTCGCCCGATCGGTCGGCGACGATAACCGCGTCTATTCCGACGCCGACTACGCCAAGACCACCGAAGCCGGCGGCATCATCGCCCCCCCGACCTTCGCCCAGGCCAGCGCCCAGTTCGACCCCGACTACGGCCTGCGGCCCAAGATCGGCCAGCCCTGGTTCGGCTCGGGCAAGAACGCCACCGGCATCACCCGCGCGCCTGGTGGCGGCGGTGGTGGGGGCGGCGGCGGCCTGCATGCCGAGCAGCACTTCGAGTATCACCGTGCGCTCAAGGCCGGCGACGTGCTCACCGCCACCACGACGCCCGGCAAGACCTGGGAAAAGGAAGGCAAGCGCTCGGGCAAGCTGGTCTTCTCCGAGAGCGTCACCGAGTACCGCGACCAGACGGGCGAACTGGTGATCACCGCCCGCGGCGTCGGTGTCCGCACCGAACGCCCCGTCGAACAACCCGCTGAGAAGGCGTAAGAACATGGCGCTCAGCGCGAAATCCCTGAAGGTGGGCGACGCCCACACCGCCCGCCTGGTGGATGACCTCAAGCGGACCCAGATCGTCCAGTACGCCGGCGCGTCCGGCGACTACAACCCGCTGCACACCGACGAGATCTTCACCACCCAGGTGGCCGGATACCCGTCGGTCTTCGCCCACGGCATGCTGACCATGGGCATGACCGGCAAGATGCTCACCGACTATGTGGGCGACGCCCGGCTGACCAAGTACGGCGTGCGCTTCACCAGCCAGGTCTGGCCGGGCGACACCCTGGACGCGACGGCCACGCTGAAGGCGATCAGCGACAAGGACGGCGCCAAGATCGCCGAGTTCGACGTCAAGACGGTCAACCAGGCCGGCGTCGAAGTGCTCAGCGGCTCCGCCGAAGCCCGCGTCGACGACTAACGGAACAGAGGCGGAGGCCGATCTCTTGCCTCCGCCGCCTACTACAGTGCGGACTCGACAGGCTTCTCAAGCAAACTCGTTCACGTCATCCCGGCCGTAGCGAAGCGGAGAGCCGGGACCCAGGGGCGGAGCGCTCGGCCCCTGGGTCCCGGATCGGCCTATCGGCCGTCCGGGATGACGGGAGTTGTTGTTCTGAGAAGGGAGCGCGCCCTCATCGGTCGCACCTTCGCGCGACACCTTCTCCCGCAAGGGGAGAAGGACGCACCAAACGTCCTAGACCAGTCGCTTGCCGGCGTCGTCGATGACGCCGCCCAGGTCGCGGCCATCATTGGCCAGGATCATCTCGTTGTGGGCCTTGCCGGACGGGATCATCGGGAAGCAGTTCTCTTCCTTGGTGACCCGGCAGTCGAACAGCACGGGCTTTCGAACCGAGATCATCTCCAGGATCTTGTCGTCCAGCTCACCCGGCGTTTCGGCCCGGATGCCGATCCCGCCGAAGGCTTCGGCCATCTTCACGAAGTCGGGCAGGCTGGCCGAATAGGAGTGGCTGTAGCGTTCCCCGTGCAGCAGCTGCTGCCACTGGCGGACCATCCCCATCCACTCGTTGTTCAGGATGAAGATCTTGATCGGCAGGTCGTACTGAATGGCCGTGGCCATCTCCTGCATGGTCATCTGCACGCTGGCGTCGCCGGCGATGTCGATCACCAGCGAGTCGGGGTGGGCCATCTGCACGCCCACGGCGGCCGGCAGGCCGTAGCCCATGGTCCCCAGGCCGCCGGAGGTCATCCAGCGGTTGGGCTGGTCGAAGTGATAGTACTGGGCGGCCCACATCTGGTGCTGGCCCACCTCGGTGGTGATGTAGGTGTCGCGGTCCTTGGTCAGCTCGTACAGCCGCTGGACGGCGTACTGGGGCTTGATCAGCTTGCTATCGGGCGAATAGGCGAAGCCCTTGCGCGCGCGCCAGTGGTCGATCTGCGCCCACCACTCCGTCAGGGCCGCCTTGTCGGTGGCCGCGTTGCGGCTCTTCCAGGCGGCGATCAGGTCCTCGAGCACCGAGCCCGCGTCGCCGACGATGCCGATGTCGGCCTTGACGTTCTTGGAGATCGAAGAAGCGTCGATGTCGATGTGGATCTTCTTCGACCCCGGCGAGAAGGCGTCCAGCCGGCCGGTGACCCGGTCGTCGAAGCGCGCGCCGATGCAGACCATGACGTCGCAGTCGTGCATGGCGTGGTTGGCCTCATAGGCCCCGTGCATGCCCAGCATCCCCAGCCACTGCGGATCGGACGCCGGGAAGGCGCCCAGGCCCATCAGGGTCGAGGTCACCGGCGCGCCGGTCAGCTTGGCGAAGTCGCGCAGCAGCTGGGCGGCCTTGGGGCCGGCATTGATGACGCCGCCGCCGGTGTAGAGGATCGGCTTGCGCGCACCGGCGATCAGGGCCGCGGCCTCGGCCACCTTGCCGGCGTCGCCCTTGGTGCGGGGATTGTACTCGTGGTTGTGTTTGACCGCCTTGGGACCCTGATAGGCGCCCTTGGAGAACTGCACGTCCTTGGGGATGTCGATGACCACCGGCCCCGGACGGCCCGAGGTGGCGATGTGGAAGGCCTCGTGCATGATGCGCGGCAGGTCCTCCACCGACTTCACCAGATAGTTCTGCTTGGTGATCGGCCGGGTGATGCCGACGGTGTCGCACTCCTGGAAGGCGTCGGTGCCGATCAGGTGGGTGGCGACCTGGCCGGTGATCACCACCATCGGGATGGAGTCCATCAAAGCATCGACGATGCCGGTGACCGCATTGGTGGCGCCGGGACCGGAGGTCACCAGGACCACGCCGCACTTGCCGGTGGAGCGCGCATAGCCCTCGGCGGCGTGGGTCGCCCCCTGCTCGTGGCGGACCAGCACGTGCTGCAGGCGCGTCTCTTCGAACAGCGCGTCATAGATCGGCAGCACGGCCCCGCCCGGATAGCCGAACAGCACCTCGACGCCCTGGTCGATCAGGGCGCGCACGACGATCTCCGCGCCGGTCAGGGTTTCGATATCGGCTTCGATGGTGGTCTGGTGAGCGGTCATTTCGGGGGGCCTGGTGTGGGGCATTAAAAAAGGCCCTCTGGGGGCCCGGTGCAAGCGACCTTGTTCAGACTGACGTGATCGTCAGTCCGCGACAGGTCGCCGTACAAGTACAAGAATCTCGCGCACGAGCATTCTCCAGAAACGAAGGTCCCTGCTGATGCCATGCCCCCGTCAGGGCGTCAAGCCGGGGTTCAGCGCAAGAAACTGCCTCCACTGGTCGTCCGGGTCGGTGGCCGTGATCCGTGGCCAGTCGGCCATCTGCCCCCGTTGCCAGGTGGACTGGCGCTTGGCGTAGCGGCGGGTTTCCTGCTGGGCGGCGGTGAGCGCCTGGGCCGGGGTCAGCTCACCGCGCAGCTGGGCCGCCAGTTCGCGCACCCCCACCGCCTTCATGATCGGCAGGGCGGGGTCGAGATCCCGCGCCATCAGTTCGGCCACCTCTTCCAGGGCGCCCGCCGCCAGCATGGCTTCGAACCGGGCGTCGCAGCGGTCGTAGAGCGCCTTGCGGTCCGGCTCCAGCGCGACGGACGAATAGCTGCCGGCGGGCAGGGCGGGGTCCGTACGCCCCTGCCAATCGGTGAGCGAAACCCCGCTGGCGGCGAACACCTCCCAGGCCCGGACCAGCCGCTGCTTGTCGCCGGGACTGATCCGCAAGGCGGCGGCGGGATCGGCGTCCGCCAGCCGGCGACGGAAGCCGACCTCGCCCATCGTGTCATAGTCGGCGGCGGCCTGGTCGCGCACCTCCGGCGGCGTGGCTGGGATCTCCGCCAGGCCGTGGGTCAGGGCGCGAAAATAGAGCCCGGTCCCGCCCACGACGACGACCGATTGCCCGCGCCCGGTGATCTCGGCGATCTCCTGGGCGGCCGCCCGCGACCAGGTCCCCACCGACCAGCCGTCGGCGCCGTCCACGGTTCCCACCAGGTGATGCGGGACCCAGGCCTCGTCCTCGTGGGAGGGCCGCGCCGTCACCACCCGCAGGTCGCGATAGATCTGCAGGGCGTCGGCGCCGACGATCTCGGCCCCGGTCTTCTGAGCCAGACGCAGGGCCAGGGCTGACTTGCCGCTTGCGGTGGGCCCGGCGATCAGCCAGATGCGGGGCTCCATGCAGCTCGCCCTTACCCTCGTCAGTCCCACGCCAGAGGCGGCCCAGGCCGCCATCGGCCCGATCACCACAGCGCTCGCAGGCGCCCGCGCCCGCGTCAAGGAGCCCCGCGTCCTGGGCCCGGGCGCCGTCGATCTCGCCGTCGAGGCCGACGCCATCGCGCCCGTCCGCATCGCGGTCGCCAATGCCCTCGAAGGCCTGCCCGTCGACGCCTGCGTCCAGCACTGGAACGGCCGCCGCAAGCGCCTGCTGATCGCCGACATGGACTCCACCATCATCGGCTGCGAGTGCATCGACGAGCTGGCCGATTTCGCCGGGGTGAAGGACAGGGTCTCGCAGATCACCGAGCGCGCCATGCGCGGCGAACTGGACTTCGAGCAGGCCCTGCGCGAGCGGGTGGCCATGCTGAAGGACCTGTCGGTCGACGTCCTGCAACGCTGCTACGACGAGCGGGTGAGGCTGAACCCCGGCGCGCGGACCCTGGTGCGCACCATGACCGCCAATGGGGCAGGGGCCTTCCTGGTCTCCGGCGGCTTCACCTTCTTCACCAGCCGCGTGGCCCAGGCCGCCGGCTTCCAGGCCAACCGCGCCAACACCCTGATCGAGGCTGGCGGCCTGCTCACTGGCGAGGTGGGCTCTCCGATCCTTGGCCGCGAGGCCAAGCTGGCCGCCCTGCGCGAGGAGACCGCCGCGGCGGGCTTCACCCCGGCTGACGCCCTGGCGGTCGGCGACGGCGCCAACGACCTGGCCATGATCAACGCGGCGGGCCTCGGCGTCGCCTACCGCGCCAAGCCCATCGTCGCCGCCGAGGCCGACGCCAAGGTGGACTATGCCGACCTGACGGCGCTGCTCTACTTCCAGGGCTATACGGCGGCCGACTTCGTTACAGACTGACGCCAGGCTTGATTGGGCGGGCGGGCGGGCCTTGCGCTAAGGCCAGACCATGACATTGCCCCGCATCCCCAAGGCCGTCGTCTTCGACATGGACGGCCTGCTCTGCGACACCGAGGTCGTCTACCGCGACTCCATGTTCGCCACCGCCGCCGAGCACGGCCACGACATGCCGCTCTCGCTGTTCAAGAGCATGATCGGCCTGCCGGGCCCCATGAGCGACCGCCAGGTGCTCAACCACTTCGGCGAGGACTTCCCGATTGCGGCCTTCAACGCCCGGGTCTCGGAGCATGTGGAAATCGCCTGCGAGCGCGGCATCGACCTGAAGACCGGGGTCATCGAATTGCTGGACACCCTCGACGCCCTGGACCTGCCGCGCGCCATCGCCACCTCATCGAGCCACCGGGCCGTGGAGGCCCATCTGGGCAAGACCGGCGTCCTCCCGCGCTTCCACGCGGTCATCGCCCGTGGCGACTACGTCAACGGCAAGCCCAACCCCGACCCCTTCCTCAAGGCCGCTGAACGCCTCGGTATCGCGCCGGAGTTCTGCCTGGCCCTGGAAGACAGTCACAACGGCGTCCGCGCCGCGTCGTCGGCCGGCATGATGACCATCATGGTCCCCGACCTGCTGGACCCCACGCAGGAGATGCACGCCCTCTGCGTCCGCATCGCTGCGGACCTGCACGAGGTGCGGGGTTTGCTGGGTTAAATTCCTTCTCCCGCAAGGGGAGAAGGGACCTGGGCCAATTACCGCGCGTTGGGTCCGCGTTCGAAGTACTTGAAGAAGGCGCTGTCGGGGGACAGCACCATCGTGGTGTCGCCCTGGCCGAGGGCGGCTTCGTACGCCTGCATCGAGCGGTAGAAGGCCGCGAAGCTGGGATCGCGGCCGAAGCTCTGGGCGAAGATCCGGGTGCGCTGGCCGTCGCCCTCGCCTCGGGTGGTCTCGGCCTCTTCGGTGGCGGTGGCCAGCGTGATGGCCACTTCCTTGTCGGCGCCGGCGATGATCTCGCGCTTCTTCTGTTCGCCCTCGGCCCGCCGCTGGGCGGCTTCCTGCTGGCGGCTGGTCTGCATGCGGCGATAGACGGCCGCCTGGTTGGCGGCGGGCAGGTCGGCGCGCTTGATCCGTACGTCGATGATCTGGATGCCCAGGCGCGAGGAGTTGGCGCGCTTGGCCACGTCCACCTTGGTCTGGGCCATCAGGGCGCCGCGGCGTCCGGAAATGATGTCACTGGAGGTCGCCGAGCCGAGGATCTGGCGCAGGGACGAGTTCAGCAGCCGCTCGATGCGGTCGTTGGCGGTCCGCTCGTCGCGCAGGGTCCGGTAGTACTGCAGCGGATTGGAGATGCGGTAGCGGACGAAGGCGTCCACCACCAGGCGCTCCTGGTCGGCGGCGATGACCTCTTCCTGGTCGGCCTCGAGCTTCAGGTTGCGCTTGTCCAGCTTGATGACGTTCTCGAGGAAGGGCGCCTTGATCTTCAGGCCCGGCGCGTTCTCACCCGGCGCATTGATCACGCGGACCGGTTCGCCGAAGCGGACCACGATGGCCTGCTGGCGTTGCTCGACGACGAAGACGGTGTTGAACAGGACGATCACGACGCCAAGCGCGATGAGGCCCCAGGTGGTCAGGCGGCGGTTCATTGCGGGGCTCCCGGACTGGGCGTGACGACACGGCCGCCCTCCGCCTGGGGTTCGACACGGGCGGTGGCGGTCTTGGGCCGGAACACATCGGGCGGCAGGATGATCGGGGCGCTGGCGCCCTTGCCGTCGATGACCACCTTGTTGGAGCGCGACAGCACCCGCTGCATGGTCTCTATATAGAGGCGGTCCCGGGTCACGCCCGGCGCGCGCTTGTACTCGGTCAGGATCTGGCTGAAGCGCGAGGCTTCACCGATGGCTTCCCGCACCGCCTGCTCGCGATAGCCCTGGGCCGACTGGGTCAGCTTGGCGGCGTCGCCCTTGGCTTCATTGATCACCCGGTTGCGATAGGAATTGGCTTCGTTGACGGCGCTTTCGGCGTCCTGGCCGGCGTTGGCCACTTCGCGGAAGGCGGCGACCACTTCCTGCGGCGGGTTGGCGCTGCGGATCTGGACCTCGACGACGCTGACGCCCGCGCCCCAGCCGTCCAGGGTCTTCTGCATCAGTTCGGCCGACTGGGTCTGCACCTTGCCGCGGCCAGTGGTCAGGATGTCCTGCAGGGTGGTCTTGCCCACCACCTCGCGCATGGCGCTTTCGGACACGGCTTTGACGGCGTCTTCCTGGTCGCGGACAGTAAACACGTACTTGGCGGCGTCGGCGACGCGCCAGGTCACGCTGAAGTCCAGGTTCACGATATTCTCGTCACCGGTCAGCATCAGGCTTTCTTCCGGCACGTCGGCGCCGGCGGCGCCCCCGACGTCGATCCGGTTCAGGCTGGTGACCGCCACCTTCTCCACATGCTCGATGGGGGTGGGCAGGTGGTAGCGCAGGCCCGGGCTCTCCGAGCGCGAATAGGCGCCGAAGGTGGTGACCACCGCCTCCTCGTTGGGCTGGACGATGTAGAGGCCCGACAGGGCCCAGATCGCGAAGCCCGCGCCGGCCACCGCGGCCACGGCGCCGGGACGGATGCCGTCGCCGGGACCACCGGCGCCGCCCAGCAGGCCGCGCAGCTGCGCGATCAGCCGGTCGAGGGTCGCCGAGATATCGGGTCCGCCAGGACCGCCAGGGCCGCCGGGACGGCGTGGGCCACCGCCGCCGCGTTGCGGGCCGGAGCTCTTGGGGGGCTGCTTGTCGCCGCCCTCACCAGAAGGCGGAGTACCCCAGGGGCCGGGGTTCGCATTGTCGTTCCAGGGCATGGTCGCGTCGTCTGCTTCTTTGTCTCGGCGCGGCGGCGGAAGTTGCTGCCTGTCGTCGGGCTTGTAAACCGGCGCTGTCAGCCGGATATGAGGCGCGCAAGCCCGCAACGCAAGACACACGGGTGTCATGAACGCCGAAACCGCCCCCGAACGCGCCGTTGTCCTGGCCGCCCTGGATCGGGTGCTGGATCCCAAGACCGGCAAGGGCCTCGTCGCCGCCCGCCTGGTCCACGGCCTGAACCTGGCGCCGGGCCGCGCCGGCTTCGTGCTGGAGGTGGCGGCAAAGGATATCCCGCTCTACGAGCCGACCCGCGCCGAGGCCGAGCGCGCCTTGATGCAGGTCGACGGCGTGGCCCAGGCCAGCGTCATGCTGACGGTCGAGGCCGACCAGCCGCCGCCGCCCGCGCCGGGCGTCACCCGCGTGGTCAAGGGCGCCCGGGTGACCCAGGATCCTACCGCCGCCCCCAAGCCGCCCGTCGACGCCGTCCGTCCCGACCACGTCCGCCGCGTCATCGCCGTGGCCAGCGGCAAGGGCGGGGTGGGCAAGTCCACCATCTCGGTCAACCTCGCCGCCGCCTTCGCCGCCATGGGCCTGAGGGTCGGGCTGCTGGACGCCGACATCTACGGGCCGTCCGCCCCGCGCATGCTGGGGATCGACGGCGATCCGGGCTTCGGCCCCGACAAGAAGCTGATCCCGCTGCAAGCCTGGGGGATGAAGGTGATGTCCATCGGCTTCCTGGTAGACGAGGCCGCGCCGATGATCTGGCGCGGGCCCATGGCCTCCTCGGCCGTGCGCCAGATGGCCAACGACGTGGCCTGGGGCAGCGAGGCCGAGCCCCTCGATATCCTCGTCGTCGACATGCCGCCCGGCACCGGCGACATCCAGCTGACCCTGGTTCAGAAGATCAAGCTCGACGGGGTGGTCATCGTCTCCACCCCGCAGGAGATCGCCCTGATCGATGCGCGCCGCGCCGTGGCCATGTTCCAGAAGACCAACACCCCGATCCTGGGGTTCGTGGAGAACATGTCCTACTTCCCCGACCCCGCCACCGGCGCCCGCATCCCGATCTTCGGCGAGGGTGGCGGCAAGGCGGAGGCGGCGAAGATGGGCCTGCCCCTGCTGGGCGAGATCCCCCTGGACCAGGCCCTGCGCCAGGCCTGCGACGACGGCCGACCGGTGACCGCGGCGGCCCCTTCGAGCCCCGCGGCCAACGTCTTCAACCAGATCGCCAAGGCGCTGCTCTAAGTCGGCCGCGTCGGCGTGATGGGCGAGGGGCCCGAACCCACCGTGGTCAGGGGCTCGTCCTCGATGGCCTCGGTCAGGGTGGCGGCCTGGGCGTCCAGCTGGCTGCGGATGTCGGCGTGCCGGTCGCGGTCCAGCTTGTAGCCGAAGAAGCAGGCGCCGCCGACCAGCACCAGGGCGATGGGGGCGAACAGGTAGCACATCTCCAGGCCGCGGATCGCCGTCTCGGTGTTGATGGCGCCGTCCTTGGCGTTGTAGCCGACGAAGGCCAGCACCGGGAATACGATGGCCACGGTGATCGACGACCCGAACTTCTGGGTCATGGTCACCAGGGCGTAGAGCAGGCCGGTCTGTTCCTTGCCGGTCTTCAGCCGCAGCTCGTCGCCGACGTCGGCCACCATGGCGCGGATCAGCAGGACGAAGGCGCTGGCGCAGAAGCCGACGGCGAACATGCCCACGGCGGTGGGCACGAACAGGCCCTTGGGGATCGCCATCAGCACCGTCTGGGCCACGGCGTAGCAGACCGTCGCCACCTGCAGGGTGCGGTGTTTGCCGAGCTTCTGAGCGATGCGCGCCCAGAACGGCGCCCCGAACAGACCCGCCCCGATATAGGGGATCAGCAACAGGCTGACCTGGGTGATCGGGAAGCCCTTCGCGTCGTGGAAGAAGAAGATGTAGATCGGGCCCGTCGTGCCGGGGCCCAGCACCAGGAACAGGTCGGCGATCACCAGCCGCACCATCGAGGGCTGGGTGAAGACCTGCATGTAGTCCTTCAGGGTGGCGTGCTCGGGCTTTTCGGTGGTGATCTTCTCCGGCGCGAAGAAGATGCTGGCCGCCGCCGTGAAGGGGATCAGGCAGATGATGATGTAACCGATGGCCTGCATGCTCTCGCCCTTGCCGGGCTGGATCGCGCCATGGGTCAGCAGCGGCATCAGCAGCAGGGTGACGGAGCCGGCCACAGCCACGGCCTGCATCCAGCCGTAGATGCGCGAGCGCTCGTTGTAGCCGGTGGCCAGGGCCGCGGCCCAGGCGGCGTGGGACAGGCCGGTGATCGAGGTGCCGGTGTAGGTCACCAGCAGCCAGAGGACGAGATAGCCCGTCCCGGCGTCGGCCGGCGGATTGAGGATCTTGTAGATCGACAGGATCAGGAGCGGGATGCCCAGCGCGTACCAGACGCGGTAGCGGCCGAACCGGGTGCGGGTGCGGTCCATCGCGCCGCCGATCACCAGGTCGAAGCCCAGGTCGATGAGCCGGACCATCGCCACCGCCCCGCCGACGGCCAGCAGCGAAATGCCGATGTGGCCCGCATAGAAGCGCGGCAGATAGGTGCCGAGGATCAGGGCGAGCATGGCGCCGGGAACCCCGGCGCTGGCGAATGCGAAAATCACTGGGGTCGATAGCCGACCGGCCGCCGAAGGGGCGGTGTTGGAAGCCACGGGCGTCTCCTCAAAAATAACTGGTGCGCCTCTGGGGGCGCTTATGCCGGTCAGGAGAGCGTGGGCGGAGAGCGCGCGCAAGCACTTTCCGTAGGGGCGCCGGGCGTCCCGGCCCGCTGAGGCCAGGACGCGGGAGGTCAGGCCTTGGCGTCAGGCAGCGAGACGCCGGAGTTGGTGGCCAGGACGCCGGCCTCGGCGGCCAGGGCGTCGCGAAGGTCGAGCTGACGGCGGACCTCGCCGTGGCGGGCGGCGTCCAGCTTCCAGCCGATGAAGCAGGCCCCGCCGACGAACACCAGGATGATCGGCGCGAACACGTAGCAGAGCTCCAGGCCGCGGATGGCCTCGGGCGTGTTCACGGCGCCTTCGCTGGCGTTGTAGCCGACCATGCCCAGCACGGTGAAGCTGATGCCGACGGTGATGGCCCCGCCGATCTTCTGGGTGGTGGTGACCAGGGCGTAGAGCAGTCCGGCCCGCTCTTCGCCCGTTTCAAGACGCACCTCGTCGGCGACGTCGGCCACCATGGCGCGGACGATCAGCACGAAGGCCGAGGAGACGAAGCCCACGGCGAACATGCCGGGGATGGCCAGCGCCATGGTGGCCTTGGGAATGATCATCAGGGCCGACTGGGTGAAGGCGTAGCAGACCGAGGTCAGCATCAGGGTGCGGTGCTTGCCCATCTTCTGGGCCAGCCAGCTCCAGAAGATCGCGCCGGCCAGACCCGCGGCGATATAGAACATCAGCAGGATCGAGGTCTGCGGGCCCGTATAGCCGCGGGCGTCATGGAAGAAGAACAGATAGAGGGCCGCCGTGGTGCCGGGGCCGAGCGCCATGACGAAATCGGCGAGGATCAGCCGCATCATCTCGGGACGGGTGATCAGCTTCCAGTAGTCGGAGAAGCTGGCGTGCTCGCCGGTGGTCTTGGGCGCCACCCGCTCGGGGCTGATCCAGATACAGAGCGTGACGGTGATGGGCAGCAGGACGATGCAGAACCAGCCCATGGCGTGGACGCTGTCGGCGAAGCTGCCTTTCACGGCCAGTTGCACCACCAGGATCAGCACGGCGCCGATGACGCCGACGGCGCTGATGACGCCGTAGACTCGGGAACGGTCATTGTAGTCGGTGGCGAGTGCGGCGCCCCAGGCCGCCTGGGCCAGGGTGACGATGGAGATCCCCAGATAAAGCACCAGCAGCCAACCGATGACAAAGCCCTCGCTGACGCCGGTATCGGCCATGAACAGCATGTAGACCGAGGCCATCACCAGGGGCGCGCCCACCACCAGCCAGGGGCGATAGCGGCCCCAGCGCGACGTGGTCCGGTCCATCGCCATGCCCAGCAGGGGGTCCACGGCCAGGTCGAGCAGGCGCACGATGGTGATCGCCGCCCCCACCGCCACCATGGACAGACCCAGGTGCCCGGCGAAGAACCGGGGCAGGTAGACGCCCATCACCAGGCCGATGGCCGCGATGGGCAGGGCCGTCGAGGCGAAGGAAAGCGCGACCGGCAGGGATAGCCGCTGGCTTGGGGGCGAAACCGCCATGATGGACCTCCTAATGGGGCGGCGCTTATTGCGCCTGTTCTAAAAATTCAGAGTGCGCCGAAGGGGCGCGGAAAAGATTTCAGGTTCGCGGCTCGACCACCACGTTGCCGGGCTCGGCCGTCACGCTGGCGATGATCGGCGCCTCGTCGTAGAGGGCGTCCCGCTCGTCCAGCTGGCGTCGCACCTCGGCGTGATTCTTCGCATCGAGCTTGTAGCCGATGAAGCAGGCGCCCCCCAACATGACGAAGACGATCGGGCCGATCAGATAGGCCAGCTCAAGATTGTGGATCGCCTGGGCGGAATTGACCGCGCCTTCCTTGGCGTTGTAGCCGACGCGCGCCAGGACGGTGAAGGTCAGGAAGATGGAGAAGGCGCCTGCCACCTTCGAGGTGAGCACGGTCAGGGCGTAGATCAGGCCGATCCGCTCCTTGCCCCCCTCCAGCCGCACCTCGTCGCCGATGTCGGCGGTAATGGCCCGCGTCATCACGCCGAAGCCGGCGGCCAGGAAGCCGGCGGCGAACATGGCCGGCAGGGCCAGCCCCATGGCGCCCTTGGGCAGGAAACCCACCATCATCAGCATGAGCGAATAGCCGGTGGTGGCGACCATCACCGCCCGGTGTTTGCTGATCCGGGCCGCCAGCCAGCCGATGGCCGGCGCTCCGGCGAAGCCCGCCAGGATGTAGACCGCCAGCAGGATGTTGGCCTCGGTGGTGCTGAACCCACGGGCGTCCTTGAAATAGAAGAGATAGAGCGCGGCCATCCACCCGGGGCCGAGCGACAGGCAAAGGTCGGCGGCCAGGATGCGGATCATGTTCGGTCGGGAGATCAGCGCCCAGTACTCCCGAAGCGTGAAGTGGCCTGTGTGGACGTCCTTGGTGATCCGCTCCGGCGTCCGGGCCACCACCAGCAGGACGGCGATGGGGGTCAGGGCGATCACGAACCAGCCCATGGCCTGCACGCTCTGGGCCTCGGTCATCCCCCGCTGTTCCAGCAGGATGGGGATGGCCAGCACCAGCACAGAACCCAGCACGCCCACCGCTGTCATCACCCCGAAGATGCGCGAGCGCTCGTGATAGTTCGTGGCCAGGGTCGCCGCCCAGGCGGAGTGCGAGAGGCCCAGGATCGAGGTGCCCAGGTACATGACCAGCAACCAGCCCCCGAGATAGAGCCGGCCCGACCCCTCCGGCGCCTGGAACAGCATCAGCAGCGCCAGCATCAGGATCGGCGTCCCGATCACCGTCCAAAGCCGGTAGCGGCCCCAGCGGGTCCGGGTCCGATCCATGATCATGCCGAGCGCCGGGTCCAGGGGGATGTCGATCATCCGCACGGTGGCGAACACCGCGCCGACTATGGCCAGCTCGACCCCGATGTGGCTGGCGAAGTAGCGCGGCAGATAGACCGATAAGGCGATGCCCAGCGCCGAGAGCGGCAGGCTGGTGCATGCGAAGGCCAGTATGGTCGCAAGGGACAGGCGCCCTGAAGGGTTGGCTGTCGGGGCGCTGGTCAAGATTGGCTTCCTCCACGTCCGCCCAGCTCTTCTGTCGGAAGCATGAAGCAGGCGGTCAGGTTACGCGCGATCACCTATGTGCAGGCAAGCTGTTTCGCGATGCTGGGGCCAGATTATCGTCCGACCGGCTCAATCCTTGCTCAGGCTGACATTGGCGGCCTCGCCGGTGACGCTCTCCAGGATCGGGGCGGAGTCATAGAGGGCGTCGCGCGCGTCCAGGTCCCGTCGGATTTCGGCGTGGCGTTCCGCGCCCAGCTTGTAGCCGATCATGCAGGCGCCCCCCAACATCACGAAGGTCACGGGCCCGATCAGATAGGCAAGCTCCAGGTGTTGGATCGCCTCGGGGGTGTTGGCCGCCCCCTCCTTCGCCAGATAGCCCACCTTATCGAGGACAAAGAAGGTCAGGCCGATGGAGACCGCCCCGGCGATCTTGGCGGTCATCACGGTCATGGCGAACAACAGGCCCGATCGCTCCTTGCCCTGCTCAAGACGAACCTCGTCGGCGACATCGGCGGTCATGGCCCGGGTCAGGACATTGAACCCGGCGGCCATGAAGCCGGCCATGAACATGGGGATGGCGCCAATCAGCATGTTCCCCTGCGGGATCGCCATCAGCGAGATCAGCACCAGCGAATAGACCGTCGTGGCCACCATTACCGCGCGGTGTTTGCTGATCTTGGTGGCCAGCCGCCCCATCAGGGGCGCGCCGGCGAAGCCCGCCAGGATGTAGACCGCCAGCAGAATGCTCGCCTGGCCGGTGGTGAAGCCCCGGCTGTCGGTGAAGAAGAACAGATAGAGCGCGCTCATCCAGCCGGGCCCGAGGGCCAGGCAGAGGTCGGCCAGCAGGATCCGGGCGAAGGAGGGTCGGGTGATCAGGGCGCCGTAGTCCCGCAGGCGGAACGAGTGTCCCTCGATCTCCGGGGCGATCTTTTCCGGCGTCCTCCAGACGACCGCCGCCACCGCCAGCGGAATCAGAGCGAATATGAACCAGCCCATGGTTTCGACATTGCCGGCATCGGAGGCCTGGCGCGCGTCATTGATGATGGGGATCGCCAGGATGGCCGCGGCTCCCAGGACGCCCAGCCCGGTGATGATCCCGAACAGGCGCGATCGGTCATCATAGTGAGGCGCCAGGGTCGAGGCCCAGGCCGCGTGGGACAGGGCCAGGATCGAGTTGCCCAGATACATGATCAACAGCCAGGCGATCAGATAGTTTCGCGTCGCGCTCTCGGGCGGCAGGAACAGGAAATAGATACCCGCCATCAAGATCGGCGCGCCCAGCAGGGTCCAGACCCGGTAGCGCCCCCATCGGGTGCGGGTCTTGTCCATGGCCCAGCCCAATAGACCGTCCACCGGAATGTCGATCATGCGGACAATGAAGAAGGCCGCGCCCACCAGGGCCAGGTCGATGCCGAGGTGGCTGGCATAGTGGCGCGGAAGATAGACGGAGATGGCGATCGCGACGGCCGAGAGCGGCAGGCTGGTGGCGGCGAAGGCGATGGCCGTCGAAAGGGGCAGGCGCCGGGCGCGGGCCACCATGGAGTCGCTCATGAAGTCCTTCTCATCCCACATCGCGCCTCTCGCGGGGCGTGTTTGGGACAAGGTTAGGCGTGATTGCGCCGGCCGGGGCAAGCGAAAATCGCGCCTTGAAAAGGGCGGCCCGCGCGGACCGCCCTGATCAGGTCCAAAGGAAGCCTCGGACCTAGACCCTGTCCCGGCTGACTTGAATCAAGTCAGCCGGGATGACCAGGGTCGCAGGCTTTATCTGGAGCCCATCGTCTCCCGTCACGATGATCCATCGTGACGCGGATGGGCTCTAGCCGCCTTGCATCTTGCGGAAGAACTTCCCGCTCTGCTCGCCGCCGTTCAGATAGGCCTGCTGGCCGGCCGGGTCGGAGATCTTGGCCCAGTTGTCGCGGACCTCTTCCACCGACAGGCCGCCCTCGCCGAGGTAGACGCCCTCGGTTTCATAGAGGCGGGTCAGCGCGAAGGCGCCGGCGCCGGCGGTCAGGATCGCGCCGGTGGGGGCCTCTTCCGAGGCCAGGTAGACGACGCCCGGGGTCACGTATTCCGGCTTCAGCTTTTCCAGGATTTCGGCGGGCATCAGGTTCTCGGTCATGCGCGTGGCGGCGACCGGGCTGATGGCGTTGATGTGGATGTTGTTCTTCTGGCCCTCAAGCCGGATCGTGTTCATGAACCCGATGATGCCCAGCTTGGCCGCGCCATAGTTGGACTGGCCGAAGTTGCCGTACATGCCCGACGATGAGGTCGTCACGACGATGCGGCCGTAGTTCTGCTCGCGCATGATGTCCCAGACGGCCTTGGTCGGCTTGACCGTGCCCATCAGGTGGACGTTCACCACCAGCTCGAAGTCTTCCATGGTCATCTTGGCGAAGCTCTTGTCGCGCAGGATGCCGGCGTTGGCGATCAGCACGTCGATGCGGCCCCACTGGTCCATGGTCTGCTTGACCATGTGGGCCACGCCGGCGTCGTCGGTGACCGAGCCCCCGTTGGCGATGGCTTCACCCCCCATGGCCTTGATCTCCTCGACCACGGCGTCGGCGGCGGCCGAGGAGCCGCCCGAACCGTCCATCGAGCCGCCCAGGTCGTTGACCACAACCTTGGCCCCGCGCCGCGCCAGCTCCAGCGCGTGCTGCTTGCCCAGGCCGCCGCCCGCACCGGTGACGATCGCCACTTTGCCGTCGAAGCGGATATCCGCCATGGAAGTCTCTCCAGAAACAGGGTCAGAATTTCGCGCGGTTTGTGCGGCGCGGGCGAAGGCAGGTCAAGCGGCCGTCGCCACCGCCTGGCCCCGGGCCTTGGCTTGCCAAGCGTGTCGACGAAGTCCCTGCAACAGCTGGCCCGCCGGTTCGAGTAGCGCCCCCTCTGCTTATGTTGGGCGGCGCTTGCCGCAACGACAGCCTCGCATTCTCGCCGGGACGCCGACAGGATGGCGCGAAAGCGGCCGACCTCCGGCCACGCGACACGGGGAAACACCATGGATCTCACCAACGCCTCGGCCCTGGTCACCGGCGGCGCCGGCGGCTTCGGCAGCGCCACGGCGCGCCGTCTCGCCCAGCGGGGCATGAAGGTGGTCATCGCCGACGTGGCCGACGAGCGCGGCGAGGCTCTTGCGAAAGAGCTGGGCGCCGGCTCTGTCTATGTGCGCACCGACATCATGGACGAGGAGTCCATCGCCCGGGCCGTCCAGGCGGCCGTGGATCTCGCCCCCCTGCGCGCCGCCGTGGTGGTGCATGGCGGGCCCCCGCCGCCGGGCGCCACCGGCGCGGCCCGCACCGTCAACCGCGAGGGCAAGCGCATCCCGCTGGCCCACTTCGCCCACACGGTCGGGGTCTATCTCAACAGCGCCTTTGCGGTCACCAGCCAGGCCGCCGAGGCCATGGCCAAGAACGCGCCGCTCGCCTCCAATCAGCGCGGCGTGGTGATCAACACCGCCTCCATCGCCGGCTACGAGGGCCAGCCGGGCCAGGCGGCCTATTCGGCGGCCAAGGGCGGCATCATCGGCATGACCCTGACCATCGCCCGCGACCTGGCGCCGATCGGCGTGCGGGCCATGGCCATCGCGCCCGGCACCTTCCTGACGCTCGCCTATTCCGCCCGCATGACCGACGAGGAGGCCCAGGCCAAGTGGGGCCCCATGGTCCCCAACCCCCACCGCATGGGCGACCCCGACGAATACGCCCAGCTGGCCGCCCAGATCTGCGAGAACGACTTCCTCAACGGCACCACCATCCGCCTCGACGGCGCGCAGAGGTTCTAGGGCCGGCCGTCAACGAAGCCAGTTCAGAACCTGCAAGCCGGCGACCCGGCCGAATTCGCGTTCGTTGTCGGTGACGACGATGTGGCCCGACGAAATTGCGTGGGCGGCGATCAGCATGTCGTTGCCGCCGATCGGGGTTCCCGCCGCTTCAAGGCGCGCGCGCAATTCGCCGTAGGCTCTATCGGCAGGCGCTTCAAATGGCAGGATCTCGAGGGCGCTTAGGACGGCTTCGAGTTGCGCGGTCAGGCGCTCTGACCCCTTCTTGGCGGCTCCAAATCGAAGTTCGGCCGCGACGATCACGCTGGTGCAGACGGCGTTCTCGCCGACTTCGACGATCCGTGAAGCGATCCGTCCCTGAGGATTGCGCACAAGATCGGAGAGGATGTTGGTGTCCAGCAGATGCCGCATCAGAGATCAACAGCGTCCGGGATCGGGTCGGCGATCTCGGGGAAGTTTTCATCCAGAGCCGACAATCCCGCGAGCACGGCCAACAGCGATTTCGGCGCTGCGGCTTCGATGATCAGTCGGTCTCCCTCCCTGTGCATGATGGCGTCTTCGCCAGGCAATTCGAACTCACGGGGAATGCGGACGGCCTGGTTACGGCCGTTCTTGAACAGCTTGACGTGGCGATGAACAGTCATGGCCGAACATTAGCCTATGCCATGACATATGCCAAGACCGCCCGCGCCTACCTCGCCGCCACTTCCGTCCCGCGCAGGAACTTCACCAGCACCCGCTGGCCGATGAGGAACGGCGCGTCCTGGGCTGAGACCACCACCTCCACCACCCGGTCGTCGGTGCGTTCGCTGGGGTCGTCGGAGACCAGTTTGCGGGCGCCGAACACCGCGGCCTGGCGCAGCACCGTGCCGCGATAGGTCTTGGTGGGGTCGCTCTCGGGGGCGATCTGCACGGCCTGGCCGATGCTGACATAGGGCAGGGCCCCCTCGGCGATCTCGGCGCGGACGATGTGCGGCGCGGTCGGCTCCAGGTCGAACATGGTCGAGACGTTCAGGGTCGAGGCCCCGGCGCCGGGATTGGCGTAGCGCCGGGCGATGCGGCCGTCGGCCGGCGCGCGGATGATGGTCAGTTCGCGGTTGTACTGCGCCTGGGCCAGGGCCGCCTGGGCCGTGGCGATGCTGGCGCGCTGCGCCTCGAGGGTGGCCTGGGCCTCGCGGATCTTGTCCTGCGCCTGGTCCAGGCGCTGGCCGGCCACGAAGTTGGTGGCCACCAGGCCCTGCAGGCGGGCGCGTTCGCGCTGAGCGGTGGAGAGCTGCACCTGGGTCATCGCCATCTGGGCCTGGGCCTGACGCACGGCGGCGGCGGCTTGGGCCGCGGCCAGGCGCGGTTCGTCGTCCTCCTGGCGGGCCAGGACCTGGCCCTTGGTGACCCGGTCGCCCTCGCTCACCAGCACCTCGCGCACGATGCCGGCGCGGCGCGCGGCCACCTGGATCATGCCGCCCTCGACGTCGGCCTTGCCGTTGGCGATGGCCACGAAGGGGCTCTTTGGGGCCTTGGCGGCGGCCAGCTTCTCGGCGGCGGCCTTCTGGGCCTTGGCCTTGCCGTTCATCACCACGGCCCCGCCCACCGCCACGGCGAGGACGATGACGATCAGCCAGACGACGTGGCGGCGGAGGAAGGCGAACATGGTCTTAGGCTCCGATGAGCTCAGGGGTTTTGGCGCCGCCGGGCGCCGGCGTCGTGCGCCGGTCGTCCAGGATACGGCCGTCCTCGATGTGGATGATGCGGTCGGCATAGGCCTCCAGCCGCGGGTCGTGGGTGACGCAGATCACCGCGGCCCCATGGCTCTTGGCCGCCCGCTGCAGCAGCTGGATGACGATCTGGCCGTTCTCGCCGTCGAGCGCGCTGGTGGGCTCGTCGGCGAACAGCAGGTGCGGCTCCTTGGCCAGGGCGCGCGCAATGGCCACCCGCTGCTTCTCGCCGCCCGACAGCTCCGAGGGCCGCTGGTGCATGCGGTTGGTCATGCCCACTTCGCCCAGCGCGATCTCGGCGCGCGCGCGGGCCTCTGCGGGGGAAAAGCCCTTGTACTTCAGGATGATGGCCACCTGCTGCAGGGCGCTCAAGGCCCCGAACAGGTTGAAGCCCTGGAAGATGAAGCCGCAGTGGTCCAGCCGGAACCGGTCGATCTTGCCGGGGCTCAGGCCCCACAGGTCCTCGCCCATGGCGCTCACCGACCCCTCGTCGGGCTTCAACAGACCCGAGAGCGTCGCCACCAGGGTCGACTTGCCCGAGCCTGATGGCCCCATGACCATGGTCACGTCGCCGTGCAGGGCGTCGAAGTCGACGGCCTTCAGCACCTCGATATGGGTGCGGCCGGTCTTGAACCGCTTGGTCAGGCCCTTGGCCACCAGGGCATGGGCGCCGGGAACGCCGGAGGTCTGGCTCATCGCAGCAGGTCCGCAGGTTGGCTCTTCTTGAGGATACCCATGGCCATCAGGCCCGAGGCCATGGAGATCGCCATCAGCAGGATCGCCACGCCGATCACCGCATTGATGGGGAAGCCCATGGGCAGGCCCGCGCCCTTGGCCAGGAAATAGACCCCGGTGGTGAACAGGGCCGTGGCCCCCAGGCCGACGACGCCGACCCAGAACGACAGCTCCACCACGATCAGCCGCAGCGAGCCCATGGAGACCCCCAGCGCGCGGAGGCTGGCGAACTCCTTGATATTGGCCAGGATCGCGCCCCGCAGGGTCTGGGAGGTGATCCCCACCCCGATCAGGAAGCCCAGGAACACCGAGAAGCCCAGGAAGATGCCGATGATCTGCTCCTTCAGCAGGGCGCCCTCATTGGCCTTGGCCAGCTCCGCCCGCGTCCAGACGCGGTAGGTCCCCTTGGAGACCGCGTTCATCTGGTCGCGCACCAGTTCGGCCTGGGCGGGGTCGGCGATCCGCACCATCAGTGGCCCGGTCTTGTCGCCCTTCTCCAGCATGCCGAGGCGCCGCAGGGTGTCGCGAGAGACCACCACCGAGGCCTGGTTGATGTCGGGATAGCCGTCCAGCAGGCCCCGAACCCAGACGGTCTTGCCGTTCAGACTGGCCTGGTCTCCCAGCTTCACGCCGAGGCGGCCCAGCGCCGAGCGGTCGACGGCCACCGCGTTGGGCTCCAGCAGGGCCACCCGCACGCTCTCCGGATAGTCGACGGGCAGGGTGAGCGCGCCCGGCTCGGTGTCGACCATGTTGACCTGCACGAAGGTGGTGATCTGCTTGGTCTTGCCCTTGGCGTGGTTGGTCCAGCGGCCGCCGCCGCCGTCGAAGCTGGCCACCTGCAGGACGGCGGGGTTCAGATAGGCCTGCGGTCCGATGCGGCGCGGCAGGCTGGAGGGGCCGGAATTGATCAGGCTCTCGGACTTGGCCGGCATGATCATCAGGTCGGCGCGAGAGCGGTCGATGGTGGCGGTCGCCGCCCGCACGATGCCCGTGAACATGCCGACCTGGGCCAGGATCAGCAGGCCCGAAAAGGCCAGCGCGATCACGGCGGCCATGTACCGGCGCCATTCATAGATGAGCGTGGCCAAGGCCAGTGACATCGGGTCCCTCCAACGGCGCCAGCATGTGTGCGAGACGCCGGCCGCAACCTAGTTAAAACGCCGTAAGGCGGCGGTTTCGGGGCGCTAATCGCATGAATTATAAGTAACTTTCCGCCGGGCTGGCGGTTAAGTCCTTGATCCATAAAGCCCCTGGCAGGGGTCCGTCTCGTTGTCGCAGATCGCGCCCCGCGACGTCCCCGGGGACCGCGGCGCCGAAGAGCGGTCGCCGGGGTGAGCGGAGTATTGGGCGATCCGGATTTTAGCTTTCGAACCAGCACACCCACTCCCGTCCTCCCCGGGCTTGTCCCGGGGACCCATGATCTCCGCCTCGCCGCAGGTCGCACGGCGGTCGCCATGGGCGCTTGCTGAACCTCGGAGATCCTGGGTGGCCGGGACAAGCCCGGCCATGACGATCAAAAGTGGGGGTGGCCCTGGCCAAGGACATGCAGCTTCGCGGGACGCCCTAGTCGTCGAACTGCACCGGTGATGCGGCCCGCGGCGACCTGAGTGAGTCGTCGGCGGACCACCTGACTTGGTGAAAGCGTGGATGGTGTCCCAGCGCCTCGCCCAATCGGGTCATAACATCGATGTAGATGGCGTTTGGTGGCCGCTTGAAGAACTTTTCCGTCAGGGTCCGGGACAGGTCTTCACAGCTAAGGAGAAAAGTGTCCAACGCCGTCACCTGACACCAGAACCGGCGCTCGGACGCCCAGAAATCAAACCCCCAGCCGTGTTCGTCAAACTCTGGTGGCGAAACCCGGAAGCCAAAACCCTTCAGTATGTCGACGATCGTTTCCGTGACGGCTCGCCCACCGAACTGCAGGACGCCATCCTTGTCCTCGACCCCATCCTCAGGAAAGTCGCTTGTGAACTCCGCCAGCGGCAGGATTCTCATCGCCGGTTCTCCTGGTCAAAACCATCATAGGTAACGGCGGCAGCGCCAAGTCCCGCGCTTCCGGCTGCGGCCTTCAAAGGGGCCGGCGCGCCGTACCATGCGCGCTCCAGGCCATCATATTTCTCAAGCCCAAGATCATTGCCCCGCCAGCCACCTGTGGGTTCAAATTTGGGCAACCTTGCACCGTAAAACTGAGGATCGACCTGGAAGTGGAGCTCGTAGAAGTCACCTCTGCTGATGTTTCGGGGTTTCAGCACGTTGAACGGGCTTTCAATGAACCATTCCGGCGGCTTCTTGCCGACAATGGCTTTGGGCAGCGGAACGGACCGGTACTTTTCCGGGAGTGTGAAGCTTCGCTTGACGTAGTGATGCCCCATGCCCTCGTAGGGCTCAGCTAGATAAGCGGCTTGGATTGGATCGAAGCCTTGCTTGAGGCGCTTGGCTACCTGCGCCTCTTTCGACAGATGGCCTAGGCCTGCGAATTCCTTAGCAACCGCGCCGCCGTACAGGGTTGATCCAACGTCGAACGCCAGTTCGCCTTGGTTCTTTCCGATCTCGTAGTTGCGCTTCCACTCCCCGCCGATCGTGTCGGCCTTCGGGGTTGCGGACGGATCGAGGTTGATCTGAGCCTGTCGGTAAGCCGCAGCGGCTTCATCGACGACGCCACGGGGGTTCGAGATGCCGGCGCGCAGATAACCCGCGGCTCGCCCACCGGCGTCGAGCACGTCATTCCATGCGGCCTCCCCAGGGGGCGAGGTGAAGGAATCGGCCGGATTGAGGAGGCGGGCTCCAAAGACGGCGCTGTCACCAAGGTCACGGACTGTATTTCGAGCGCCTCGGAATACCCCGGCGACTTGACCCACCGGTTGGGCGACCAACCTAACGGCGGTCTGCCCGGCGTAGTCCAGCAGGCCGGAGTCCTTGGCAGCCGTGCTAGTCGGCGTCGGCTTCCTGATTGGCATTGGCGCTGCGCGCCCTTGCTGCGCCGGCGACTTGCCTTGCTTCAGAAGGTTAGCGCCAAGCGCCAGCACATCGCTGGGCCGCGTCGCGGCGAGCTTCTGGCCGGTCTTGGTGGCCCGTTCCCAGGCCTCACGCCCGGCAGCCTCGGCGTCCTGGGCCAGTTGCCGGGCGTCAGCGTTCCGCTGAGCCATCCAGGCTTCGATATCGTCTAATACATCCGCGCGTCGCTGCGCTGGCTGTCGTTCAGCCATAGAGCATCCTCACCTCAATTCAGGGAAACGATTGCTCAGCGCCGCTGAGTTCGACCTGAACTATGGGGCAAAACGCTCAAATGTTCAAGAACAAAAGAAGAACAAATGGGGCGCTCGACCCCTACCGCAACCCCGTCGCCTTCGCCTCGCCACGGTCCCTGGACCAGCGGTAGACCAGCAGAGCCACGATCGCCGCGCGCAGTCCCCACAGCAGCAGATCGCTCGTCCCCGCCGGCGCCAGCAGGCTGACCGGGAGGCCGGCGAACAGCAGCAGCTTCAGGCTCCAGCGGCGCCAGAGGCGGGCCCGGTAGCCTGATCGCCAGGCCGCATGCTCGGCATCCTCCTCGGAGGCCGAGCCGGTCAGCACGCCATCCGGCACAACGATCCGCTCCGCCCTCGGGGCAGGGGAGGGCGCAACCGCCCGCGCCACCGGCGGCGCATAGGTCGGAACCTGGCGGCGTCCAAAGCTCATGGCGCCAGGATGCGCCGCCAGTCTGAACGCCCGGTTAGTCCGGCTTGCCGAAGGGGGTGCTATCGAAGATCGACTGCTCGTCCGGCGTCATCTCCACCGGCACGTCGGCGAACAGCGGGGTGGAGAGGTAGCGCTCCCCGGTGTCGGGCAGCATGCACAGGATGTTGGCCCCCTTGGGCGCGGTGGCCGCGATCTTCAGGGCGCCGGCGAAGGTGGCGCCCGAGGTGATGCCGACGAAGATGCCCTCCTGGTCGGCCAGCCTCTTGCTCATGGCCATGGATTCAGGACCCGCGGTGGGCAGGATCTGATCGATCAGCGAGAGGGCCACGGCGTCGCCGGTCAGCTTGGGGATGAAGTCTGGCGTCCATCCCTGCATGGGGTGGGGCTTCCAGGCCGGGTGGCTGGCCGCCGCGGTGCCGTCGGGGTTGCGCGCCTGCTCCGCGCCGCTGCCCAGCAGCTGGGCGTCCTCCGGCTCGCAGACGATGATCTTGGTTTTCGGGCTCTTGTCCTTCAGCACCCGGGCCACGCCCCTCAGGGTGCCGCCGGTGCCGTAGCCGGTGACCCAGTAGTCCAGGGTCTCGCCCTCGAAGTCCTCCAGGATCTCCAGGGCCGTGGTGGCCGAGTGCATGTCCGGATTGGCTTCGTTCTCGAACTGGCGGGTCAGGAACCAGCCGTGTTTCGCGGCCAGCTCCACGGCCTTGGCCACCATGCCGGTCCCGCGCAGGGCGGCCGGGGTCAGGATCACCTTGGCGCCCAGGAACCGCATCAGCTTGCGCCGCTCCACCGAGAAGCTCTCGGCCATCACCACCACCAGGGGATAGCCCTTCTGGGCGCAGACCATGGCCAGGCCGATGCCGGTATTGCCGCTGGTGGCCTCGATCACCGTCTGGCCAGGCTTCAGGGCGCCGGACTTCTCGGCGGCCTCGATGACGCCGAGCGCCAGGCGGTCCTTCACCGAGCCCAGGGGATTGAAGGCCTCGACCTTGACCCACAGGTTCACGCCCGGCGGCCCCAGCTTGTTGATCCGCACGACTGGCGTGCGGCCGATGGTTTCGAGGATGCTCTGATAGCGGGCCATCTGGGGCCTCCGGTCTTGCGCGAACGTTGTTGCGCCTCAACCTATGTCGCATCCCCGCCACCGCAACCCCGGAGTGAGATCATGCCCACCCGCGCCATCGTCGAGGCCTTCGTGGCCCAGGTGCTCTCCGGCGCCCACGACCAGGCCATCCTCGACCACTATCTCGAGGACGCCTGGATGCAGGAGAACCAGGCGCCGCCCCGCCAGGGCCGCGACGCCCTGGTGGCCGGCGAGCGCAAGACCATGGGCCGGGTCAAGGAGATCCGCACCGAGATCCTCGGTCCCGCCCTCATCGACGGCGATGTCGTCGCCATCCGCTGGCGCTTCACCTTCGTCCCCCACGAGGGCCCCGAACGCAGCCAGGAGGAAGTCGCCTGGCAGACCTGGCGCGGCGACAAGATCGCCACGGAGACCTTCTTCTATGATCCGAAGCAGATGGCGGGCTAACGCCAACCGTCATCCCGGACGCCGATAGGCGATCCGGGACCCAGGGGCCGAGCGCTCCGCCCCCGGGTCCCGGCTCTCCGCTGCGCTTACGGCCGGGATGACGTCAGATGGCGACCCCCATCGTCGTCGTCGCCTCCTCGTGCCAGTCCTTGCGCGTGCGGGAATAGATCAGGCAGTCGGCCGGATCGCCCGACCCGAACCCGGAACTGCGCAACAGCCCTTCGCGGGTGAAGCCGCAGCGCTCCGCCAGCTTCCACGAGGCCGTGTTCCAGGCCTCGATGATCAGCTGCTGGCGATAGATCGTCGGCCGCTCGGAAAACAGCAGGTCGGAGAACGCGCGGACCGCCGGCGCCGCCAGGCCGCGTCCCCGGTCGGCGGGATCGTGCAGGATGTAGCCCAGCTCGAACCCGTGAATGCAGGGCGCGGCGCGATAGAACTGGCAGGTCCCCACCAGCCGCCCGTCGGCCTCGATGGCCACCGCCCCGGCCTCTTCCGTCCAGAACCCGGTGGCGGCGAAGGTCTCGGCGAGCCTGCCCGGATCGGTCATCGGTTCGGTGATGGACAGGGTGAAGGGATAGGGCGCGACCTGCGCGAGGTCAGCGGCGGCGATACGTCGGATGGTCATGGGAAGCTCTCTGGGCATGAGGGGACTGCGCCCACAACGGCGGGCGGGGAGGGCGCTTGCCGCGCCGATGTCCGGGGTCAGGCCATGAGGGCAGGCTAGTGCGGCGGCCACGACCTTTCCATCCCAGTATTGATCGTCATCCCCGGGCTTGTCCCGGGGACCCATGATCTCCGCCCCGCCGCAGGTCGCGTGGCCGACGCCAGGGATGCTTGCTGAACCCCGGAGATCATGGGTGGCCGGGACAAGCCCGGCCATGACGATCCTGGAGGACGCCGGGTCACCCTTCCTCACCGCATTCCCCCGCCCTAAGGTCGACCCAACAAGATCGAGAGGAAACCCCATGGCCCAAGACACTCAACTCGTCGGCAAGACCTGCTTCGTCGCCGGCGCCTCCAGCGGCATCAACCTCGGCATCGCCAAGCGCTTCGCCGCCGCCGGCGCCAATGTCGTCATCATCAGCCGCAGCGAGGAAAAGATCGCCGCCGCCGCCCAGGAGGTCTCGGCCTTCGGCAAGCCCTGCATCGGCATCGCCGCCGACGTCCGCGACTACGCCGCCGTCGAGGCCGCGCTGAAGCGCACCCACACCGAGTTCGGGGACATCGACATCGTGCTCTCCGGCGCGGCCGGCAACTTCGTGGCCCCGGCGCTGGGCATGTCGGCCAACGGCTTCAAGACCGTGGTCGACATCGACCTGATCGGCACCTTCAACGTCCTGCGCGCCTCCTTCGAGTTCCTGCGCCGGCCGGGCGCCAGCCTGATCTCCATCACCGCCGGCCAGGGCGACCGGCCCTCGATGTTCCAGGCCCATGTCTGCGCCGCCAAGGCCGGGATCAACATGCTGACCAAGTGCCTGGCGCTGGAGTGGGGACCCGGCGGCGTCCGCGTCAACGCCGTGTCTCCCGGCCCCATCGCCGACACCGAGGGCATGGCCCGCCTGGCCTCGACGCCGGAGGCCGAGGAGCGCGTGAAGAGCCGCAACCCGATGCGCCGCTACGGCACGAAGGACGAGATCGCCGACATGTGCCTGTTCCTCTCCTCGGACCAGGCCAAGTACGTCAACGGCGCCATCATCCCCGTCGACGGCGGCTCCGGCTGCGGCGACGCGTCGGGCAATGCGCTGGCCAACTACGCCTAGAGCAGCTCGACCTTGAGGCCCAAGGCCTGACCGGCCTCGGCAAGCCGTCGATCCAGGGTGCAAAGCGTCGCGCCCTGATCGACGGCGATGGCCAGATGCAGGGCGTCGCCGGCCCGAAGGCCCAAGGCATACTGGTCGGCGAACCGCGCCGCTGTCTTGAAGTGCGCCGCCGAGACGGGCGCGATCAGCAGGGAGTCCGCCGCCAGTTGCGTGAACATCGCCAAGGCGTCAGCGCGGTGGTGGACCTCGATCTGCCCGGTTCGCAGCTTGATGGACAGCGCGGCGGAAAACTCCGTCGTCACCCAGTCGCTGATGGTCAGCTGTTCCGGCTCCTGGGCCGCGAGCCAGGCCTGCATGCGCGCTGTCTCGTCTTCGTTCGTCAGGGCGGCGACGAGCAGCGAGGTGTCGAGATAGCGCATCAGTAGCGGTCTTGGTCCCGCATCTTCCGGACAAACGCGCTTGCCGGTTCAGCCTGTACAGGCATCGCGTCAGTCAGCGTTTTCAGCACCGCCAGTTCGATCAGCTTGCGCGGCGTCACGACCGCGCTCAACCGCGCGACGGGCTTGCCACGCCGGGTGATGGTGACCTGTTCCCCGCTCTCGGCCTGGGCGATCAGTTCGCTGAAATGGGCCTTGGCGTCGGCGAGATTGATGTTGGTCACACGGGTGTCCTGACCTGTTAGTTGGTCAACTTAGCAGGCCAGGGGTAAGGCGCCAAGTCCGCGACCCTGCCGGCGCGGTCGCCCGCCACCCCACAGCTTGCACCCGCTGTCAGCCGCCCGATGCGGCCAGGAACACCGCGTATTGCGCCTCGAACGCCCGGCGGTAGGCGGGCCGCGCCTCGGCGCGGGCGACATAGGCCGCCAGGTTCGGGAATTCCGCCACCAGTCCGGAACTGCCCAGCCGCTGCAGCACCGACACCATCATCAGGTCGCCGACGCTGAACGCCCCGTCCAGCCAGTCGGCGTCGGCCAGCCGCGCCGACAGCTGCCCCAGCCGCACGTGGATGGCGTCATGGATCATCGGAAGGCGCTCTTGCGTCCACGGCTTGTCGCGCTCAGCGAGCAGGGCGGTCTGCAGCTCCAGGATCGGCGGCTCGACGGTGTTGAGCGCGGCGAACAACCAGTTGATGGCGCGCGCCCGGGCGTCGGCCTCGGCCGGCAGCAGGCCCGCATGGGTCTGGGCGATCTGGAAGACGATGGCGCCGGACTCGAAGATCGCCAGGCCGCCGGCCTCATAGGTCGGGATCTGTCCGAACGGATGCAGCCCCATGTGCGCCGGCGCCTTCATCTCCTCGAAGGTCACCAGCCGCACCTCATAGGCCTGGCCCACCTCCTCGAACGCCCAGCGCACGCGCATGTCGCGCGCCAGGCCGCGGCCGCGGTCTGGGGAGGCCTTGAAGGCGGTGATGGTGGGCGTCATCGGGCGGCTCCGCGGTGTCTCTCTTGAACGTCTCCCGAGGACGAACCCCCGGCAAGCGTTCCGACAGGCGCCGCGATTTTCGTCGCCTAGGACGGCCCGCCTCGGTCGCGCCCGGGCAGAGCGCCCTCGGCGGGCAACAGCCAGGCCGAGAGGTTGGCGACGGTCACAAAGCCCACGCTCTCATACAGCCGCAGGCCCGCCTCCGTGGACCCCAGGTGGAAGCGCGCCACTCCCCGACTGCGATAGTCGGCCATCACCTGGGTCAGCAGCGCGCGACCCCAGCCCTTGCGCTGGTGCTCCGGCGGCGTGGCCATCAGCGAGATCCCCGCTGTGTCTCCCGTCGGCGTCACCGTGACGGCGCTGATGGGCAGGTCGCCGTCCCAGGCGATCCAGGCCTCCACACCGGCCGTCTCGGTGAGGCAGACATCGAAATAGCGGGCGATGGCGTCCCGGGGCTCGTCGAAGGCGGCGGCCTCCAGGTCCCCGGCGATGGCCACCAGCTCGACCCCCAGCGCCCGGGTGATCTTCACCGGACGGCTCGGCGTCACCGGCGTCTCAGGCCTCAGCACCATCAGCGGTGAGGTCCCCGCCACCGTCAGGCCCAGCCCCGCCGCCACCGGCGCCAGGGCGGCTTGCGCCTGCGGGCTCATCACCACCACCAGCGGCAGCCCGCGCGCCCGGGCGCGGCCCACCGACGAGATCAGGAAGTCCTCGGCCTGCGGCCCCGCCCCCAGGGTCAGCCGGTTGAAGTCGGGGGAGGGGGCGCCGGTCAGGCCCAGGACGCCGTTCCGCGTCAGGGCCATCTCCACCCCCGGCACGTCCCCCATCTGCGCGACCAGCGCGCGCGCGCACAGCGCGATCAGCTCTTCGGTCTCGTCCATATGTTCCCCGCGCCCGGTCTTGGCCGGGCTTGCCACAGCGTAGGGTAGAGGGTGACGCCCCCGCGTTCCAGGGCCGATACGGGCCATCTTCCCCGTCTGTCGGGCCGCCCGCATGGCAATGTGCATCGACTTCCGCCGGGACGCGTTACGAATGGATGGCAAACGATCCGAAGTTAAATCCCGGCGGCGACGGCGAGACAATTCGCAGCGAGGCCGCGAGCGGCGGTCAAAAGACCGGCCACATCCGCTGGGTGCTGGGGATTGGAACGGTCCTGGCCATCCTCGGCATCCTGGTCGTCGCCCTCATGAGCCGCTGACCCGGGCCTGAGGCGAACGCTCCGCCAGCCTGACTCCTAGGACTGTGCGGCGAAGCTCGGCCCTCAACCCGGCCCGGACCGACATCCGCGGCTTGATCTGCGGCGTCCGCATTGAGGAGATCACCGACCCGGTGATGCGCGAGATCCGCGACCTCGACAAACTCATCGACGACCTCGCCAAGGGCAGGCCGATGGAGAAGATCCTCAACCGCGCGCCGGCCAAGGTCTGACCACACGCGCACCGACCCGCATTGAACCCCTGGCGAAACGGCGTTAGCTGTAGCGCATATTTCAAACAGCCGTTCGCGGCGCGCATTTCCAGGATGATCGCATGAAGCTCTATTCCGGCGACCTCTCGCCCTATTCCGCCAAGGTGCGGATGCAGATCTACGCCAAAGGCATTTCCGACATCGAGATCGAGCTGCCGCCGGGCTTCATGACCGGGGAGTTCCACAAGACCTCGCCGCTGGCCCGCATCCCGGTTCTCGACCTAGGCGGCGACCTGATCCCGGAGTCCGAGGTCATCAGCGAATATCTGGAGGAGGTCTATCCTCAGGTCCGCCTGCTGGGCGCCACCGCCCGCGAGACCGCCACCATCCGCACAGTGTCGCGCATCGCCGACATCTACCTGCTCAACAACATGTTCATGGTCCTGGGTCAGGCCCGCGCCTCGACCCGCAATCAAGGGATCGTCGACCTGCTCACCGGCCAGGTGATCCGTGGCCTCAAGGCCCTGGAGCACTATATCGGGGAGGACGGCTTCGCGGTCTGCGGCCGCCTGACCCTGGCCGACTGCACCTTGGTCCCGGCCCTGTTCCTGATCGAGAACGTCATCGACACGGTCGGCGTCGCCAACCCCATCCCCGACACCCCCAAGGTCGCCGCCTACTGGGCCGCCATCCAGAAGAACGAGCACGCCGCCGCCACCCTGGTGGAGCTCTACCGCGGCCTGGCCGAGCGCCGCGAACTCATCGCCAAGATGGCCGCCAAGGAAAAGGCCAAGGCCGCCGCCGCCGCTGCCGAAGCGTAAAATCTACGGGTCCCTTCTCCCCTTGCGGGGTCGAGAGCGGCGTTTCGCCAAATCGTTGGCGAAACGCATAGCGGGGCTTGAGTAGCCCCGCTCGCTCTCGACGGTGGCCCTGCGGAGCAGGGTCGAATAATTCGGGGACGTGATATTAATTCCCCAAATCAAACCTTTCCGATGTCCGCCGCCCATTAAGCCGACCTAAGTCTCTCCGCCCTACAAGGCGGGGATGGCGAGACCCTTCCCAATTCTTAGCTTTGGCCTGCTGGCGTTCGCGCCGGGCCATGCCCTGGCCGAGGGCCTGTTTTCGCCTGAGGCCTTCTCCGGCGTGATCGTGGCCGGCCCGGCCGCGGCCTCGGGCGAACCCTCTTGGATCAAGGGCGGTCTGGGCAAGCTGCGGGCCGGCGGTGATCATGGCGCGTTCGACGCCACCGCCACCGTGGCCTGGCGGGGAAACCTGACCTCCCGCGTCGGCGCCCTGGTCTCGGTCGACGCGCAATCGGACGTCGCGCCCGTCGCCGGCGTCAGCGAGGCCTACCTGACCTTGCGCCCCGATCCGGGCGCCGCCGTGCGGATCTCCGGCCGGGCCGGGGTGTTCTTCCCGCCGGTCTCGCTGGAGCACGACGGATCGGAGTGGTCGCTCAGCCGCACCTTGACCCCGTCGGCCATCAACAGCTGGGTGGCCGAGGAGGTGAAGGTCGCGGGCGTGGAGCTGACGGCGCGCGGCGCCGTGGCCGGACATCCCCTGGCCCTGACGGCCGCGGCTTTCGAAGGCAATGACACCTCCGGCGCCCTGCTGACCTTCCGGGGCTGGGCGCTCCACGACCTCAGGGCCGACCTCAACGGGTCCTTCCCGCTGCCTGACGTGCCCAAGATGTTCGTCGGCAAGCAGGCCCAGAGGACCCGCCCCGTCGACGAGGTGGACGGCCGCGTCGGCGCCTATGTGAAACTCGACTACACCGCCAACGACGCCCTGACGGTGAGCCTGTTGGGCTATGACAACAACGGCGACCGCACCACCGTGACACGCGGCCAGTATGCCTGGCGCACACGCTTCGTCCAGGTCGCCGCCCGCTGGACGCCCGCGCCGGGAACCGAGATCCTCGCCCAGGCGATGACCGGCGAGACCGCGATGGGCGTCCCGTTCAATGGGCAGGCGCCGGCCGATATCGGCTTCGCCGCCGTCTATGTCCTGGTGTCTCACGACCTGCCCGGCGGTGTGGCCACGGCGCGGCTGGACCAGTTCTCCGTCTCCGACCACAGCTTCAAGGCTCTCGACAACAATGCCGAGCACGGCTGGGCGGCGACCGCCGCCTGGTCGACCCCCGTCCGGCGCCACATCGATCTGGTGCTCGAAGGGGTGGTGGCCCAGAGCACCCGCCCCGACCGGCGGCGCTTCGGGGAGGCCGCGTCACAGACCAGCCTGCAAGGGCGAGCCGCGCTGCGGGTGGCCTTCTAGGGATGGACGTCCCGCAGGTCGCACATGAGCCGCCCGCAATGCCGTCAGGCGGCTGCGCGGTCTGAGGCCGGGCGCGAAAATATTTCTGCGGCGCTGTCGATCGGGCGCCCCGCCGCGCATCACCCTGTTAGGAACGCGTACGGTGCGCGAGCCGCCCAAGGAGAACCCCATGCAATACATGCTCATCTTCAAAGAGACGACCGCCGAAACCGGCCGCCGCGACGACCCCGCGGCCGCGCCCGCCTACTGGGGCGCGTGGAACGCTTACGTCGGCGCCATGTATGAGAGTGGCATCGTCGTCAGCGGCAACGGGCTGCAGTCGCCGAGCACCGCCACCCGCGTGCGCGTGGAAGGCGGAAAGCGCCAGGTGCAGGACGGCCCCTTCGCCGACACCCACGAGCACCTTGGCGGCTACTTCATCGTCGAGACGGCCAGCCTGGATGACGCGCTGGAATGGGCCGCGCGGGCGCCCTGCGCATCGGCCGGCAGCGTCGAGGTGCGGCCGGTTATGCCGCCGCCGACGAACGCGCCTGCGTGAGCGACGGCGCGGCGGCGGCGGCCGAGCGCGTCGCCCGTGAGAGCTATGGCCGCCTCGTAGCGCGCCTGGCCTGGCAATGGCGCGACCTCGCCGCGGCGGAGGATGCGCTGGCCGACGCCTTTGCCGCCGCGCTGCGCCACTGGCCCGAGCAGGGCGTGCCGGACGCGCCCGAGGCCTGGCTGGCCGCGGCGGCCCATCGCCGCCTGCTGCACCACGCCCGCCACGTCCGGCTGACGCTGGACCCGCGCGTCACCGCCCTGCTCGACGAGGCCGAGCCCGAGGCGCCCGAGCGCCAAACCGTGCCCGACGCACGGCTTCAGCTGATGTTCGTGTGCGCCCATCCGGCTATCGAGGCCAACGTCCACGCGCCGCTGATGCTGCAGGCCGTGCTGGGGCTGAACGCCAAGGTCATCGCCAGCGCCTTTCTCGTCTCGCCCGCAGCGATGGCCCAGCGCCTGGTGCGGGCCAAGGCGAGGATCCGCGAAGCCGGGTTGCGCTTCGAAGCGCCGGAAGCCCGCGAGCTGCCGGCGCGCCTGGCCGCCGTGCTGGAGGCGATCTACGCCGCCTACACCCTGGGCCGGCACGCGCTGGACAGCCCCGCTGACGACCTGCGCGAGGAAGCCCTCTTCCTAGCCCGGCTGGCGGCGCAGCTGCTGCCGAGGCAGGCCGAGGCCTGGGGGCTGCTGGCCCTCCTGCTGCATGCCGAGTCGCGACGCGCCGCGCAGTTCGATGCCGAGGGCCGCTTTGTGCCCCTGGCGGCGCAGGACCCGGCCGGCTGGCGGGACGACCTCATCCGCGAGGCCGAGGCGGCGCTGTGGACCGCCGCTAAGCTGCGCCAGCCCGGGCTCTTCCAGATCGAGGCGGCCATCCAGTCGGCCCATGCGCAGCGCCGCGCCACGGGGCAGACACCCTGGCGCGCCATCGCACAGCTGTACGGCGTGCTCGTGCAGCACCACGCCAACCTCGGCGCGCGCGTCGGCCAGGCCGTGGCCTTGGCCGAGTCCGGCGAGCCCGCGGCTGCGGTGGCGCTGCTGGACGCACTGCCGCTTGAGGCCGCCGGCTACGCGCCCTATTGGGTGGCGCGCGCCCACGTGCTGGGCATGGCCGGCGCGCCTGGCAGGCAGGCCGCGGTTCAGCGCGCCATCGGCCTGACCGACGATCCGCGTCTGCGTGATTTCCTGGTTGCTCAGCTGGGCTGAAACTCCTCGCCCAACGCCGAGCGGGAATTACGGTGACAGTGCATTCAATTGAAAGGCAGACTCTCAGGCCTCCCAGCATGGAATGTACTGTCTCCGCAATTCCGTAATCCAGGTCCGAAGAGCGTCAGAAATGCCGCTCGTACTCGACCACCAGTCGAACCTGGCCGTCACTCTCGGCCCTGGCTGTCCCGGCAGGGAGCAGATAGGCCGCTTCAAACTCAAGCTCGCCGCCCCGCAACCAACGGGGATGAAGCTCCCATTGGGCGACGGGGCCCAGGTAGTGGGCCTGACGGCCGCCGAAGGCGCGATCGGTCCCCAGATCACCGAACGCCTGACCGCCGAGCCGCACGGTGTCAGTGACGGCCCATGTCGCCTGGGCGGCATAGCCAAATTCGGTGTCATGCTCTCCCGGCCGGTCGGACAATGGCCGGCTGGCGATCAGGTTCAGCAGGCCTTCGAAGCTGCCGGATCGTTTGGCGAGCAGCAGCTTGGCCTCCGCGACACCTGACTCGTTGTGGATGCGCTGCTCGTATTCAAGATAGGCGCCGACATCGATCCCGAGCCCCGGAACCTGGCCGAGATAGGCCACCCCCTCGATGGCGAAGGCGTCCAGCTTCCTGGCCTCGCCGGCATGCTGTTCGAACTCGCCCAGGACCGCGAGGCTGAGCCGGTCGTTCACGCCGTATTCCACCTCGACGATCGCCGCCTGCTCACCGTCCAAAGGTCCACCGGTGAGGCGGCCGGCGCGAAGTTCGACCTCGGTGACGCCCTTTTTCAGGTAGGGCGCGTAGACCTTGTTGGACAGGCCGGGCGCGGCCACCGCACCGCTCGACCACGCCCACATCATCGCCGTCGCCAGGACCGCGACGCCACACCGAGCGACCATTTAAAACCCCCTTGCACATGATAATCAGTCGTATGATTATAATGCGAACGATTGTCAATTGCATCGACGCGCCAACACCAGGTCTCGGAGTTTCGAAATGCGTCTCAAGCTTGCCGCCCTGACGGCCGCCCTGTTCGCCGTCGGGGTCGCCGCACAAGCCGCCCCTGAGCTGCCGGTGGTGACCTTGACGCTCAAGGACCATCGCTTCACGCCGCAGTCCGTCGAGATTCCGGCCGGTCAGCCGGTCAGGATCGAGCTGATCAACCTCGACGCCGCCAGCGAGGAGTTCGACAGCCTCGACCTTGGCATCGAAAAGGATGTCACGCCGAAGGGACGGGTGAGCTTCGTGGTCGGTCCGCTGACGCCGGGGGTCTACAGCTTTATCGGCGAACTGCACGCCGACACCGCGCACGGCGCCATCAAGGCCATCGCGGCCCCTTGAGGCCATTCCGATGGCGCATCCTCGGGGCCGCCCCCCGGCATGCCGTTCGTCGCCGAACCTGAACCGCGACTGACAGCTTCCCTCAGATCACAGTTAGGGGGCCGCCGATATCCCTGCTTCATCGGGCCGACCTCGGCCAGGAAAGAGCGGAGAGTCAGACAATGAAAGCCAAGATTATGGGCCTGGTCGCCATCGGCGCCCTGGCCGTGGCCGGCAGCGCGAGCGCGCAAAACGATATCGCCCTGGGTACGCCCGGCTATGGCGGCTCCGGCTGTCCGTCCGGCAGCGTCTCGGCCACCCTCAGCCCCGACAACAGGTCCCTCAGCCTGATCTTCGACGATTACCAGGTGTCGGCGGGCGGCACGACTGGCCGGTCCTTCGACCGCAAGAGCTGCAACGTCGCCATCCCGGTCTTCGTGCCCGAGGGCTACAGCGTGTCGGTCCTCTCGGTCGACTACCGCGGCTTCAACCGGCTGCCGCCGCGGGCCTCCTCGCAGTTCAATGTCGAATACTTCTTCGCCGGCGGCCGCGGCCCGGCGTTCCGCCGCACCTTCTACGGCGCGCTCGACTCCGACTACCTGATCAACAACGAGCTCACTGTGCAGAGCTCGGTCTGGTCGGCCTGCGGCGCGGACGTCAACCTGCGCACCAATTCCAGCATGCGGGTCAACACCGTCAACAACGCCGAAGCCATGGCGACCGTCGACTCCCAGGACGTGAACGCCGCCATCGTCTATCGCCTCAACTGGCGTCGCTGCTAGGCCGACAAGCCTAGGACAGGAGCGTGGCGGACCGCGGGGAACCCGGCGCCGTCACGCTCCGACGCTTTGCACAGCGCCCCGCCGTTCCAAGCCGGTGTGCTGAAACGGCGGGGCCACCGCGGCCCCTTTCCGCAAACACGGAGTCTTCACATGCGCTGGTCGGCCGCCCTTCCCCTGCTCGCCCTGGCCCTGTCTGCGGCCGCGAGCGCCCAGGCCAAGTCTCCGCTGTCGGATGTCGATGATCCCATCATCGGGTCCTACAAGGCCCGCGGTCTCGCGGCCGAGGTCACCGAGGCCAATTGCGGCGGCGGGTCCTACAGTGTCCAGAACTCGCCCGACGGAACCTCGATCAGCGTGCTCTTCGACAACTTCACCGCCTCAGGCGCCCAGGCCATGGCGGGGTCGGCGCACACCAACTGCGTCGTGCAAATCCCGCTCAACCTGCCCGCCGGCTACTCCCTGGGGGTGTTCCGGATGGACTACCGCGGTTTCGCCCACCTGGACGTGGGGCAGAGCGCCCTGCTGAGCGTCGACTATGGGGTCGGCCGCCAAGGTCGGGGTCGCAATTTCCACCGCGGCGTCCGCGGCGGCTACGATGGCGACTTCGTCTTCAGCGAGAACCTCGGCGCGGGCCTGATGAAGCGCGCCGGCTGCGGCGAGGCCGCCGCCCTCAACATGACCGCTGCGCTCGACCTGAGGTCCAACGGCGGGTCTCAAGACGCCCTGGTGACCCTGGATTCCGTGGACGGCGCGGCGCGCGGCGGCGTGGTCTTCGGCGTCGACCTGAAGAAGTGCCGCAACTGAGGTCGGTGGCCGCCAAGGCCTGACCCCGCGTGTGGCGTCGCTCCATTGTCCCCCTGGGGCTTTTTGGGGGAACCCGTCAGGCCGACGGCCGCACATGCTCCACGAGCAGCCCCAGCATCTCCGCGACCATGAACATCGCCGAGTGTCCGCCGCCCGCGACCGGCACGTAGGTCGCTCCGACCTCGCGGGCATAGGCCTCCACCTCCGAGCTCACCGAATAGGCGTCCAGCGTCCCCAGCAGGAACACCACCGGCGTCGCGATCGGTCCCAGATCGCGGGCCTTGAACGCCATCAGCTCGCCCCGCACCGCCCCATAGGCCGCCATCGCCAGGGCCCTCTGATCCACAACCGGGGCCCCCTCCGGCGGCGCCATCACCGAGGGGTCGGCGAACACCGCCTGCTCAGCCGGCGTCAGCGCCCCGGCATATTTGGACTTGATCGCCTCGGTCGCGGCGTCGGCATAGGGCGGCGGCCCGATCCCTTCGAGCTCGGCCACGGCGGCCCCATCTCTGGCTGACCTCGCCGCCGCCAGCACCATCTGGTAGCTCAGGGCGTCTTGGGCGGCCCAGTCCACGAACTGCCCGGTCCCGGCATAGACGCTGATCAGGTCCGGGCGCGCCGCGGCCATCGAGAGCCCCACCACCGACCCGCCGGAAATCCCCAGCACCGCCACCTTGGTGACGCCGAGCCGCGACCGCACGGCCTCGACCACCCCCAGCCCGTCGGCCACCAGCCGCCCCAGGCTCACCGGACCCGCGCTCAGCGCCGCCCCCGGCTGGTCCCAGTGGACAAGGGTGAAGGCGCCCTCCCATGGCGCGAACAGCCTGGGCATCCGGCTGAAGGCCACCCCGGGTCCCGACAGGATCAGCAGCGGCGGGCCGACCCCGCTCAGGGTCACCTGCTGGCCGCCGACCTCGAAGGTGTCGCGCACGGCCGAACGCGCAACCTCGCGCGCACCTTGGAAAGGCGTCATGGCTCAAAGTCCCGGATGTTGTGGAGATGGGCGCCGCCCACCTCCACAATCTGTCAGCCGGGCGAGCCCTCGCGCAAGTCCTACTTGCGCCAGACCGCCACATTCACGCCGCCGCAGGTGTAGGTCGAGGTCCTCTTGTAGCCCTGGCCCACATAGAGCTTGTCCTTGGCCGCCAGCTCGGTGGCGCTCATCCCGTGGTGCGAGCCCCACTGCCCGACGGCCGGAACCCACTGCGAGCTGTAGGTCGCCCCGTTCCCCGCGCAGCTGATGGTCTTGGGCATCATGCCGCTGTCGGCCATGTGCTCCACCAGCCGCTGGTAGTTGGCGGCCGGAATGCCGTTGAAGGTGTAGTCGCCAACGATATGCGGCGGCCAGAACAGGATGTCGGCCTCGGGCAGGATCTTGCCCTTCAGCGGCGTCCAGGGGCCGTTGAGGTTCGACTGAGCGCCGACGTTCGGCGTGGTCAGGCCGCGGTCGAAGGTCATGGGGACCGGCTTGCCGTCCTTCTCCATGTGCACGTGCAGGTGCGGCCCGCCGCCGGAGGCCCCGGCGTTGCCGATCTTTCCGATCTTCTGGCCGACGGTGATCCGCGCGCCGCGCACCACGACGGCCTCCTTGCGCATGGCCGGGCCGCCCTTCACGTCGCTGGTGTCGGTGAGCAGGATCGCGTTGTTGGGGCACAGGCTGGCCGGGACGCTGCCCGGCTGCATGTGGGCGTAGAGGGCGTAGACCCCGTCGTCCTGGCGAATCCACAGGTGGTTGCCGGCGCCGGGGATCTTATCGGCCTGGTACTCCGCCAGGTAGCTGCCCGGCACATTCTCCGGAGCGTTTCGCCAGCAACCCACCACCGTGCCCGAGGCCATGGCGTAGACCGGCTTGCCATAGACCACCCAGTTGGCCAGGACGGTCTTGTCGGCGCCCGCCGGGTTCTGGCGCGACCAATGGCCTTCGCCGTCCTGGCGGGTGACGCCGATGTCCTTGCCCTGCGCCTGGATGCCGGTGGTGTGGACAAAGGTGGCGCCCAGCTCCCCCGGACCGAAGTCGTTGGCCCGCAGGGGCATCTCATAGGCTTGGGCGGCGAAGGGGGCGGCGGCCAGCAGGGCGCCGGCGAGCAGTGCGGATCGGAACATGGGGGCTCTCCGTGGCGGCCGGGCGCGTCCCGGCGATGGCCGTCTGTCTCGCGGAGGGGAGGGGTTGCGGTAAGGTGCGGCGGCGCGCGCCTTGGTTGCATCTTGGTGCACGTAGGCGCAGGCCGGGGCGTCACCCATTCCACCAAGATCGTCATCCTCGGGCTTGTCCCGAGGATCCATGATCTCCGCCTCTCCGCAGGCGGCGCGAACGTCTCCGCCGAGACCCTCTCTGCGCCACGGAGTCTATGGATCCTCGGGACAAGCCCGAGGATGACGGTCAGGGGCGCCCCGCAGGGCGGGAAGGCGTCCCTACCCCTCCACCCCGCGCAGCTTCCGCGCCATGTCCTGCAGGGCGGTGCGCAGGCCCACGATCTCCTCGCCCGGCAAGTCCAGCGCGCAGGCCAGGGCAAAGGGCACGCCGGCCGCCTGCTCCTGTAGCGCGTGGCCCTGGTCGGTGAGCGTGATCTGCACGCGGCGTTCGTCGGCTCGGTCGCGGGTGCGGGTGACGAGTCCCGCCGCCTCCATCCGCTTCAGCAGCGGGGTAAGCGTGCCGGAGTCCAGACCCAGGGCCTCACCCAGGTCGCTCACCGTGCGCGGGGCCTTTTCCCACAGGGCCATCATGGCCAGGTACTGGGGATAGGTCAGGCCCAGCGGCTCCAGCAGCGGCCGGTAGGCCCGGGTCACCAGCCCGCTCGCCGCATAGAGGGCGAAGCAGAGCTGGTTCTCCAGACGCAGTTGTTGCGCGACACCCCGACGGTCACTTGTCGGCGTTCGTTGGGCTGGCGCGGTCTTGGTGGTCTTGGGACTCATTGCGCCCTTACGGTTATCGCAACATCGACATTGCCGCGAACCGCATTCGAATAGGGGCAGACCTCGTGCGCCTGGGCCACCAGGGCCTCGGCGGCTTGCGGGTCAAGGCCTTGGGTCTCCACGTCCAGGGCCACGCCCAGGCGGAAGCCGCCCTCGGCGCGCGGATGCAGCTCGACGGTGCTGGTGACCGCAGCGCCGGTCAGGCCGATCTTCTGCTGGCCGGCGAGGAACCGCACGGCGTTCTCGAAACAGGCGGCGTAGCCGGCCGCGAACAGCTGCTCAGGGTTGGTCGCCCCGCCCTTGCCGCCCATCTCCTTGGGCAGGGCCAGGTCCACCGACAGCAGGCCGTCAGGGGTCTCGACATGGCCGGCGCGGCCGCCGACGGCGCGGGCTTGGGTGGAATAGAGGGCGGGCATGGGGGTCGTCTCCGTGTGTGTTTGTACAAAAGCATATTGTGTACAATTCAATTGATGTCAACCCGAGCATGGCGCCCTTTTCTTCCATCCGCGACCACCACGCAGTTGCCTCCGCCCCGGCCTTCCCCTCAATTGGCCCAGCGGGGAATGAGTCCCCCGCGCCAGGGGTCAATGCCGCATGTTCCGTCCCGAAAACGCCCAGAGCCTGGTCGGCATCGCCCTGACCCTCGCCGTCTGCTGGGCCATGTCGGAGGACCGCAAGCGCTTCCCCTGGAAGCTGGCCCTGGGGGCCCTCTTCGTCCAGGTCGCCCTCGTGCTGCTGCTCTTCGGCCTGCCCGGCGCGCAAGGGTTCATCCAGGCCCTGAACAACGGCGTCGACGGCCTGGCCGCGGCGACGGCCCAGGGCACCCAGTTCGTGTTCGGCTACATGGGCGGCGGGGCCCAGCCCTACGCCGTCACCAACCCCGGCGGCCTGTTTGTCTTCGCCTTCCAGGTGCTGCCGCTGATCCTGGTGATCTCGGCCCTGTCGGCCCTGCTGTGGCACTGGCAGATCCTCAAGTGGATCACCCGGGGCTTCGGCTTCGTCTTCCAGAAGACCATGGGCCTGGGCGGCGCCTCGGCCCTGGCCGTGGCCGCCAACATCTTCCTGGGCATGATCGAGAGCCCCATCGTCATCCGCGCCTTCCTGGACAAGTTGACCCGCTCGGAGCTGTTCCTGATGATCGTGGTGGGCCTGGCTACCGTGGCCGGCTCCACCATGGTCGCCTACGCCACCATCTTGAAGGCGGTGCTGCCCAACGCCGCGGCCCACGTCCTGGTGGCCTCGATCATCTCGGCCCCGGCCGGCGTCCTGCTGGCCCGCATCATGGTGCCGGAGAAGCCGGGCCAGGGCGGCTTCTACGCGGATTACAATTCTCTCCTGAAGTATGACAGTGCGATCGACGCCATCTCCAAGGGCACGATGGACGGCCTCACCGTGGTGCTGAACATCTCGGCCATCCTGATCGTCTTCGTGGCCCTGGTGGCCATCGGCAACGGGATGCTCTCGATCTTCCCTGACGTGATGGGCGCGCCGCTCACCATCGAGCGCATCCTGGGCGTGGTGTTCGCGCCCCTGGCCTGGACCCTGGGCATCCACTGGGACGAGGCCTTCAAGGCCGGCTACCTGCTGGGGGTGAAGCTGATGCTGACGGAATTCATCGCCTTCATCCAGCTGGGCGCGGTCCCGGCCGGCGAGATGACCGAGCGCACCCGCATGATCATGACCTACGCCCTCTGCGGCTTCGCCAATGTCGGCTCGGTGGGGATCACCGTCTCGGGCATGGGGGTCCTGATGCCCGAGCGCCGCAACGAGATCATCGGCATGGTCTGGAAAGCGCTCGTCGCCGGCTTCCTGGCCACCTGCATGACCGCCGCCGTGGTGGGCGCCATGCCCCGCGAACTGTTCGGCCAGTGAGGGCCCTCGTCCTCGCCCTGGCCCTGGCGGTCGCCCCCGTCGCGGCCTTCGCCCAGTCGCTGACGGTGGTGGCGACCGACGGCAAGACCAAGGTCCTGACGCCCGCCGACCTCGCCGACCTGCCCCGCGCCGAGGTGAAGGTCACCCTGGAAGGCGGCGCCAAGACCTATGAGGGGCCCGTCCTCACCTATGTCCTACGGGCCGGCGGCCTGCCGGTGGGCCCCAAGCTGCACGGCGATCCGCTGCGGGCCTATGTGGTCATGACCGGCAAGGACGGCTTTCAGGCGGTCTACGCCCTGGCCGAACTGGACAAGGACTTCCACGACGATGTGGTGATCCTCGCCGACCAGGTGGACGGCAAGCCCCTGCCCGAGAAGGAAGCTCCCTGGCGCCTGGCCTCAGGCGGCGACAAGAAGGGCTGGCGCTCTGTGTTCGGCTTGGCCCGGATTGAGGCGCGCATGGCGGAGGCGCCCGCCAAGCCCGCCGAGATGGATCACCACCACTAAGCCTGCTTGATCAGTTCCAGCGACCGGATCCGGCTCTCCAGGTCCGGGCCCACAGCCATCACGAACACCTCGTCGGCGCCGGTGCTCGCGGCCTTGCTGTCGAGCCGCGCCTTCACGGTGGCCGCGTCACCGACGATGGAGCGCGCCATGACGCCCGCCAGCCTGGGATCATCGGCATGCTCGGCCAGGAAGGCCTGGGCCTCGGGGATGGAGGTGAACCGCCGCCGCCCGCCGTCCAGGGTGGCCAGGTTCCCGGCCCGCATCGGCGCGGCCAGCCGCTCTGCCTCCTCGGCGGTCTCGGCCGCCAGCGCGATGGTGGCGATCCCCGCCAGCGGTTCGGATCGGAAGACCGACGGCCGGAAATTGCCCTTGTAGGCAGCCACCGCCGGGCCGCCGTCGGCGCGGGCGATGAACTCGGCGAACACCATGCCCACCCCGGCCTGGGCCGCGAACAGCGCGCTGTCCACCGAGGTGCAGAGCAGGAACGGATCGGGGTGCGACGGCCCCTTGGGATTGGCGTGGATCTCCCGGGCCGGATGGGCGTCGGTGATCGGCTCGGTCCCCGAGGCGTCCAGCAGCCAGGCGCAGAGCAGGGCGAAATATTGCGGGAAGGCTTCCGAGCCCGAAGACCTCAGGGCGCCACCGGTCCGCTGGTCGGTTCCCAGGGCGCGGCCGACGCCGAGGTCGATGCGGCCAGGGGCGAGCGCTTCCAGCTCCATGAACACCTCGGCCACCTTGAGCGGCGAATAGTTCACCAGCATCACCCCACCCGAGCCCAGGCGGATGGTCGAGGTGATCTGGCTGGCCGCGGCGATCAGGATCTCCGGGGCCGGCGAGCCCAGCCCGCCGATGTTGTGATGCTCGGCCACCCAGAAGCGGTGATAGCCCAGCCGCTCGGCGGCCTTGGCCACCTCCAGGCTTTCGCGCACCGCCTGGGCCTGGGTGTTGTCACCGCTCACCGGCGACAGGTCGAGGACCGAGAGGGTGTAGGTCACTTGGCTCTCGGGGCGGTCTTCTTCAGCACGGCGGAGAAGCTCAGCACCGCGTCGCCCTCGACGGTCATCAGGCCGCGCACGAACACCATGCTGCGGCCGGCCTTCACCACCTCGCCGCGGCACTCCAGCAGCGCGCCTTCCTGCACCGCGCCGACGAACTCGCTGTTGAAGGTGGCGGTCACGCTGCGGCTGTCGGCCAGGGCGTCGCGGGCGATCACGAACAGGCAGTAGTCGGCGAAGGTCATCAGCGCCCCGCCGTGCATGAAGCCGCCGCCGTTCATGTGCTTGCGCTCGGGGCGCATGGCGCAGAGCGGTCGGCCATCGTCGGCGATGCGGTAGTAGAAGGGCCCGGCGTGGTCCTCGAAGGGGTCGTTGCCGTACATCGACCAGCCGGCCCAATCGCCCTCGCTCACCACGGCATGCACCCAGGGATTGGTCTCGGTTTCCGTGCCGTCCATGATGTCGCCTCACCCCGCCGGAAGCGTTTGCCCGCCGCCGATCCAAACACTAGTTTGCCGCCTGTAAGTGGCGACGCCGCAAGGCGACCTAAGTGGCGGAGAGAGATCATGCAAGGCCGGACTGTCTATCTGTGTGGAGGCCTGCGCAGCCCGATCGGTCGTTACGCCGGCGCCCTCTCCAAGGTCCGCGCCGACGACCTCGCCGCCCATCCGCTCAAGGCCCTGATGGCCGCCTATCCCAAGCTCGACTGGGAGCAGGTGGACGAGGTGATCTACGGCAACGTCAACCAGGCCGGCGAGGATAACCGCAATGTCGCCCGCATGGCCCTGCTGCTGGCGGGCCTGCCGTCCAGCGTGCCGGGCCTCACCGTCAACCGCCTCTGCGCCTCGGGCCTGGATGCGGTGATCGCCGGCGCGCGCACCATCGCCGCGGGCGAGGCTGACCTGATCATCGCCGGCGGCGTGGAGAGCATGAGCCGCGCGCCTTTCGTGATGGCCAAGCCCGACAGCGCCTTCTCGCGCACCCCGGAGATGTACGACACCACCATCGGCTGGCGCTTCGTGAACCCGCAGATGAAGAAGGACTACGGCGTCGACGCCATGCCGGAGACGGCCGAGAACGTCGCCACCGACTACCAGATCAACCGCGAGGACCAGGACGCCTTCGCCCAGCGCAGCCAGGCCCGCGTCGGCGCCGCCCGCGCCAAGGGTTTCTTCGACGGCGAGATCGCGCCCCTGACCCTCAAGGACCGCAAGGGCGACATCGTCGTTTCCGAGGACGAGCACCCGCGCCCCGACACCACCCTGGCGGCCCTGCAGGGCCTGAAGCCCATCGTCCGCGAGGGCGGCACGGTGACTGCCGGCAACGCTTCCGGCGTCAATGACGGCGCCGCGGCCCTGCTGCTGGCCTCGGCCGAGATGGTCCAGAAGCTGGGCCTTGAGCCGCTGGCCCGCATCGAGGGCGGCGCCTCCGGCGGCGTCGCGCCGCGCATCATGGGCGTCGGCCCGGTCCCGGCGGTGGAGAAGCTCTGCGCCCGCCTGGGCATCACGCCGCGCGACTTCAACGTCATCGAGCTGAACGAGGCCTTCGCCGCCCAGGCCCTGGCCTGCACCCGCGCCTGGGGACTGGCCGACGACGCCGAGCATGTGAACGCCCACGGCGGCGCCATCGCCATCGGCCACCCGCTGGGCGCCTCGGGCGCCCGCCTTGCGCTGACCGCCGCCCGGTCCCTGCACATGAGCGGTGGCGACCGCGCCCTGGCCACCATGTGCGTCGGCGTCGGCCAAGGTTCGGCCCTGGCGCTCGCCAAGGCATGATCCGCCCGCTGATCCTCCTGGCCGTCCTGGCCCTGGCAGGCCCGGCCTTCGCCCAGGACGCCCCGGTCAAGACCGCGCCCGCCACCGCGCCTCCGCTGGCTGGTGGTCCTGCCGCCGGCGCGCCGAAACGGCCGGGCAGCCTGGTGGAGGCCCTGATCGCCGTGGGCTTCGATCCCCACACCAAGCTGGTGGGGGAGAGCGTCCAGGTCATGTCGGGCCAGCGCGCCACCCTCGACATCGCCGGCGACAAGCCGGTTCTGGTGGCTGTGGAGACCGGCCATGTGGACATGGCCCTGCCCGACGGCACGCCCGATACCTATAAGCTCCTCGCGCCCGGCAAGGTCGCCTTCGCCGTCGACGGCTCGGCGGCCAAGAAGCAGTCCTACCTGAAGATCTGGAACGGCCGGCCGCACGCGGTCGGCTACCTGGCCGAGATCACCGCCATCCGCGAGGGCAAGCTCGCCAAGCGCATGGCCCAGGTCTGCGCGGTGCCCGGCGCCGGCACGAACTACGAGATGTGGCCCGACCCCGTCATCGCCGTCACCCTGTCGAAGATCGCCGAGATCCCCGATGACAAGATCACCTGCAAATAGAGCCGAGAGAGACATCATGGCCCTCGACCTGGAAACCCGCGAACAGCTGATCGACACGGTCCGCCGCTTCGTCTCCGAACGCCTGCGCCCGCTGGAGGCCAAGGTCTCCGAGGAGGACGCCATGCCACCGGAGCTGGTGGCCGAGATGAAGGAGCTGGGCCTGTTTGGCCTCTCCATCCCCGCTGAGTACGGGGGGCTCGATCTCTCCATGGAGGACGAGTGCCTGGTGGCCGTGGAGCTGGGTCGCACCAGCCCGGCCTTCCGCTCCACCTTCGGCACCAATGTCGGCATCGGCAGCCAGGGCCTGGTGATGTTCGGCACCGAGGAGCAGAAGGCCAAGTACCTGCCCGGCATCGCCTCGGGCGACATCATCACCTCCTTCGCGCTCACCGAGCCGGAGGCGGGGTCGGACTCCGCGGCGGTCCAGACCCGGGCGGTGCTGGACGGCGACCACTACGTGCTGAACGGCTCCAAGCGCTACATCACCAACGCCAACAAGGCCGACCTCTTCACGGTCATGACCCGGACCGATGCTGCGAAGGCCGGCGCGGGCGGGGTCTCGGCCTTCCTGGTGGAGCGCAACCTGCCAGGCCTCACTGTGGGCAAGCCCGAGAAGAAAATGGGCCAGCAGGGCGCCCACATCTGCGACGTGAACTTCGACAATGTCCGGGTGCCCGTCGCCAACCGCCTGGGCCGGGAAGGCGAGGGGTTCAAGGTGGCTATGCAGGTCCTCGACCGTGGCCGCCTGCACATCTCGGCGGTGTGCGTGGGCGTGGCCGAGCGGCTGCTCACCGACTGCGTGGGCTACGCCAATGAGCGCAAGCAGTTTGGCCAGCCGATCGCCGCCTTCCAGCTGATCCAGGGCATGATCGCCGACTGCAAGACCGAGACCCTGGTGGCCAAGGCCATGGTCATGGAGACCGCCCGCAAGCGCGACGCCGGGCAAAGCGTCACCATGGAGGCCGCCGCCGCCAAGTACTTCGCCTCGGAGATGGTGGGCCGGGTCGCCGACCGCGCGGTGCAGATCTTCGGCGGCGCGGGCTATGTCGCCGACTACGGGATCGAGCGCTTCTACCGCGACGTGCGCATCTTCCGGATCTATGAGGGCACCAGCCAGATCCAGCAGGTGGTGATCGCCCGCGAAACCCTGAAACGAGGCGGCTGACCGTGAACATCGACATGGAGGCCGTGATCCTCGAGATCATCGGCAAGCTTCCCGCCGGCAAGTCGGTCTCCTCCGAAGAGGTGGCCCGCGCCGCCGAGCCCGAGCACTGGCAGCGCCTGACCGGCCACGTCCGCGCCACCGCGCGCGGCCTGGCCCGCCAGGGCCGCATCACGGTGCTGCGCCACAACAAGCCCGCCGATCCCGACACCTTCAAGGGCGTCTACCGCCTGCGCCTGCCCACCGACGATGAACGCGCCGCCGCCCTGGCCAAGGCCGCTGAGACGCCGGACATCGAACTCGAAACTCCGGGAGAAAATCAATGATCCTCTATGGTTCGTCACTGTCCCCATTTGTTCGCAAGACCCTGGCCTTCGCCGCCGAAAAGGGCATTGAACTGGAGCTTCAGCCGGCCGGCATGGGGTCAGGCCCGCCCGAGTTCATGCACGCCAGCCCGTTCGGCAAGATGCCCGGGTTCAAGGACGGCGATTTCCTGATCTCGGACTCGACGGCCATCATCACCTATCTTGAGGCCATCAAACCCGAGCCGAACCTGATTCCCCTGGAGGCCAAGGCACGGGCGCGGACCATCTGGTACGAGGAATTTGCCGACACCATCCTGATCGGCTGCGCCGGGACGATGTTCTTCAATCGCCTCGTCTCACCGCGCTTCATGAACAAGCCGGGCGACGAGGCCGCAGCCGCGAAGGCCGAGAGCGAACTGCCGGCCATCCTCGACTATCTTGAGCGCATCCTGCCCGAAAGTGGCTATCTGGTGGAGGATCGGCTGACCCTCGCGGACCTCGCGGTGGCCAGCCCGTTCGTGAATCTCTCGCACCTGAAATGGCAGGCTGATGAGGCGCGTCATCCTCGCGCGACGGCCTATGTCGAGAAGATCCTGGCGCGCCCTTCCTACGCCAAATGGGTTGAGGCCGAAGGCAGGATGTTCGCGGCCTAACTGGCTCTTTGGCGCCGCCTGCCTAGATAGTGGCGATGTCCCTCGCTGCCGTCCTCGCCGATATCGCCGCCTGCCGCGCCTGCGCCGGCGAACTTCCGCACACGCCGCGGCCGGTGGTGATGGTTGGGGGCGAGACCCGGCTGCTGATCGTCGGCCAGGCGCCGGGGCGGCGGGTGCACGAGAGCGGCCTGCCCTTCACCGACCCCTCCGGCGAGCGGCTGCGCGCCTGGATGGGGATCGACGCCGACACCTTCTACGGCCGCCCGGAGATCGGTGTGGCGGCCATGGCCTTCTGCTTTCCGGGGACCAGTCCCAAGGGCGGCGACTATCCGCCGCCGCCGCGTTGCGCCCAGCTGTGGCGGCCGCAACTCATGGCCGCCTTGCCGCAAATGGAGCTGACCCTGCTGGTGGGCGGCTATGCCCAAGCCTGGGCGCTGGGCGACCGATCCCAGGCCAGCATGACGCAGACCGTGCGGGCCTGGCGGGACTACCTGCCGCACTATCTGCCCATGCCCCACCCCTCCTGGCGCAACACCGGCTGGCTGAAGAAGAATCCCTGGTTTGAGGCCGAGGTAACGCCCTATCTTCGCCAAAGGGTCCAAGCCATTCTAGAGTCGTGAAGCGCCTCCTCGTCCTCCTGTCGGCCATGATGCTCACCGCCTGCACCCCGCTGATGGTGCAGCAGGCCGGCATCCCGCCGGCCGCCTTCTCCGGCCCCAGGCTGGAAGGCGACCAGTTCGTCAGCTTCGACGGGACGCGCCTGGGTCTCACGACCTGGCAGGCCAACACGCCGGAGCCCTGGGCCGTGATCATCGGCGTCCACGGCATGAACGACTATTCCAACGCCTTCCACCTGGCCGCGCCCTATTGGGCCAGCCAAGGCGTGACCACCTACGCCTATGACCAGCGCGGCTTCGGCCGCTCGCCCCATCGCGGCATCTGGGGTGGCGATGATTTGATGCAGGAGGACCTGCGCACCATCGCCGCGGTGGTCCGCGCCAAGCATCCCAAGGCGGTGATCGTGGTGGCCGGCGAGAGTATGGGCGGCGCCGTCACCGTCGAGGCCTTCGCCTCCGACCGCCCTCCAACCGCCGATCGCGTGGTGCTGCTGTCGCCCGCCGTCTGGGGCTGGTCGTCCCAGCCCCTGCCGTACAAGACCACACTGTGGTTCGCGGCCCGACTGACGGGCTCGAAGGTCTATACGCCGCCGGAATGGCTGATCCGCCATGTCGCCCCCACCGACAATCGCCAGGAGCTGATCGCCATGGGCCGCGATCCGCTGATGGTCTGGGGCGCGCGCTCCGACACGCTCTATGGCCTGGTGGCGATGATGGAGCGCGCCTGGCGGTCCACTGGCGCGATCAAGGTGCCGGCCCTCTATCTCTACGGCGCCCACGACGAGATCATCCCCAAGCGCCCGGCCTTCGAGGCCGCCAGCCGCCTGAAGCCCGGCGACCGCAGCGTCTACTATGCCGACGGCTGGCACCTGATGACCCGTGATCACCAGGGACCCAAGGTCTGGGACGACATCCTGGCCTATGTCCGCGATCCCGACGCCCCCCTGCCGTCCGGCGCCCCGCCCATCCCCAAGCCCAGGCGCCAGAGCGCCCAGGCCGCCTCATCGCCGGGGTTGTGAGATGGGACGCGCGGGCGTAGACGCGGGTAAATCCTTCCCTACTTCGAGCCTGTTCTCAGCATGACCCTGTTCGATCACCCCGCCTTTGAGGGCCATGAGAGCGTCAACGCGTTCTTCGACGAGAAATCCGGCCTCAAGTGCATCATCGCGGTCCACTCCACCGCCCTGGGTCCTGCGGCCGGTGGCTGCCGCATGTGGCCCTATGCCAGCGCCGACCTGGCGCTGGAGGACGCCCTGCGGCTGTCGCGGGCCATGTCCTACAAGAACGCCATGGCCGACATCCCCTTAGGCGGCGGCAAGGCCGTGATCATCGGCGACGCGCGCACCCAGAAAACGCCGGCCCTGTTCGAGGCCTTCGGCCGCGCCGTGGACCAGCTGGGTGGCCGCTACTGGACCGCCGAGGACGTCGGCGTCTCGCCCGCTGACCTGACGCACGCACGGCGCGAGACCCGCTATGTGGCCGGCCTCGAGGGCCACCCCGCCGCGTCGGGCGATCCGTCGCCGGTCACCGCCGAGGGCGTGTTCCGCGGCGTGGCGCTCAGCGTGCGTCGGGCCCTGAACCGCGACCTGGCCGGGATCACCGTCGCCATCCAGGGGGTGGGCCATGTCGGCGCCTACCTGGCCGACAAGCTGCATGCGGCCGGCGCCAAGCTCATCATCACCGACACCAACGCCGAAGCCCTGCGCGCCGTGGCCGAGCGCACAGGCGCCAAGGTGGTCAGTCCCGCCGACATCTTCGAGGCCAACGCCGAGGTCTTCGCCCCCTGCGCGCTCGGCGGCGCCATCAACGCCGAGACCCTGCCGCGCCTGAAGGCCCGCATCATCGCCGGCGGCGCCAACAACCAGCTGGCCACGCCCGAGGTGGGTCGCGTCCTCTTCGAACGCGGCATGCTCTATGCGCCGGACTACGTGATCAACGGCGGCGGCATCATCAATGTGGCCGCCGAGATCGCCGCCCTGGAGGCCGGGACCAGCTTCGACGCCACCTGGGTGGCCACCAAGCTCGACCGCCTGACCGAGACCCTGGAGGAGGTCATGACCCGCTCCATCGCCGAACGCCGTCCGACCCACGAGGTCGCCAACGAGATCGCCAAGGCCCGCATCGCCGCGGCGGCGGAGGCCAAGCTCGCGGCCTAGCCTCCGAAACTTGGCTAGCTCGCCGCGAGACGGGCGGTGCGCGGCTCCTTCACCGCGGCGAACAGGATGATCAGGGCCGCCACCAGGAAGGCGATCGAGGTTCCAAACACCGAGCCATAGCCGAGCTGGTCGGCCATCACCCCGGCGGCCAGCGGACCGATGGACGCCATGATCCCCTCGGCCATGGAGGAGATGGCGATGCGCATCGGCATGTCCTCGCGGCCGCCGAACTCCAGGATCATGGTCTGGGCGGCCATCATGTAGCCCGACTGCGATCCGCCCAGGCCGAAGAAGGCCAGGAAGAAGGCCCAGGGTTCGTGCACGGTCATCAGCAGGATGGTCGAGGCCACCGAGAAGGAGATCGACAGGATCAGCACCAGCTTGAAGCCGGTCTTGTCGCCCATATAGCCCCAGACCAGGTTGGAGATCGCGTCCGCGCCGATGTAGCAAAGGCCCAGAACCCCCAGGAAGGCGCCGGCGCCGACCGCCCCGTGCACCTCGCCGCCCACCGTCATCAGGTGGGTGACATAGATGGCGTAGAACGGCGTCGCCGCCCGGCCCGCGGTGCCCGCCATCTGCATCACCAGGAACCAGGCATAGCTGTGGTCCGACAGGATCAGCCTCGGGAAGTCCTTCAGCCGGTCGCGGAAGCCCGACCGCGCGGGCAGGTTCGGCGGCTCAGGCTCCTTGAGCAGGAGCTGCAGGGCCCAGAGGCCGCAGGTGGTGAGGAAGGCCGAGAGCGCGAAGGTGGTGGAATAGCCGTTGCCGAACAGATCGGCCTTGATGATGTACTTGCCCGCCGCATAGGCGAGCGCCGCGGCGATCAATGACCCGGTCGCGTTGCGCCAGGCCTGCAGCCGGCCCCGGCGGCTGAGCGGGATCACCTTGGCCATCAGGAAGCCGAAGACCACCCGCTGCGTGCCCATGAACAGGCCAAACAGGAACATCAGCACCATCATGGCGATGACCAGGGGCTGGCCGTGCAGGAACCAGCCGGCCAGCGCCATGCCGACGATCTGCACCCGGGCCAGGCCCCCCATCCAGATGGCGGCGGGCATCACCTTCTTGCGGTGCTCGATCTGGGTGGCGCCGAACACCGGCGAGATCACGCTGCCCAGTTGCTGCAGGCCGAGCGCCAGGCCCACCACAGCGTTGGAGCCGGAGATCAGGTGCAGATAGGCGGGCAGGAAGGTGGGCGCATTGACCAGTCGGAAGCCGGTCATGCCCAGCATGCCGTGCAGGTAGTTGCCGATATAGTTGCGCTTCAGGTTGTCCCAGACGAACTTCTCATAGGCGGCTTCCTTGTCCGCCATGCTTTCGATGTCTTGGGCTTCGAAGGCGGCCTCGGTCTCGCCGATCGCCTCAAGTTCGTCGGTAATTTTTTCTTCCAATGGCGTCCCGCCCGCGCGCGCAGGGGATTTGAAAAAAGCCGCGCAGGCTCCCTTTTTTATAACTGATAAATCAATTTCTCCGGTCTAGCAGAGTCCCCGGGCAGGGGAAGCCCTGGGTGACGTCACGCCGCGCTTTCCGGCCTGCGGAGCAGCAGGAGGGCGCCGAGCGCCAGCACCGATCCCACCGCCATGATGGCCAGGGCCAGGTTAGCGGAGGTCTCCAGCATCAGGGCGAAGACGAAGGGCGAGGCGGCCTGCAGCAGCCGGGCCGGCACGTTCAGCACCCCCAGCCTACGGCCATAGTTGCGCTCCCCGAACAGGGCCAGCGGCAGGGCGCCGCGCACGATGGTGAAGAGCCCGTTGCCTGCCCCATAGAGGATGGTGAAGGGCGCGGCGGCGATGCCGCCGAACACGATCAGCAGGACCGCGCCGATCGGGAACATGGCCACGGCGAAACGGCCGGAGATCAGCGGATGGATGCGGCGCACCAGGGCGAACTCCGCCAGCCGCGCGGCGACCTGGGCCGGGCCTACCAGGGCCGCGGCGGCCACGGCTGCGGCGGCTCCGACCCCGATGGCGTTGAGCAGCGGCGGCAGGTGGGCCGACATGGCTGAGCCGATGGCCGACTGCACGGCGAAGGCCGTCGCCATCAGCACCATCTTGGCGGTGTCGCCGGGCAGGGCGGCGTCGCTCACCGGAGGCGCGTCGTGGGCGGGCTCGGGCTTGGGCGCCGGGGCGCGGGGCAGGCTCAGATGCAGGGGCAGGGCGATCAGGATGTTCAGCGCCGCCCAGGCCAGGCAGGCGCCGCGCCAGCCGACGGCGTGCTCCAGCCAGGCGGTGAGCGGCCAGCCTATGGTGCTGGCGAACCCGGCGATCAGGGTCACCCCGGTGATCGAGCGGCGCGCATCGGCGCCGAACCAGCCCACCAGGCCGGCGAAGGCGATGTCGTAGAGCCCCGCCGACATGCCAAACCCGATGACGAACCAGGAGATGATCAGGGCGGCGGGCGTATGCGACAGGGCCAGGCCGATGAGGCCCGCGGCGAACAGCACGCTCGCCACCGACAGCGGCAGGCGCCCGCCCCGCTGGTCCACCAGCCGCCCGATCCGCGGCCCCGTCACCGCCTGCAGCAGCAGGGCGGCGGAGAAGGCCAGGAACACCGCCGAGGTCGACATGCCGACATCGGCCGCCATCGGTTTGGCCAGCGTCGCGGGCAGGTAGGTGCTGCAGGCATAGCCGATGGTCTGGGTCACCCCCAGGGTCAGCACCGCGCGGCGCGGGGTGAAGCTCATGGCTGACGGTCAGGCAAGGCGCGGGCTCCAGCGCCGAAAGGGCGTCAGGTCGGAGCTTAAGCAGAGTCCGTGGGCGGACATACACCCGCTCATCCCGGCGAAGGCCGGGACCCAGATGCATCCGCCGCTTTCAGGATTCCAGGCGCAGATTGTGACCTACGACCTGGGTCCCGGCCTTCGCCGGGATGAGCGGGAAATTAATGCCCCGGTCGCGGCTGGAAGGTCCGCTGTTCCTTGACCTTGACGATCTTGTCCGGGGTCTGGCCGTGCTGCGGCTTGGGCGCGGACTTGGGGATGCTGAAGTTGAGGGTTGGGTCCTGCTGGTCGAAGCCTCGGGTCATGGGCTTTTCCTCCCTTACGCAACTGTCGCTCATGCCGCGGCCATCTGTGTGTCAGCCGCGCGCACATCTACGTGAATCGAGAGCTCTCGCCGGCCTGGATCGCCCAGGATCGAGCCGCTGATCGGCGTGGCCTCCTCGGGCGTGCGGCTCACCGCCACCGGGATCAGGTCGGCCGATTCCGCCAAGCCGTTGGTGGGGTCGAACTCCATCCAGCCGAGGTCGGGCAGGAACACCTCGCACCAGGCATGGGTGGCGCCCGCGCCGCGAGCGCTGGAATGCTCGGGCGAGTAGAGGTAGCCGGTGACGAAGCGGGCGGCGTAACCCAGCCGCCGCAGCGCCTCCACCATCAGCCAGGCGAAGTCGCGGCAGGTGCCCGAACCCATGGTCACCGTGAAGGCCGGGGTCTGGGTGCCTTCCTCGTCGCGCTGGCGATAGTCGAAGTGCTGGTGAATGTAGCGGTTCAGCCGCTGCAGGAAGTCGAGCGCCGGCTCATAGGTCCCGCCGGCCTGGGCCCGAACCCAGTCCAGCAGCTGGCCGTTGGGGTCGTCGGTGGCCGGGTCAATGAAGGGGGCCAGCACCGTGCGGTCGCCGCGACCATAGACGATGGGCATGGCGGTGTGGGGATTGTCGATCCGCAGCGGCGCCAAGGGGGCGGGGAACCGCTCGATGGTGAGTTCGCTGACGATAGACAGTTCGTCGGACCGGCGCTTGGGGGTCATCAGGCAGACGCAGTTGCCCAGCGCGTCATAGACCCAGCGCGTGGCGGCGCCTTGGGAGAAAGTCATGGAGGCCTCCATCACCCGGGTCGCATGGCTGTCGCGGGGCCGCAGCAGCAGCCGGTGCAGGCCAAAGCCCACCGGCCGCTCGTAGAGGTAACGGGTCTCGTGACGGATGATCAGGCGCGCCATTGTGCGCCACGAACGGGCAGGGACGGTGGAGGTTCCGACTGAGGCCTGGTGACAGGCTTCTCCTCGTGCCCCGCACCGACAACCGACGGCCCGCACTGTTTCGCCTGGAGCGCTTCCGGCCTCTGCTGCGGCCACGCTTGGCGCCCCGCGCCCATGTGGTATGGACGCCGCTCCCCCGGGCCCACGCCCGATTGAATGCGACGTGCATGTCCGACAACGGCCCCGAGGTCGATCCGCCCGAGCCCGCCGAGCCCCTGCCCGATGCGGCGCTCGGGGCCGAGACGCCGCCTGAGGCGGACGCCCTTTCCGACGCGGACGCACCGACGCCCGAGCCGGAAGCTGAGCCCGAGCCGGAGATCGAACCACAGCCTGATCCCGAGGCGGAGGTGATCGCGGACACCGACCCCGAACCCGAGATCGCGCCGCAGCCCGAGCCCGACGTCTCCTCCGCGCCGGTGACCGCCGCCGCCGATGGCCCGCCGCCGATCTGGATGCGCCGGCGCTGGCAGATCGGGGCCGGGGTCGCGGCCCTGTTCGTCATCTTCATGATCTGGCTGGTAGGGTCTCTGCCGCTGGGCCAGGCCCTGGAACCGCTGGAAAATCCGACCCTGGTGCTGGTGGCCGCCGACGGCCGGCCCATCGCCAAGCGCGGCTCTTACAAAGAAGAGCCGGTCGAGGTCGCCAAGCTGCCGAAATACGTTCCCGGCGCCTTCATCGCCATCGAGGACCGGCGCTTCTACAGCCACATGGGCATCGACCCGAAGGCCATAGCCCGGGCCATGAGCGCCAACGCCAAGGCCGGCGGCGTGGCCGAGGGCGGCTCCACCATCACCCAGCAGCTGGCCAAGAACGCCTTCCTGTCCAACAAACGCACCCTGCGCCGCAAGGCCCAGGAGGCGATCATCGCGTTGTATCTGGAGGCGCGGCTGTCGAAGGACGAGATCCTCTCGCGCTACCTGTCCTCGGTCTATTTCGGCGACGGCGCCTTTGGCCTGCGCGCCGCGGCCCGGCACTATTTCGACAAGACGCCGGAGACCCTCTCCATCGGTGAGGCCGCCATGCTGGCCGGCCTGGTCAAGGCGCCCTCGCGTCTGGCGCCCACCGAAAACCTGCAAGGCGCCCGCGAGCGCATGCGCATCGTTCTCGGCGCCATGGCCGACACCGGCCTGATCAGCAAAGCCCAGGCGCGGAGCGCCGGGCGTGGCGTTCGTCCCTATGGCGGCCGCAAGCCGATCCCCACCGGCTCCTATTTCGCCGACTGGGTGATCCCCCAGGCCAAGGCGGCGATGGAGGCCAGCTATGGCGAGACGGTGGTCAAGACCACCCTGGACACCAACCTCCAGGCCCAGGCCGAGAAGATCCTGGCCCGGGCGCTGGACCGCGACGGCAAGGTGCTGAACGCCGGCCAGGGCGCCCTCGTGGCCATGCGCACCGACGGCCGCGTCGTCGCCATGGTGGGCGGGCGCGACTACAAGGTCAGCCAGTTCAACCGCGCCGACGCCGCGCGCCAGCCGGGCTCGGCCTTCAAGCTGTTTGTCTATCTCGCCGCCCTGCGCGAGGGCTGGACCCCCACCAGCCCGATCCTCGACGCCCCCGTCGAGGTCTCAGGCTGGAAGCCGAAGAACCACGAGGTCAAGTACGCCGGCCGCATGGTGCCGCTGATCACCGCCTTCGCCGGCTCCTCCAACGTGGCCGCCGTTCGTCTGGCCAAGGAGATCGGCCGTGACAAGATCGTCCGCACGGCGCGGGATCTCGGCATCACCGAGCCGATCCCCAACGACCTGACCCTGGCGCTCGGCACCGGCCCCATGAGCCTGGTCCAGCTCACCGCCGCCTATGCCGCCATCGACGCCGGTGAGACCCCGGTGATCGCCCACGGCCTGGCCGACTGGAGGAAGCCCAAAGGCGTGCACAAGCTGGGCAAGGCGGAGCTCGCCGGCATGCGCGACCTGCTGCGATCAGCCACCCAGCGCGGCACCGGCATCGAGGCGGCCATCCCCGGGGCCTTCGGCAAGACCGGCACCACCCAGGATTACCGCGACGCCCTGTTCGTCGGCTATGTCGGCGATCTCGTCGTCGGCGTCTGGGTCGGCAACGACAACAACGCCTCCATGAACGGCGTCGTCGGCGGCGGCCTGCCCGCGAAGATCTGGAAGGAGTTCGCCTCCTACGCCGTGGCGCGGAACGCCCCCAAGGCGACCCTGGTGGAGGCCGAACCCGTGGTCACCGAGGAACTGGCCGTGCCGGAGCTGCCGCTCGATGGGACGTTGCCGGAAGGGGTCGAGGCGCCTGCTGCTGCCGACGCCCCGCCCGGCGCCCCGGCGCCTCCCACAGCTCCCGTAGCGGAGCCTGCTCCGGCGGCTCCGCCACCGGCCGCTGCCGAAGCGCCCAGAACGTAACCCCCATCTGCTCATCCCCGCGAAAGCGGGGATGAGCAGAGTATTTTCAGCTTCACCATAGCTAAAACTTTACGGAACAAAACAAGAACCCTAGGGTCGGGACATGGCCGTCCTGACGCTGAAGCGCAAACTCGAAATCCTCTCCGACGCGGCCAAGTACGACGCCTCGTGCGCATCGTCCGGGACGGTGAAGCGCGACTCCGTGGGCGGGAAGGGGATGGGGTCCACCGACGGGGGCATGGGTATCTGTCACGCCTATGCGCCGGACGGCCGCTGCATCAGCCTGCTGAAGATCCTGCTGACCAACTTCTGCGTCTATGACTGCGCCTATTGCGTGAACCGGGTGTCGTCCAACACGCCCCGCGCCCGGTTCAGCGTGGCCGAGGTCGTCGACCTGACCCTTGGCTTCTACAAGCGCAACTATATCGAGGGCCTGTTCCTCTCCTCCGGCATCATCAAGAGCGGCGACTACACCATGGAGGAGATGGTGCGGGTGGCGAAATCGCTGCGGATCGACCACGACTTCCGCGGCTATATCCACCTCAAGGTGATCCCCGAGGCCTCGCCGGCCCTGGTCAATGAGGCGGCCCTCTACGCCGACCGCATCTCCATCAATGTCGAGCTGCCCCGCGACGCCAGCCTCGCCGACCTCGCGCCAGAGAAGGACGCCGTCGGCATCAAGAAGGCCATGGGCCGCGTCCGCCTCGGCATCGATCAAGCCACGGAAAGATCTATCAAAACAAAGCCGCCCAAGTTCGCGCCGGCCGGCCAGTCCACCCAGATGATCGTCGGCGCCGACGCCGCCACGGACGGCGAGATCCTGGCCAAGAGCGCCGGCCTTTACGGCGCCTACGGCATGCGCCGGGTCTATTACTCGGCCTACAGCCCGATCCCCGACACCACCTCCCGCCTGCCCCCGGTCCGCCCGCCCCTGATGCGCGAGCACCGCCTCTACCAGGCCGACTGGCTCATGCGCTTCTACGGCTTCACCCACGACGAGATCACGGTTGCGGGTGTCGATTTGGACCTCGACATCGACCCCAAGCTGGCCTGGGCCCTGCGCAACCGCGGCGACTTCCCGGTCGACCTCAACACCGCCGAGCGCGAGACCCTGCTGCGGGTGCCGGGCCTGGGGGTGCGCAGCGTCGAGCGCATGATCGACATCCGACGCTACAAGCAGCTGACCCTGGAGGACGTGAAGCGCCTGACCCGGCGGCTCGACAAGCTCAAGCCCTTCATCGTCACCGCCGACTGGCGGCCCGGCGCGCTCACCGACAAGGCCGACCTGCGCGCCCGTCTGGCGCCGCCGACCCAATTGAGCCTGTTCTGATGCGCGTGGTCCGGCTGGCCTCGGAGATCGACTTCGCCGGCTGGCGCGAGGCGGCGCGGGTCCTGCGCGGCCAGGGCGTCGCGCCCGACACGGTCATCTGGACCGTGGACGGGGAGGGCGACCTGTTCGCCGATCCAGAACCCTTGGCCTCGCCGTCGCCCGGCGGCTTCACGGTCAGCCGCGAATTCCTGGAGCTGGCCGAGGACGTGATCCTGCACCGCTCGGCCGAACGCTTCGCCCTGCTGTACCGGATGCTGTGGCGCATGGCCGCCGAGCCCAACCTGCTGCGTATCGCCACCGACCCCGACGTCGCCCGCGCCAACGATCTCGCCCGTCAGGTCAGCAAGGCGGCCCACAAGATGAAGGCCTTCGTGCGCTTCCGCACGGTTGGAACCGATCCGGAGGCCTATGCCGCCTGGTTCGAGCCGCCACACCGGGTCACGGAGTCGGTCGCCCCCTTCTTCGCCAAGCGCTTCGCCAACATGATCTGGTCGATCCTGACACCGGATGTCTGCATCCACTGGAACGGCGCGCAGCTGGCCACCACGCCGGGCGCGGACCCCGCCGATGCGCCCGGCGAGGACGCCCTTGAGGACTATTGGCTCACCTACTACGCCTCGATCTTCAACCCCGCCCGGCTGAAGGTCGACGCCATGACCAAGGAGATGCCCAAGCGCTACTGGCGGAACCTGCCGGAGGCGCGGCTCATTCCAGACCTGATCGCCGCCGCCGAAGGCCGAACCAACCTGATGGTCGCCCAAGCTCCCAGCCAGCCCAACCGCGTGATCCGGCAGATGGCTCGCACCGCCCGCGACGCCACCTACGACGCGCTCGCGCCCCAGGGCCTGGAGGAGGTGGCCGCCGGGGTCGACGCCTGCCGCCGCTGCCCGCTCTACAAGGACGCCACCCAGGGCGTGCCGGGGGAAGGCCCCGCCCACGCCCGCCTGATGCTGGTGGGCGAGCAGCCCGGCGACCAGGAGGACCTGGCCGGCCTGCCCTTCGTCGGTCCCGCGGGCCAGGTGCTGGACAAGGCCCTGGCCGAGGCCGGCGTGCCCCGCGCGGAGACCTACATCACCAACGCCGTGAAGCACTTCAAGCACGAGCTTCGGGGCAAGCGGCGTATCCACCAGACGCCGAACCCGTCGGAGGTCACCGCCTGCCGCTGGTGGGTTGACGCCGAGCGCCGCCTGATCCGGCCCCGCGTGGTGGTGGCCCTGGGCGCCACCGCCGCGCTCAGCGTATTCGGCAAGGCCACCCCCATCGGCAAGAACCGCGGCGTCGCCCTGCAGCTTCCCGACCAGGCCCAGGGCGTGGTGACCTATCATCCGTCCTACCTGCTGCGGGTCCCGGATGCCGAGGCGAAGGCCAAGGCCTATGCCCTGTTCGTGCAGGACCTCAAGTTTGCGTGGAAGCTGGCGGGCTGAGCCGGTTGCGCGCCAGGGCGCCCAGGCCGATCAGGGCGATGGCCCCGCCGCAGGCCATGAAGGCGATCCGGTAGGACACGCCTTGGGCCAGGACGCCGAAGACCATCAGCATGCCGGTCATGATCACCTGGCCGGCGAAGCTCTTCACCGCGGCGATGGTGGCCCGGGTCTCGGTCGGGATGGCGTGGTGCAGGCGGGCGTCGAAGTTGACGTCCACCACCTTGAACAGGCCGGCGGCCGGCACGATCAGCGCCACCGACCAGGGTTGCAGGCTGGCTGCGGCGGCGGCGATGAGCAGACCGATCAGGGCGAATAGCGCGAAGAACACCGGGGTCGTGGCCTTGCGCAGGCGGTGGGCGGTCAGGGAGCCGCCGGCCTGGGCGGCGCTGATGGCGGCGACGAACAGGGCGACCTGGGAGGCGGGCAGGCCGGTCTGCGACCCGAAGATCGGCCAGAACCCCTCCAGCCCACCGCCGAAGGCGTTGCTCATCGCGGCGAAGGCGATGAAGCCCAACACCAGGGGCGCACCGGCCACGGTATGAAAACCCTGCTTCAGCAGGACCAGGTAGTGGCGGCCGACCTTCAGGGTCTTGCGCGCCCGGGGCAGAGCGATGGCCGCACCGGCCGCGCCGATCACCACCGCCACGCTGGCCCAGAGGATCGCTGTGTAGCCAAACTGCACCGACACCGAGGCGCTCAGCGAGGCCAGCAGAACCGCGGCGAACCCAACGCCCTGGGCGCGGCCGATCACGCGGCTATAGTCGTCGGACCGGCCCTCGCCGTGCAGTTCGTCATAGACGAGCGCCTCGAACACCCCGTTGGTGAAGGCGCTCTTGGCGCCCCACAGCATCATCCCCACCAGGCAGCTCAGGAAGCTGGGCGAGGCGATCCAGACCAGGAAGCCGATCACCCGCAAAACTTGCGCGCCCGCCAGGATCCAGCGCCGGGAATAGCGGTCGGCCAGGACGCCAGACGGGATCTGCAGGATGAAGGCGGTGATCGACCAGGCCATCAGGGTGGCCGAAACCTGGACCGGCGTCAGACCGTGGGCGACGAACATTACCGTGTAGAGCGGGTAGATCAGGACGAAGGCGTCGAGGGCCTTGAACAGGTAGACCCGGCCAACAAACCTGGGCACGGCCTAGATCACGATGATTTTGGATCGCAGATCCAAAATCATGAAACGTGATCGATTCTTTGTATCTAGAGCGGGCTTGACGCGAAAACCGGTTCCCACTTTTCGCTCCCGCTCTAGGCCAGGAAGCCGGCCTCGGCGAAGTCGAGCATCCGCTTCAGCAGGCCGTCGATGTCGCTCTCGCGGGTGGCCCCGTCCGACAGCACGTGCAGGCGGTCGAACTCGGCGAAGCGGTTGTTGTGGACCATGCCCAGGCAGAAGTGCAGCCGCCAGTAGACGCTTTCGCGGGGCAGGTCGGGCCTGGCCGCCAGCAGGGCGTCGGCGAAGCGGGCCAGGTGCGAGACGTCGTTGGTCAGCGCCTCGCGCATCTCCGCCGTGCCCTCGCTGCGCGAGCGGATGATGAACTGGACCGAGATGCGGCGGTCGTTGTCGGGGGAGGCCCACTTCAGCGGCGGGGCGAACAGGGCCTCAAGGATATCGCGCACCGGCGGCTTGCCGTTGTGGCGGTCGCGGGCCTCGTGGAGCATCCGGGCCCGCTCGCGGTTCAGCTCTCCGGTACGGCGCCGGAAGATCTCGAACAGCAGGGCGTCCTTGGAGCCGAAATGGTAGTTCACCGACGCCAGGTTGACCCCGGCCTCGGCGGTGATGTCGCGCACCGAGACGTTCTGGAACCCGTGCAGGGCAAACAGCCGCTCAGCGGCGGCGAAGACCGCGGCCTTGGTGGCGGCTTCGTTGGGCGGATCAGGGTCGTTGGCCGGCACCGGGTCGGTCACAGGCGAATCCTCAAGGTTCGCGAACAGCTTAGCAGGCTAATGCGTGTCGCAAACGATTGTCCGCCTGCGGCTTAACGCGACAGCGTGACGTGGCTGCCGGTTCACGCGCCCGTCACGCTTTCATCTAAGGTGAGAGCCCTTTTGGTCCCTTCAGAAGACCTGAACGGAAAGGGCTCTACCGCGACAGCTGCCGCATCGCCTTGTCGAGGCCCTCGATGGTCAGCGGATACATCCGGTCGCCCAGCAGCTGCTTCATCAGCTCGATCGAGGGGGTGTAGTCCCAATGCCGTTCGGCGGTGGGGTTCAGCCAGATCATGTTCTCGTAGATGCCCGCCACCCGGTCGATCCAGACCGCACCGGCTTCCTCGTTCCAGTGCTCCACCGAGCCGCCCGGATAGGTGATCTCGTAGGGGCTCATCGTGGCGTCGCCGACGAAGATGACTTTGTAGTCGTGGGAATATTTGTGGAGGATATCCCAGGTGTTCAGCTTCTCCGCGTGACGGCGGCGGTTGTCCTTCCAGACGCTCTCGTAGAGGCAGTTGTGGAAGTAGTAGAACTCCATGTTCTTGAATTCTGACCGCGCGGCCGAGAACAGCTCCTCACAGACCTTGATGTGGCTGTCCATGGAGCCGCCGATATCGAAGAAGATCAGGACGCTGATCTTGTTGCGGCGCTCGGCGCGCAGGTTGATGTCCAGATAGCCCTTCTCCGCGGTGCCGCGGATGGTGGCGTTCATGTCCAGTTCTTCCTGAGCGCCCTCGCGGACCCAGCGGCGCAGGCGGCGCAGGGCCACCTTGATGTTGCGGGTGCCCAGCTCGACGGAGTCGTCGAGGTTCTTGTACTCGCGCTTGTCCCAGACCTTGATCGCCTTGCCATGGCGGCCCTTGTCCTGGCCGATGCGCACGCCCTCGGGGTGGTAGCCGTTGGCGCCGAAGGGCGAGTCGCCCTTGGGGCCCATGCCGCCCTTGCCCTCGTCGCCTTCGCCCTTGCCTTCCTTGGCGTCCTTCATCCGCTTGGCGAGTTCTTCCATCAGCGCCTCGAAGCCGCCCATGGCCTCGATCTGCGCCTTCTCCTCATCGGTGAGGAACTGGTCGGAGAGCTTCTTCAGCCATTCGGCCGGGATGTCGGACACCCCGATCCCGTCGACCTTCTCCAAGCCCTTGAAGACGTGGCTGAAAACCTGGTCGAAGCGGTCGAGGTTCTTCTCGTCCTTCACCAGGGCCGAGCGGGACAGGTAATAGAACTCGTCCACCGTCCGCTCGATGACCACCTTGTCCATGGCCTCCATGAGCATCAGGTACTCCTTCAGCGTCACCGGGACCTTGGCTTCCCGAAGTTCGGTGAAAAAGCGCATGAACATGGCAGGCTTCCCTAATAGGGGGACGAACGATTGTTTGATCGTCCGAAGATGGAGCCCCGCGCGCCGTCTGTCCAGTATGGCGCGCGAGTGACGGTCAGCGTTCGCTGTCAAGCATGGCCATCTGGGGCGCCGCATAGCGGCCTCCCGCCGCCGCTCCGGCCGGTGTCGGCTTCTACGCCACCTTCGAAGGCAATGTGGCCAAGCACATGGTGGCGAACCGGCTGGTGAGCGTGCTGGAGGATTGGCTGCCTCGGTTCCCGGGCCTATCCCAGCCGCAGACATGTGCCGGCGGCCCAGCGGGCCTTCATCGACTTTGCGCCGGCAAGACCTAGGCGGTCGCCCGGGCCTCGCGGGTCTCGACGTCGCGCAGCTTGCGCCAGACGGTCATGCGCGAGACCCCGAGGCGGCGCGCGATCTCGACGGGGCCGACGCCGGCGGCCTGGAGGGCGCGGATCTGGTCGATGGCCGATTGGCCGCGAGGCCGGCGGTACAGGCCCGTGGGCTCCACAGAGAGCACCGCCTGCAGGGCGGCGCGCAGGGCCCGGCCGCCTTCGCCTTCGCTGCAGATCTCGGGTTCGACGATGTACAGGCTGGCCTGGCGTTCCTCGAGCTTGTCGATCACGCCGAGGACATTGCGGCTGGACCCCGCCAGGTGTTCGAGCCGGGTCACGACCAGCTGATCGCCCTCGCCAATGAAGTCGAGGATCGAGGTTAGCACCGTGGACTCATCCGTCATCGGGCCGGCGGGCTCCTCAGCCCGGACCACATGACAGCCGATGGCTTTCAGCGTTGCTGTATCGTCCGCGGAGCGCTCGTCGCGCAGCCGGACATATCCAATTCTCAACATCCCACCCGTCGCTTCCAGCTACTGCGATGATTGACGCCAAACTCGCAAAAGCCGGGGCCGCCGTCAAAGCGTAGAACCTTAAATCTCCGCAATAATTGTTCTTCCAATGGCGATAATCGGCCAAGTGCTCGCAATGCGAGCGCGGAATTGACCTATTTGTTAGAAAACCTATCCGCAGAACGCCTCAGAATGAACTCTCTGTCTGTCGTGGCCCCGACTCGGAAGCCGTATTCCCCGATCTTTTCGAAACCGGCCCGCCCGTAGAACCGCTGCGCCCCATGATTTTCCGACCACACGCCGATCCAGAGGTCGCGGGGTTCGCCCTCTTCCATCCAGGCCATGGTCTGCGCAAACAGGCGTCCGCCGAGGCCGCCGTTCTGGAAGGCTTCGAGCAGGTAGAAGCGCTTAAGTTCGCGACAACTTGATGTGACCTCCGCATGCGGAAGCTCGCAGGGACCGCACTGGGCGTAGCCGACGGCCTCGCCCGCGGCCTCCACCAGCCACAGGGCCTTGGCCGGGTCGGCGAGGTCGGCCGTCATCGCCGCGACATTGTAGGCGTCCTCCAGGAAGGCGGCGAGGTCGGCGGGATCGTAGAGATGGGCGAAGGTGTCGCTGAAGGTCCGGGCGGCGAGGACAGACAGGACCGGGGCGTCGGCGGGCCCCGCGCGGCGGATGGTGATTTCGGACATTCGGCTCGGAGGCTTTTCGGGGTTAGGATCGATTCTGATGACTGTCGCGCTCTACACCCATGCGGACATGCTCGACCACCGCCCGGGCGCCAACCACACCGAGCGGCCCGAGCGGCTGACCGCGGTGATCGACGCCCTGAGCGACGCCTCCGACCTCGATCTCGAACCCCGCGACGCGCCGCTCGTCGAGCCGAGCGATCTCGCCCGGGTGCACCTGCCCATGTACGTCCAGGCCATCTTCGAGGCCGCGCCCCGCCAGGGGATGCTGATGCTGGACGAAGACACCTACATGTCGCCGGGCAGCCTGAACGCCGCGCGCCGCGCCGCGGGCTCGGTGGTCCAGGCGGTGCGGGATGTGGCGGCGGGCCGGCAGGGCCGCGCCTTCTGCGCCGTGCGGCCGCCGGGTCATCACGCCGAGCCGCACAAGCCGATGGGCTTCTGCATCTTCTCCAACATCGCCGTCGCCGCCCGCGTGGCCCAGTCCTGTGGTCTGAAGCGGGTCGCAGTGGTGGACTTCGATGTCCATCATGGCAACGGCACCCAGGCGGCCCTCGCCGGCCATCCGGACCTGTTCTTCGCCTCGGTGCAGCAGTGGCCGATGTGGCCCGGCACCGGGCATCCGGACGAGACGGTCCCCGCCAACATCAAGAACGCCGTGGTCCCGCCCGGCGCGCCCGCAGAGGAATGGCGCAGGGCCTTCGAGAGCCTTATGCCCCACGTCGACGCTTTCGCCCCGGACCTCATCCTGATCTCGGCGGGCTTCGACGCCCACGCTTATGATCCTGTCGGCGACGCCTTCCAGAACCTAGAGGCCCCGGACTTCGACTGGGCGACCCGGGCCATCGCCTCGGTGGCCCGCAAGCACAGCCAGGGGCGGATCGTCTCCTCTCTGGAGGGCGGCTACGGCCTGGAGGCGCTGGGCCGTTCGGCCCTGGCCCATGTTCGGGCGTTGTCAGACAGCTAACCTCGTTGCCCCGTTGCGAGGTGCATCGGGGCTCTCTAGGTTGGCTCGCTCACCTCCGGGAACCGACATGGCCGACGCCGCAGACATCGATGGGCTTTCGTTCGAGCTGGCCCTGGCCGAGCTCGAGAAGATCGTGGCCCAGCTGGAGTCCGGCCAGACGCCGCTGGAGCAGTCCATCGAGCTCTATGAGCGTGGCGCCAAGCTGAAGGCGCACTGCGAGTCCCGCCTGGAGGCCGCCCGCCTGCGGGTGGAGAAGATCGTCATGGGCGCCGACGGCGCACCGGGAGTCGAGGCGGCGGACTTCAGCTGATGGCCGACCTCGCCTACCGCGTGACCGAGGCCGCCGACCTGGTCACTGTGGCATTGGACGAACTGCTGCCCCGCGCCGAGGGGCCGGAGGCCCGGTTGACCGAAGCCATGCGCTATGCGGCGCTGGGACCGGGCAAGCGGCTGCGACCCTTCTTCGCCATCGAGACCGGCAAGATGTTCGACCTGGACGAACGCCCGGTGCTGCGGGCGGCCTGCGCGGTGGAGTGCGTCCACGCCTACAGCCTGGTGCACGACGACCTGCCGGCCATGGACGACGACGACACCCGGCGCGGCCGGCCCACCGTGCACGTGGCCTATGACGAGGCTACCGCCATCCTGGCCGGCGACGCCCTGCAGACCGCCGCCTTCGAGATCCTGGCCCATCCCGACACCCACAAGGACGGCAATGTCCGCTCCGAGATGGTGGTGCGCCTGGCTCAGGCCTCCGGCGCACGGGGCATGTGCGGCGGCCAGATGATCGACCTGCTGGGAGTCCGCGACGACCTGGGCGCGGTGGCCCGCATGCAGCGACTGAAGACCGGAGCCCTAATCGCCGTGGCCTTCGAGCTGCCGCTGATCATGGCCCATGCTGGCGAGGGGGAGCGCCACGCCCTGATGGCGTTCGCCCAGGGCCTGGGCCTGGCCTACCAGATCGTCGATGACCTGCTGGACCATGACGGCGAGGACGCCGTTCTGGGCAAGAAGGCCGGCAAGGACGCCGCCAAGGGCAAGGCCAACTACGTCACCCTGCTGGGCGCCGACGCCGCCCGCGAGCGGCTGAATTTGCTGATCGAGCAGACCAAGGCCCATCTTGATCCCCTCGGTCCGCGGGCTGAATTCCTGCGAGCCAGCGTGGATTTCGTGTTAGAGCGCCGAAACTGATTTCAAGAGATTTGTCCGCGTAACATGCCGCCAAACACGCCTCTGCTCGACAAGGTCGCCTCGCCCGCCGACACGCGTGGGTTCAATGCTTCGGAACTGAAGCAGCTCGCAGACGAACTGCGCGCCGAGATGATCGATGTTGTGTCACAGACCGGCGGGCACTTCGGCGCCGGGCTGGGCGTCGTTGAGCTGACCGTGGCCCTGCACCATGTCTACCAGACGCCCGACGACATCCTGATCTGGGACGTCGGCCATCAGGCCTATCCGCACAAGATCCTCACCGGCCGCCGTGACCGCATCCGCACCCTGCGCCAGGGCGGCGGACTGTCGGGCTTCACCAAGCGCAGCGAGAGCGAATACGACCCCTTCGGCGCCGCCCACGCGGCCACTTCGATCTCGGCGGCGCTGGGCTTCTGCGCGGCGCGCGACGCCAAGGGCCGCGACAACCGCGTCGTCGCCGTGATTGGCGACGGCTCGATGAGCGCCGGCATGGCCTATGAGGCGATGAACAACGCCTGCGAGACCACCGGCCAGCTCACCGTCATCCTCAACGACAACGACATGTCCATCGCCCCGCCGGTCGGCGGGATGAGCGCCTATATGGCCCGCCTGGTGTCCGGCGGCGGCTACCAGTCCCTGCGCCACCTGGGCAAGTCCATGGCCCGGGTGTTGCCCAAGCCTTTGCAGGAAGCCGCCCGCAAGGCCGAGGAGTATGCCCGCGGCATGGTCACCGGCGGGACCTTCTTCGAGGAGCTGGGCTTCTACTATGTCGGCCCCATCGACGGGCACGACATGGACGCCCTGGTGCCGATCCTGAAGAATGCGCGCGAGATCAAGGACCGCCCGGTCCTGGTCCACGTGGTGACCCAGAAGGGCAAGGGCTACGCCCCCGCCGAGAGCGCCGCCGACAAGCTGCACGCGGTGGTGAAGTTCGACGTGGTGACCGGCCAGCAGGCCAAGTCGACCGCCCCGGCTCCGCCGCAATATACCAAGGTGTTCGCCCAGGAACTGATCAAGCACGCCCGGCTGGATCCGAAGATCGTGGCCATCAACGCCGCCATGCCCTCGGGCACGGGGCTGGACCTGTTCGGCAAGGAGTTCCCCGAGCGCACCTTCGACGTCGGCATCGCCGAGCAGCACGCGGTGACCTTCGCGGCGGGCCTGGCCGCCGACGGCATGAAGCCCTTCTGCGCCATCTATTCGACCTTCCTGCAGCGCGGCTACGACCAAGTGGTCCACGACGTGGCGATCCAGCGCCTGCCGGTGCGGTTCGCCATGGACCGGGCCGGGCTCGTCGGCGCCGATGGGCCTACCCATGCCGGCTCCTTCGATATCGGCTTCATGGGGTCCCTGCCGGGCATGATCCTGATGGCGCCGGCCGACGAGGCGGAACTGGCCCACGCCGTGGCCACCGCCGTGGCCATCGACGACCGCCCCTCGGCCTTCCGCTATCCGCGCGGTGAGGGCACGGGCGTGGCGATCCCCGACCTGGCCGCGCCTCTGGAGATCGGCAAGGGCCGCATCGTCCGCGAGGGGACCACGGTCGCTATCCTGTCGCTGGGCACCCGCCTGGCCGAGAGCCTGAAGGCCGCCGAACTGCTGGGCGCGCGGGGCTTCTCGGTCACCGTGGCCGACGCGCGCTTCGCCAAGCCGCTGGATATCGAACTGCTGCTGCGCCTGGCCCGTGAGCACGAGGCCCTGGTCACCGTGGAAGAGGGCTCCATGGGCGGCTTCGGCGCCTTCGTGCTGCAGGCGCTGGCCGAACACGGCGCCCTGGACCGCGGGCTGAAGGTGCGCACCCTGGTGCTGCCCGACATCTTCCAGGATCACGACAAGCCTGAGATCATGTACGCCCAAGCCGGCCTCGACGCTGAGGGCATCGTGCGCGGCGCGCTCAACGCCATGGGCGTGGACAATGTCTCCGCCGCCGGGGCGGGCCGTCGAGCCTAGACGGGCGCCAACCCCAGGCCGAGCGATATCGCAGCCTCGGCCATACGTTTGTCGAAGGTCGCCAGACTGGCGCCGAGACGTTCGGCGATCGCGATGTTCACGGCGTCCGGCGCGCGCAGATTCATGTCGAGCCGCCGAAGCCAAGCCTCTGTGAGCTTGATGTCCTGAGGCGAGGTCTCGATCATCGGCGATGACCCGGTCCAGATGTCGAAATCGCTAAAGAGATTCGTGGCCTCGGCTGCGGTCAGGCGGCCCGTGCGGACGGAGCGTGAAATGACTGAGGCGAATTCAGCGCGGGCGAAGTCGCTGATCGCGATTTCAGGTCGGGCCTTCAGAAGGTAGGCGTGCGCGCGATCCGTGAAAGCATCGTGAGTGAAGAGAGCCACCAGGACGCTGGCGTCGAAATAGACGCTCACCGCCAGTCTTCATCTCGCATGCGGGACACGAGTGAGCCGGCGTCTTCAGTGGACTTGCGGCCAACGCGTCGTGCGCGGAGCCATTCAATGTCGGCCTCGGTTATGCGGCGTGGGAGCGGTTGGACGGCCTTCAGTTCCACCATCGGCTTGCCATGGCGGGTGATCACAACCGCCTCACCCTTGAGCGCGCGGTCGATCAGATCCGACAGGTTGTTCTTCGCCTCGACGACACTGTGCTCGCTCATGGAATAAATATAGCCATCGGATGGCTTTTTTGTCCAGCCTAACGGCAGGCGTTTAGGAAGCCACGGGCCAGCCTCGGCGTCGTCGGAAGCGGATTGCTGAGGATCTGACTCCCGGCAAGCACCTGAATGACCCCTGTTTTCCGGAAGGCGTCGATCACCGGCGCGCGGGTAGCGATTTCGGTGGACGCTGCTGCTTCGTGACCATCGGGATGCAGAATGGCCTCGCCGCGCAGCGTGGTGCTTACCGCGCCAGACACCACGGTGATGCTGACGGGGAGGGGCTGGGTGTTATTCGTCGGCCGCCACTGGAAGAGGGTGGGCGCGGTTCGCGCCGTGACCACGATTTGGCCGGATCCCCGCACGCAACGGGCTGTGAAGAATTCGCCGTAGGTCAGCGTTGCGTCGCCGTCTTTGGGAGCCGCGAGGGCCCACCCTTCACTCTGGGCGTGGGCGGCTGGCGCAGCCAGGAGGAGCAACAGGGAAAGGCGAATGGCTTTCATGCGGCGAAGCTAGCACCGCAATCGGGCATCCTCTAGGCGCGGCAGGAGGCGAAGAAATCGCTGACCGCGCGGCGTTCCGGCCCGCGTACCGGCATCGGCGCCTTGCGGCCATTGGTGACCACCGACAGATCGCCGGTGGCTTCGAAGCTGGCCAGGGCCGGATCGGTGACCGGAGCCTTGGCCTCCAAATAGGCCGCGCCTTCTCCCATGCCGGGGGTGGCCTCGGCGGCGAGGCGGCTGTTCCGGCTTTGCGAATTGAGCTGGATGGCGTCGGACGGCGCGTCCATCGGGGCGGTCATGGAGACCAGGACCTGACCGGATTTCGGCTGGCAGGTCATCATGATCAGCACATTGTCGCTCTGCGGCTGGCCGTAGGCCAGCTTGGCGCCCTCACCCTCGGCATGGTTCAGAGACCAAGCCATGCCCGGCAGACCGCTCTGGCCCTGGTGGGCGCAGGAAGCCAGTAGGCAGGAAATGCCCAGTCCGATGATCGCGCGACGTTTCATGAGCGGGACGCTCCCTTCGAGGAGGAAACGCCGCCGCCCGGTTAAGGTTTCAGCCCCGGGCTAGAAGGGCGTGAAACGCTCCACCAGCGACTGCACCGCCGGGGTCTTCTGCACCCGGCTGATGTCGCCGCGGCCGCCGTAGCTGATGCGGGCCTCGGCGATCTGGGTGTGCTTGATGGTGTTGGAGGAGGAGATGTCCTCCGGTCGCACGATGCCGGCCACGGTCAGCTGGCGCACCTCTGCGTTGGTGCGCACCTCCTGTGTGCCCTGGATCACCAGGTTGCCGTTGGGCAGGACGGCCGAGACCACCGCGGCGATGGTGAGCGAGATCTTCTCGGCCCGGGTGACGGCGCCGGAGCCGGCGTTGGTGGAGTTGGAGCTGGTCTGGATGCCGGCGGCCAGGTCGGTGCCGGGGGGAAGCAGGCGTCCCAGGCTGCCCGACAGGCCGTACAGCGACGGCGCGGCGCCCTTCAGGCCCGAGGTGCGGCTGCTGTTGGTGGCGTTGGAGGTCTGGGCGCTGTCGTTGATGTCGATCTGGACGGTGAGGATGTCGCCGACCTTGGCGGCGCGCTGGTCGATGAAGAAGGCGCGCGCCCCCGAGCGCCACAAGGAGTTGGCCGAGGCGGGGGCTCCCTGGTTGCTGGCCAGGTACATCTGGTCCTGGGCCACGAGGGCGGCGGGATAGCCCACCGGCGCCAGGGTCGGGCCGACCACGGCCTCCTTGACGGTGGAGCAGGCGGCGAGCGGGATGAGGGCGGCGAGGGCGAGAGCGGAAAGACGCATGGGGAGGGGACTTTCTAGCGCTGGGCGTACTGGGCGCGGCCCAGCGACTTGAGCTGGTCGGCGGCGGGGCCGACCACGGCCTGGCCGGGACCGCTCGCGGTGGCCTGGATGATCTTCTTGGACGCGGTGTTCTGGACGGCGATAGTGTCGCCGATCCCGCCCGCGCCCATGGCCTTGCCTTCGAGGGCGAGGCTGACGCCACCGGCCTCATAGATCACGGTGACGGCGTCGCCGGCCTTGATCACCTGCGGGGCGGAGACGTCGCGGGTGGAGACGGCGGCGCCGGCGCGCAGCGGACGTTTGGCGGCCATGCCGATCACGGCGTCGGCGTCGCGCGGTGCATCGGAGGGCGCGGCGGCGGCCTTGGCCCAGACGACATCCTGCGGCTGGACCATCTCGCCGGCCGAGAGGCTGCGGGCGTAGGTGAGGATCTCGACATTGCCCCGGGTGACGGGGGCGCTGGCACCGCCATCGGAGCCGGCGCGGACGACGATGCGGCGGATGCCCTCGGCGTTGGCCCAGTCCAGGCCGGCGCGGCGGGCGGCCAGCTGCACGGCGCCGGCGTCCAGCACGGCCGAGCCGCCGGACCGAGTGGCCACGGCGACCTTGCCGGCCGCGCCCGCGCCATCGAACAGATCGGCCAGGGTGATGAGGCCGTCGGCGTCCAGGGTGTCGGACTTCAGGGTCACGGCTTGGCCGGCCAGGGCGGGCGCGGCGGCCAGGACCAGGACGGCGGCGAGGATCAGGGTGCGCATCAGCCTAGCCCTTCAACTGGTTGGCGGCCTGCAGCATCTGATCAGCCGAGGAGATGACCTTGGAGTTCATTTCGTAGGCGCGCTGGGCCACGATCAGCGAGGTGATCTCGGTGACGGCGTCGACGTTGGAGGCCTCGGTATAGCCCTGCATGAGGGTGCCAAAGCCGGTGGAGCCGGGAGCGCCGGTGGTGGCCGGGCCCGAGGCGCCGCTCTCCATGAACAGGTTGTCGCCGATGGCCTCCAGGCCGCCCTCATTGATGAAGGTGGCGAGTTCCAGATTGCCGACAACCTCCGGGGTGGGGGAGCCGGCCTTGGTCACCTGGACCTGGCCGGACTTGGAGATGATCACATCGGTGGCGTCGCTGGGGATGGTGATGGTGGGCTGCACCGGGTAGCCGTCCTCGGTGACCAGCTGGCCCTGGTCGTTGGGCGAGAGGTTGCCGGCGCGGGTGTAGGCGGTCTCGCCGGAGGGCTTGAGCACCTGCAGATAGCCGCGGCCGTCGATGGCCACGTCGTAGCGGTTGCCCGTCGCGGTCATCGAACCCTGCTCGGTAATGCGATAAACCGAGCCCGCCTTCACACCGGCGCCGATCTGAACGCCTGTTGGGACGATCGTCCCCTGGTCCGACGACTGGGCGCCCGCCCGTTCCAGGGTCTGGTAGAGCAGGTCCTGGAACTCGGCCCGTTGGCGTTTGAAGCCAATGGTGTTCATGTTGGCGATGTTGTTGGAGATGACCTCGACGTTCAGCTGCTGGGCAGCCATGCCGGTCGCGGCGGTGCGGAGTGCTTGCATCTCTCAGACTTCCCTTACTGGACCTTACCCATCCGCTCGATCGAGCGGCGGGACAGGTCGGCGGTGGAATCCATCATTTTGGCCATCGACTCGTAGGCCCGGGTGACTTCCATCATCCGGGTGATCTCGAGGACCGTTTTGACGTTCGAGCTCTCAAGCATGCCCTGGTGGACGCGGGCGTCCGTGGCGGCCTGGGGCTGCTGGTTGGAGGTGTTGCGGTAGAGGTTGTCGCCGGTCTTCTCGAGGATCGAGAGGGTGTCGAAGCGGGCCACGGCGACCTTACCGACCCGCTCATTGCCCTGGCTGACCGTGCCGTCGGTGGCGATGGTGACGGCGCCCTTCTGGGGATCGATGCTGATCTCGCCGCCGCCGTCGTCCAGCACGGCCTTGCCGTCCTGGGTGGTGAGCTTGCCGGTGTCGTCCATCCGGAAGCGGCCGTCGCGGGTATAGCGTTCGCCTTCCGGCGTGCTGATCTTGAAGAAGCCCATGCCCTCGATGCCCAGATCGAAGGGGGCGTCGGTCTTGTGCAGGCCGCCGGGGGTGAAGTCGCGGGCGACGCCGGAATCCAGCACGAACTTCACCGGCTTGGGGCCGCCCTGGGTCATGGCCGGGGACCGCGGAGCGGTCTCCAGCATCAGGCTTTCGACCTTGAAGCCGGTGGTGTCGGCATTGGCGATATTGTTGGCCACGATGTCGAGCTCGCGGCGCAGCGTCATCTGCCTCGACAGTCCGACATAAAGAGCGTTGTCCATCGACCGGCTCGAACCCTTAACCTGCGACACTTTCGTCGAAGGTGAGACTGCAAGCTTCGGGCCAGTCTGAAAGGAGAGCAAAATCAACGGATAAGAAGGTTAACAAAATCCTTTCGGCGCATTTTGCCGGGCAGGCTTGGACCGCCCTTCAGACCCCTAAAAAAACCAGTCCTTAACCATGTCGGCCCCACACAGAGGGGATAGATTCTAAGGAGCCGCGCACGTGGCCAAGGACAAGGTCAAGGAAGCCCCGGCCGGCGACGCCGCCGAGGGCGAGGAAGGCGAAGGCGCTTCTGCCAAGAAGAAGCTGCCGATGAAGATGATCATCATCGGCGCGGTGGCCGCGGTCCTGGTGCTGGGCGGCGGCGGAACCGCAGCCATGATCTTCCTCAAGCCCAAGCCCGACGCCGAACACGCCAAGGCTAACGAGCACGGCAAGGAAAAGAAGAAGGAAAAGAAGGGCGAGAAGGGCAAGGAGGAGAAGACCATCGGCACCATCGCCGAGGGTCCGGACGGCGTCCTGTTCTACACCATGCCCAATGTCGTGGTGAACATGCAGACGGCCGATGGCCGCGCCACCTTCCTGAAGCTGAAGCTTACACTGGAAGTCCCCAACCAGGAGACTGTGGATCTGCTGGAGCCCAACATGCCCAGGCTCCAGGACATGTTCCAGACCTTCCTGCGCGAACTGCGGCCCGAAGACCTGCAGGGCAGCCAGGGATCCTACCAGCTGCGCATGGAGATCCTGCGCCGGGTGAACCTGGTGATCGCGCCCTCGAAAGTAAATGCCGTCCTGATTGAGGAGATGTTGATCAACTAGGGCCTATCCCTGGTCGGCATATCCCCATGGACGAAGAACTCGAAAACCAGAACGCGGCCGAGGGCCAGGATTGGGCTGACGCGGAGCAATCCGCCGACAGCATGGTCGGCTCCGAGCGCATCCTCAATCAGGATGAGATCGACAGCCTGCTGGGCTTTGATCTCTCCGATGAGGAGGCGGCTGAGCGCTCGGGTATCCGCGCCATCATCAACTCAGCGCTCGTCTCGTACGAACGCCTGCCGATGCTGGAAATCGTCTTCGACCGCCTGGTGCGGTACATGACGACCTCCCTGCGCAATTTCACCTCCGACAACGTCGAGGTCAGCCTCGACAACATCTCCTCGATCCGGTTCGGCGACTATCTGAACTCGATCCCGCTGCCGGCCATCCTGTCGGTGTTCAAGGCCGAGGAGCTGGAGAACTACGGTCTGCTGACCGTCGATTCCAACCTGATCTATTCCATCGTCGACGTGCTGCTGGGCGGACGCCGCGGCACCGCGGCCATGCGCATCGAGGGCCGCCCCTACACCACCATCGAACGCGTGCTGGTGCAGCGGATGGTCGAGGTGGTGCTGGCTGACGCCAAGCTGGCCTTCGAGCCCCTGACCCCGGTGACCTTCACCCTGGACCGCCTGGAGACCAATCCCCGCTTTGCCGCCATCGCCCGGCCGCCGAACGCCGCGATCCTGGTCAAGCTGCGGGTGGACATGGAAGACCGCGGGGGCCGCATCGAGCTGCTGCTCCCCTACGCCACCCTCGAACCGATCCGCAAGATGCTGCTGCAGCAGTTCATGGGTGAGAAATTCGGCCGCGACAACATCTGGGAAGGCCACCTGGCCACCGAGCTCTGGACCACCCAGATGGAGGTCCGCGCCGTCCTGGACGAGCAGCAGATCAGCCTGAGGGAGGTTCTCGACCTGCAGGTGGGTCAGACCATCATGCTCAACGCCACCCCCGACAGCCTCATCGAGTTGCGGGCTGGAACCATCCCACTCACCCGGGGCCGCATGGGCCGCCGCAATCATCACATCGCCGTCCGTGTGGAGGCGCCTCTGACGCCCCATGCCCGGCGCGCCGTACAGAGTCTGAAATGAGCCTGATCGCTGTTGGGATGAACCTGATGCTGGCCGGCCTGCTGGCCGCCGCCCTGATGATGGGCTTCCGGCTCAACATCCGGCTCAAGCACCTGCGCGACAGCCATGACGGCTTCGCCAAGGCCGTGGCCGAGCTGGACGTCGCCGCCGCCCGTGCTGAGCAGGGGCTGGCCGACCTGCGCGCCGCCACCGACGAGGCCACCGACCAACTCGCCGACCGCATCGAGAAGGCCCGGGCGCTCACCGCCAAGCTGGATCGCCAGCTTAAGGGCGCGCCCGCCGCCGCCCCGGCCCGCCCTGAGCGCGTCGAGCGCATGGACCGCGCCGAACGCATGGAGCGCGCCGACCGCGCCGCCCCGACCCCCTTCCGCCGCGACGTCTCCCACGTGGACGAGGCCGATGTGGAGCGGGTCACCCACCGCCTGGGCGCCCTGCTGTCGGGCGCCCGCGAGCCCCGCGTCCGGCCCGAACCCGAGCGGTTCGTCCGCCCCGACGTCGCCCCGACGCGCCAGCGTCCCCGCTTTGAAGACGACCTGTTCGACGGCCCCACCGATCGCGTGGCCGTTGGTGGAGCCCGCCGATGAAGAACATCCCCCGCATCCTGCCCCTGGTGGGCATCGCCGCCGCCGGGGTCCTGGCGGTCAACGCCATGGCCGGCGCACAATCGCTGCCCGATCTGTTCTCTGGCGCCAAGGCCTTCGCCGAGGAAGCCGCCAAGCCGCTGAAGGGCAAGGCCGCCAAGGAGGCCAAGGCCCAGGCTGACGCCGACGCCAAGGCCCCGGCCGCCGCGGCCGGGCCTGAGGGCGCCGCCACCGGCTCGGCCCTGGACGCCTCGTCCCTGTCCCTGGCGCCCAAGGCGGCGCCGGCGGTCTGCGCGCCCACCGCCGCCGAGCTGGCAAAGGAAGCCGGCCTGTCGCCCGCCGAACTGCAGATTCTGCAAAGCCTCGGTTCGCGCCGGGGCCAGCTGGACCAGCGCGAACAGGACCTCGACGTCCAGCTCGCCCTGATGGCCGCCGCCGAGGCCAAGCTCGACGCCAAGGTCAAGACCCTCACCGGCCTGAAGGCCGATATGCAGTCGCTGATGAACCAGGCCGACGGCAAGGAGCAGGCCGAGGTCGATCGCCTGGTGAAGGTGTTCGAGGGCATGAAGGCCAAGGACGCCGCCCCGCGCATGGTGTTGCTGGACGACTCCGTGCGCCTGCCCATCGCCGGCAAGATGAAGGAGCGCGCGCTCTCCGCCATCCTGGCCGCCATGCCCCCGGCCGAGGCCAAGCGCCTGACCGAGAGCCTGTCGCGCCGCTTCGCCGACGCCCGCAAGGTCGCCGCCTCCGCCGACAGCGCCGCCTCCAACGCCGCGGCCAACACCGTCGCGCCCAAGCAGGCCTCCATCGATCCCACCGCCGAGCCGGCCCCGGTCGCCAAGCCCGCGCCCCGCAAGGCTGCGCCGAAGAAGATGGCCGCCCGCAAGCCGGCGCCGAAGAAGGCTCCGGTCAAGCAGGCCGCCGCGACGCCGGCGCCCGCCGCGCCGGCCGCGGCCGCCACCCCTGCGGCGGCGGCTCCGCCGAAGGCCGGCTAGTCCGGTGAGCCTGCGCCGGGCCCTTCACTCCAGCGTCGCGGCGATCTGCATCGCCGGCGTGGTCGCGCCCATGGGCATGGCCGCGCCTGCGCCCGCGCAGGTCGCGCCGCGCGGCCCGCTGGATGTGCATGTGGCGCAGGCGAAGGACTTCTCGCGCATCGAGCTGCACTGGGCGGGTGGGGCGCGCGCCATCACCAAGCGTGACGGCCAGGTCCTGACGCTGAAGTTCAACCGGGACGCCAACCCCGATATCGCCCGCCTGCGCATCGATCCGCCCAAGTGGCTGAAGACCGCCGAGGCGCGCCATTCCGGCGGTGGGCTGGAACTCGTCCTGACGCTCGCCGACGACGCCGAGGCCACGGTCGGGAACGCCGACGGCGCCACCTATATCAACCTGTTCGAACGGCCCCCGCCGCCCGACCCGGTGCTGGCCGAGGCCACGGCGCCGATCGTGGCGCCCGAGCCGCCGCGCCCCAATCCGGTGCCGGCCAGCGGCGTCGTGGCGATGGACGCCAAGCTGGTCAACGGCCAGGTCATGCTGACCTTCCCCTGGGCCAATCCCAACGGGGCGGCGGTGTTCCGGCGGGGCGACGCCATCTGGGTGGTGTTCGACGCGCCCGCCGATCTCGACGTCTCCAGGGCCCCTCGGGGCCTTCGCCAGTTTTCGAAGGTCCAGAGCTTCAAGGGCTCGGACTATTCCGCCGTGCGCATCGCCGCCCCCAAGGGCACGCCCTTCTTCGCCTCGGCCCAAGGGGCGGTCTGGACCGTGGCCATCGGCCCCGGCGCCCAGAGCCAGGCCAACCTGGTGCGCATCGTCCGCGACGATGTCGGCGGCCCCGCCGCCCTCAAGGCGGTGGTCTCGGGGACCACGAGGACCCTGAAGGTCAACGATCCCGTCGTTGGCGACACCCTGTCGGTGGTCACCGCGCTCGGCCCCGCCAAGGGGGTCCCGACCCGGCGCGACTATGTCCAGATGGCAGTGCTGCCGTCGGCGCAGGGCCTCGCGCTGGAGTCCTATGTCGACGACCTGAACCTCAGCCACGAGGGCGACCTGGTTCAGATCGGCCGTCCGGCGGGGTTGGCCCTGTCGCCGGCCTCGGCGGGGGTCGAGCGGGCCGAGGCCGAGATGGGCGCGCCGCAGCCGGCCGGGATGCCGGCCCTGATCGACTACGCCAACTGGCCCAAGACCGGCCATGGCGGCTTCCTGGTCCGTTACAATTCTCTGCTCAACGCCTCCATGGAGGAGGCCGGCAAGGGCCGCGACGCCCCCGTCGCCGCGCGCATGGCGCTCGCCCGCTTCCTTGTGGGGTCGGAGCTGTCGTTCGAAGCCATCGGGGTGCTGAACGACACCGCGCGCACGCATCAGGAACTGCTGGACGATCCTGAGTTCCGCGGTTTGCGCGGCATCGCCCGGGTCATGGCGCGGCGCTACAAGGAAGCGGAGGCCGACTTCTCCGCCCCGATCCTGTCCGATGATCCGTCCGCGTCTCTCTGGCGCTCGTACATCGCCGCTCAGCTCGCCGAGTGGCCCGAGGCCCGCAGCCAGTTCGCGGCCGGGGCCGAGGCCTTTGAACAGTTCTCACCCACCTGGAAGACCCGCTTCGCCCGCGGCGACGCCCAGGCCGCCCTGGCGCTCGGCGACATCGACGGCGCCGACGGCCGCATCAAGCTGGCGCTCATGGATAGGGCCGAGCCTCTGGAGGAGCTGGCCACCCGGCTGGTCCAGGCCCGCGTCGTGGAGGCCCAGGGCTTTCCGGACCGCGCCCTGCGCATCTATGCCGCCGTCGCCGGCGCGCCGGTGGAGTCGCTCTCGGCGCCGGCCCTGCTGCGCGCCACCCAAATCCGCCTGGCCTCGGGCAAGATCACCCCGGTCCAGGCCGCCGACGTCTTCGACGGACTGCGCTACCGCTGGCGCGGGGACTCCACCGAGTTGGAGACCATCCGGGCGCTGGGCCAGCTCTATCTGAACCAGGGCCGCTATCGCGAGGCGCTGGAGGCGCTGCGGTCGGCCGGCCAGCGGCTGCCTGACCTGCCTGAAGCCCTGCAGCTGCAGAACGACCTGGCCGGCGCCTTCCGCGGCCTGTTCCTGAGCGGTACGGCCGACGGCCTGGAGCCGATCCAGGCGCTGGCGCTGTTCTACGACTTCAAGGAACTGACCCCCCTGGGCGCCGACGGCGACCAGATGGTGCGCAAGCTGGTCCGTCGGCTGGTGGACGTCGATCTGCTGGACCAGGCCGCCGAACTGCTGAAGTACCAGGCCGACAATCGCCTGGACGGGGTGCCCCGCGCCCAGGTGGCCACCGATCTGGCCCTCATCTACCTGATGGACCGCAAGCCAGAGCAGGCCCTGGAGGCGATCAACGGCTCGCGCACCACCATCCTGCCCACCGCGCTGAACCTGGAACGCCGCCTGGTTGAGGCCCGCGCCCTGATGAACCTTGGTCGCCTCGATGCGGCCCTGGAGGTCATTGAGCGCGACACCTCCAAGGAGGGCTCCGACCTGCGCGCCGAGGTGGTCTGGAAGAAGAAGGACTGGCCGGGCGCCGGGATTCTGTTCGAGAAGTCCCTGGCCGACCGCTGGAAATATCCGGGCCCGCTGGCCGCCGAGGAAGAAGGCAAGCTGCTCCGCGCCGGGGTCGCCTACAGCCTGGCCGGAGACGACGGGGCGCTGGAGCGTCTGCGGAACCGCTACCAGGGCTTCACCGACCAGGCCCGTAACCCCGACGCCCTGCGCGTGGCCCTGTCGGGCGTGCAGGACGGCCGGCTCAGCGTCGCCGACTTCGGCCGCATCACCGCCGACAACGAGGCCTTCGCCGGCTGGGTCGCCAAGATGAAGGTGAAGTTCCGTGACAAGCCCGCCCCGGTGGGCCTGCGCACGGCCGCGACGCCAACCCCGGCCAAGACGGCCCAGGCCGCGGCGCCGGCGAGCAAGGGCTAGTGACTTAAGCTCCCTCCCCTTCATGGGGAGGGTGGATGGCGCGAAGCGCCAGACGGGTGGGGGATTCTGCCTGTGCTCCCCACCCCGATCGCTGTCGCGATCTTCCCCGCCCCATGAAGGGCAGGGAGGTGGAGCTAACCGCCGCCGGCCCCGCGCTGGAAGCTCTCGACGAGACTGCCCGCCACCAGCCGCCAGCCGTCCACCAGGACGAAGAAGATCAGCTTGAAGGGCAGGGATACCACCACCGGGGGCAGCATCATCATGCCCATGCTCATCAGCACGCTGGCCACCACGAGGTCGATGACCAGGAAGGGGATAAACAGCAGGAAGCCGATCTCGAAGGCACGCTTCAGCTCCGAGATCATGAAGGCCGGGGTCACCACCCGGATCGGGATTTCCTGCAGGGTCTTTGGTTTCTCGATCTTCGAGAGGCGCACGAAGAGCGCTAGGTCCTCGCGATCCACCTGGGCCAGCATGAAGGTCTTCAGGGGATCGCTGGCGGCGTCGAAGGCCTGGGGTAGTTCGATCTGCTGTTCCAGCAGCGGCTTGATCCCCTCGTCGTAGGACTTCTGCATGGTCGGTCCCATGACGATGGCCGAGAGGAAGAGGGCCAGGCTGATGATCACCGCGTTGGGCGGGCTCTGCTGGAGGCCCAGCGCCGTGCGCAGCAGGGACAGCACCACCACGATCCGTACGAAGGAGGTGGTCATGATGACGATGGAGGGCGCCAGCGACAGCACCGTCAGCAGGCCCATCAGCTGGACGACCCGCTCGGTGAGCCCCGCCCCGGTGCCGAGATTGATGTTCACCGCCTGGGCCAGGGCCGTGGCGGGCACCACCAGGCTACCCAGCGTCGTGAGCGCGGCCAGCAGGAAGGCCTTGCGCCAGTCCTCGGCGCGAAGCTCCATAAGGGACTTGAACCTTCCGGCCATCAGGCGCGGCCCTTCTTCACGGGCGGAAGGACCTGGCCCTCGCCCAGCAGCAACAGACGTTCCTCGCCATCGCAAGACACCAGCACCAGGCGGCGCGCGGGATCGAGCACCAGGCTTTCGACGACCATCAGACGGCGTTCCTTGCGGCCGGCCGCAAGCGTCACGCGCGCCATGGCCTCCGGCCCATACTTGCGCAGGGCGACGGCGGCGAGGCCAACCAGTCCCAGGGTGATGGCCAGGGCGAAGACGGCCCGAGCGAAAAGAGCGAAGTCCATCGCGATGAGACGGTGAGGAGGCGGCCGGCCGAAAGCGCCGGTCAGGGCCAGGAGTGCCGCAAGGGTCTTAAGGACCGATTAACCCTATTTATTCACCATGTTCGCATGGATATCGGCGACATCCCCCTGTTCTCGATGCTGCGTGGCCGGCTTGGCTATCTGTCCGAGCGGCAGAAGCTGATCGCCCAGAACGTGGCTAACTCCGAGACCCCGGGCTTTTCGCCCAAGGACCTCAAGCCCTACGACTTCGCCGCCCAGATGAAGGCGGCCGAGACCGGCGCCGGCATGATGGCCGTGACCCAGGCGGGCCACATGGTTCCGCCGAGCCAGCGCAACGGCGCGGCGGGCGCCTTCAAGGCCAAGACGGTCAAGGATTCCGAGACCACCCTCGACGGCAACTCGGTGGTTCTTGAGGAAGAGATGCTGAAGATGTCGGACGCCCGCATGAGCTATGAGGCGGCGATCGGCTTCTACCAGAAGTCCCTCAACCTGCTGCGGATGGCCGCGCGGGCGCCGGGTCGCTAGAGCGTGACAGCCAAAAGTGGACACCGGTTTTGGCGCTCGTCACGCGCTAAACTTTTGAAGGCCGACCCTTCTTGTCCGTTTCGGGAACCGAAACGGAAAGGGTCTAGGGGCATATAGATGGCCGACATCAAACCCGTGATGGGCGCCGCCCAGGCGATCGCCACCTCCGCGCTCCGCGCTCAGCAATCGCGGATGCGGATCATCGCCGAGAACCTGGCCAACGCCAATTCCACCTCCAAGACCGCGGGCGGCGATCCCTATCGCCGTCAGGAACCGGTCTTCGCCGCGGTGAAGGTCGATGGCGGCCTGGGCGTGCGCATGACGCAGGCCCGGCCTGACATGAGCGACTTCAAGAGCGAGTACGACCCCGGCCATCCCTCGGCCGACGCCAAGGGCTATGTGAAGACCCCCAATGTCGACTCGCTGATCGAGGCCCTCGACATGAAGGAGGCCCAGCGGGCCTACGAAGCCAACCTCAACGTGATCGAGACGGCGCGCGCCATGGAAACGCGCACCCTCGATCTCCTGAAGCGATAGGACCTAGGCCATGATGACCGCGCTCGCCGCCGCCAAGGCCTATGCCTCCACCCAGGGGATCGGCGGCTCCAAGCCTGTCGGAGGCGCGGCCGAGGGCGGTCTCGACTTCGGAGCTATGGTGAAGTCGGCCATGACCGACGCCATGCACGCCTCCAAGCACGCGGAAAACCAGATCAAGGCCAATGTCGCCGGTAAGGCCGAACTGATCGACGTGGTCACCTCGATCTCGGCCGCCGAGGCCAGCCTCGAGACGGTGATGGCCGTCCGCGACCAGGTGATCAGCGCCTATCAGGAAATCATGCGTATGCCGATCTGAGGTCGCTCCTGGAGCGGAAACCGCTCCAGGATTTTTTGCTTTCCGGGCTTTCTAAACGGCGAACCGGTGTCCACTTCGCCTGAAAGCGCTTTATGGTCTGCGCCATGGCCCAGACCGCGATCGACCTTTCAGGCATAGAGAAACGCTACGCCGCCCATGCCGCTCTGGCGGGGGTGAGCCTTTCCATCGCGCCCGGCGAGTTCGTGGCGCTGGTGGGACCCTCTGGTTCGGGCAAGACCACTCTGCTCAAGACCATCAACGGCCTGGTCACCCCCGACGCCGGGACGGTGCGGATGCTGGGGGAGGACGCGGGCGCGGTGCCGGTCCATGTGCTGCGCCGGCGGATCGGCTACGTTTTCCAGGAGATCGGGCTGTTCCCGCACCTGACGGTCGCCGAGAACATCGCCATCACCCCCAAGCTGCTGGGCTGGGACGCCGAGCGGATCAGCGCGCGGGTGGCCAATCTGCTGGGCCTGGTGGACCTGCCGCGCGAGATGGCGGGCCGGCTGCCGGCGGCGCTGTCGGGCGGACAGCGGCAACGGGTGGGTGTGGCGCGAGCCCTGGCCGCCGAGCCGAAGATCATGCTGATGGACGAACCCTTCGGGGCGCTGGACCCGGTGACCCGCGACCAACTGGGAACCGACTACCGCGCCCTGCACGAGCAACTCGGCCTGACCACCGTCATGGTCACCCATGACATGAGCGAGGCCGTGCTGCTGGCCGACCGTATCGTGGTGCTGAAGGCGGGCGCCATCGTCGCCGACGGGACGCCGGGTTATCTGAGCAATACAAGCGACGACCCCGATGTTCGCGCCCTAATGGACGCGCCGAAACGCCAGGCGCAGCGGCTGGCGGCCCGCCTTTCGGAGACCGCTTCGTGAACCCGCGTCTCGCCGCCGCCTTCGACCTGCTGCCGGAATATCTCGCCTGGCACGTGCTGTTGAGCGCGAGCGCCTTGGCGCTTGGCCTGATCATCAGCCTGCCGCTGGCGGTGGCCGCCAGCCGTAGCCCACGCCTGCGCTGGCCGGTCCTGGCCTTCGCCGGCCTGATCCAGACCATCCCCAGCCTGGCCCTGCTGGCGCTGTTCTATCCGCTGCTGCTGGCGGTCTCGGCGCTGAGCCTGTCGCTGACGGGGCATGGCTTCTCGGCCCTCGGCTTCCTGCCCTCGCTGCTGGCGCTGACCCTCTACTCCATGCTGCCGATCCTGCGGACGGCGACCACCGGCATCCTGGGGGTCGACCCGGCGGTGCGCGAGGCCGCCGACGGGGTGGGGATGACCGCCCGCCAGAAGCTGTTCCAGGTGGAGCTGCCCCTGGCCATGCCGGTGATCATGGCCGGCGTTCGCACCGCCGCGGTCTGGACCATCGGGGCCGCCACCCTCTCCACGCCGGTCGGCCAGACCAGCCTGGGTAACTACATCTTCGCCGGCCTGCAGACCGAGAACTGGGTCAGCGTCCTGTTCGGCTGCGCGGCCTCGGCCGTGCTGGCCATGGCCGCCGACCAACTGCTGGGCCTGATCGAGACCGGGGCGGCCAGGCGCGACCGGCGGCTGATGATCGCCGGGGCGGTGGGGCTGCTGATGGGGATCGTGATCGCCGTCCTGCCGCTGGTCAGCTTCGGCAAGCCGGCCAGCTATGTGGTGGGCGCCAAGAACTTCTCCGAGCAATACATCCTGGCCGAACTGATGGCCGACCGGCTGGAGAAGGCCGGCGCCACGGTGAATCGCAAGGAGGACCTCGGCTCGGCGGTGGCCTATCGCGCGCTGGCCGCCGGAGAGCTCGACGTCTATGTCGACTACACCGGCACGCTCTGGACCAACGTCCTGAACCGCCAGGACAATCCCGGCCGCCAGGCGGTGCTGGACGGCCTGACCACGCAACTGAAGAAGAAGGACGGCGTCACCGTCCTCGGCTCCCTGGGGTTCGAGAACGCCTACGCCTTCGCCATGAAGGCCGACCGCGCCAAGGCCCTGGGCATCGTCAGCCTGGCTGACCTTGCCCGCGAGGCGCCCAAGCTGACGCTGGGGACCGACATCGAGTTCCTGTCGCGGCCGGAGTGGAAGGCGGTCGACGCGGCCTATGGCTTCAAGTTCAAGGCCCAGCGATCCTTCCAGCCGACCTTCATGTACCGGGCGCTGTCGGGGGGCGAAGCCGACGTGATCTCGGCCTTCTCCTCCGATGGGCGGATCGCGGCCGACAAGCTGGTGGTGCTCACCGATCCCAAGGGGGCGCTGCCACCCTATGACGCGGTGATCCTGGTCTCCCCCAAGCGCGCCGGCGACCAGCGACTGATGGCCGCGCTGAAACCACTGGTGGGCTCGATCCCCGTCGCCGCCATGCAGGCCGCCAACTACAGCGTCGACCGCGACACCGCCAAGGCCAGCCCCGCCGAGGCGGCCAGGGGGTTGGAGAAGTAGGGCTCAGGCGCCTCTCCGCCGCTTCGCCAACCGTCTAAGTCCGAGGCCCCGGTAGCCCTTCGTTAACCATGTCTGCGCGAGATGGGGATAGTTCTTCTCCCCTGTTTTCGCGAGGCTCTTCATGAACGGCGCCGAGGTTCTGGACGTCGGTCGCGACGCCATCTGGCTGACCTTGCAGCTCTGCGCGCCGGTGCTGATCGTGGGCCTGGTGGTGGGGGTGGGCGTCGGCCTGATGCAGGCCCTGACCCAGATCCAGGAAGCCACCCTGGTCTATGCGCCGAAGATCGTGGCGATCTTCGTCTCCCTGCTGCTCTTCCTGCCGCTGATGGGCGCCCTGATGAGCAGCTTCATGCGCCATATCGCCGCCCGCATCGCAGCGATGTAAGCCGCGTGGAGCACTACGCCACAGCCCAGCAGGTCTATGTCGGCGGACTGGTGTTCGCGCGGCTGTCGGCGCTGGTCATGCTGATGCCGGGGATTGGCGACACCACCGTGCCGCCCCGCATCCGGCTGGCCTTCGCCTTCCTGATGACCCTGATGCTGATCCCGGTGATCGCCCCCAACCCGCCCGCGGTGCCCGCCGCCATGGGCGCCCTGGTGGGGGGCCTGTTCAAGGAGATCCTGATCGGCCTGATGATCGGCACCATCCTGCGGATTTTCCTGATGTCGCTGTCCACGGCCGGCGAGATCATCTCCATCCAGACGACGCTCTCCTTCGCACAGACCGCGGCGCCGGGGATCGCGCCGGGCTCCTCGACGGTCTCGACCTTCCTGGGCCTGATCGGCCTGACCCTGATCATGACCACCGGGCTGCACCACCTGTTCCTCAGCGCCATCGTGAAGTCCTACACGCTGTTTCCCTTCACCCGGGCCCTGCCGGTGGCCGACTCCGCGACGCTCGCGGTGCAGACGGTGGCCGACTGCTTCAAGCTGGGGGTGCAGCTTTCGGCGCCCCTGCTGGTCTTCTCCCTGGTCTTCAACGTGGCCATCGGCCTGGTGGGCCGGGTGATGCCTCAGTTCCAGATCTTCTTCGTGGCCTCGCCGCTGATGGTGATCTTCGGCCTTTCGATCCTGGCGCTCAGCCTGGGTGTCATCGGCACCGTCTGGATGAGCCGCTACCGCGACCTCCTGATGATCTTCGGCGGCTGAGATGGCTGACGACAGCGATCCAGAGTCAAAAACAGAAGAACCCACAGCCGGGAAACTCAGCAAGGCGCGTGAGGACGGCGACGTCGTCAAGACGCCGGACCTGGCGACGCTGGCCTCCTTCGCCGCCGCCGCCAGCGTGATCGCCGTGGCCGGCAGCGCCATGACCCGCAACCTGGCCGTGGCCCTGGTCCCCTTCATCGCCCACCCGGACTCGATCAGCGTCGAGGGCGGCGGCAGCCAGCAGGTGATGCAGTACGTGATGAAGGCCGGGGCGCCGCTGATCCTGGGGGTGATGGTCGCCGCGGCCCTGGCGGGCATCGCCGGAAACCTGGTTCAGACCGGGATCATGTTCACCCCGAACAAGGTGTTCAAGTTCGACTTCAAAAAAGTCTCCCCCATGGGCGGCCTGAAGCGGATGTTCGGCGTCGACGCCTTGATGCAGTTCGTCAAATCCCTGGTGAAGATCGCCCTGGTGGCCTGGATCGGCTACCTCGTGGTCAAGCCGCACCTGCACGAGTTCACCAACCTCTCGGCCATGGATCCCATGGCGATCCTGCCCTTCGCCCTGAAGATCATCCGTAACCTGGCCTTCTCCATCGCCGCTTTCCTGCTGCTGATCGCCGGCCTCGACTGGTTCTGGCAGCGGCAGCGCTTCATGAAGCGCATGCGGATGAGCAAGGAAGACCTGAAGGAGGAGTACAAGCAGACCGAGGGCGACCCCCACATCAAAGGCAAGCAGAAGCAGCTGCGGATGGTGCGCGCCCGCCAGCGGATGATGCAGAACGTGCCCGGCGCCACCGTCGTCGTCATGAACCCGACCCACTACGCCGTGGCGCTGAAGTACGAGGCCGGCGGCGAGGGCGCGCCTCAGTGCGTCGCCAAGGGCATGGACGCCATCGCCCTGCGCATCCGGAAGGTGGCCGAGGACAACGGCGTGCCGGTCATCGTCGACCCGCCCCTGGCCCGCTCGCTCTACGCCTCGGTGGAGATCGAAGAGTTCATTCCGCAGAAGCACTACGAGGCGGTGGCCAAGATCATCGGCTTCATCATGCAGAGCGAGAAGAAGGCCGAGGCGCCGAAACCCAAGCCGAAGATGACGCCCACCCGCGTCCGGGTTCCCGGATGATTCCGGCCGGGGCGCCCATCCACCGTAAAGCCGCGTAATCTCAGGGCTTCATGTATGCTGAACACCGATTCGCCGGGCCAACCCGTTCAGGGCGCCCGCCTGGGACACCCCATGGCTGAGCCGACCGCAAAACGCCGGTTTGATCCGCTGACCGCTGCGGCGGTGGTGTTCTTCCTCATGGCTGTCGCCTTCGCCGCCGCCCCGGCCATCAATGCCGGCCCCGCCACCCTGGCCGGCCTGATGCTGCTGATCGGCCTGGCCGGCGTCGCCTGCCTGGGCCTGTTCGCCCTGCGCGGCTCCGTCGAGGCCGCCGCCGAGAGCGAGCCCGGCGCCGACAAGCTGATCGAGGCGCTGTCGGAACCCGCCGCCATCGCCGCCGCCGACGGCCGCATTCACGCCGCCAACGGCGCCTGGAAGGCCGTGCTGGGTATGGCTCCGCGCCTGCCCAAGGGCGGGCCTTCCGCCGCTAGCCTGTTCTCGGCGCTCACCGCCGCGCGCCGGGGCGACACCGCCCAGGCCTCGATCCGCACCAACGGGACCGAGCACAACGCCACCATCTCGCCCCTGGGCGCCCGCCGCTTCCTGGTGCGCCTGAACGCCGGTCCCGCCGAGCCCCTGGCCCTGCCGTCGGCGGCCATGGATGTGCTCAACGCCTTTTCCAATGCGATGCCGCCGCCTCCAAAGGTGCTGGACGCCTTCGCCGCGGCCTCGCCCTTCGGCGCGGCCCTGCTGGAGGGCGAGGACCCCTTTGAGTCCACGATCATCGAGGCCAATCCGACCCTGGCCGCCGCGCCGGGCTACGGCGGCGTCGGGTCCATCTTCGGGGATTTGATCGAGACCGCCAGCCGGGCCGACGCCAGCCAGCGGCTGAAGGACGGGACCTCGGGCGGCGGGGCGCTGGAAGTGCGCCTGGCCAAGGACCCCACCAAGATCGCCCACCTCTATCTCTCCAAGAGCGACGGCCGCTGGGTCGCCTATCTGGTGGACGTGTCGGAGCAGAAGCAGATCGAGCTGCAGCTGGCCCAGAGCCAGAAGATGCAGGCCATCGGCCAGCTGGCCGGCGGCGTGGCCCACGACTTCAACAACCTGCTCACCGCCATCTTCATGCAGCTCGACGTGCTGTCGACGCGCCACCCGGTGGGGGACCCCTCCTATGAGGGGCTGAGCGAGATCCGCTCGACCTCGACCCGCGCCGCCGACCTGGTGCGCAAGCTGCTGGCCTTCTCGCGCAAGCAGACCGTGCAGCGCGAGATCCTCGACCTCGGCGAACTGATCAGCGAGTTCGAGGTGCTGCTGCGCCGGGTGCTGCAGGAAGACGTCAAGCTAGAGACCGAGTACGGCCGCAACCTGCCCCACGTGCGCGCCGACCGTGGTCAGCTTGAGACGGCGGTCATGAACCTGGCCGTCAATGCCCGCGACGCCACCCGCATGAACGGCGGCTCCCGCGTCACCATCCGCACCGCCCGGGTCACCGAGGCCGAGGCTCATGCACTGGGCTATCCGTCCGCCCAGGGCGAGCAGGCCTTGATCGAGGTCTCCGACGACGGCCCCGGCATCGCGTCCGACGTGGTCGACAAGATCTTCGACCCCTTCTTCACCACCAAGCCGGTGGGCGAGGGGACGGGCCTGGGCCTGGCCACCGTCTACGGCATCGTCAAACAGTCGGACGGCTGGATCAGCGTCGACTCCAAGCCCGGCGAGGGTGCGGCCTTCCGCATTTTCCTGCCGGTCCATGCCGCGCCGGCCATCGTCGACAAGCCCGTCGTCCAGAAGGCCACCCGCCCAGCGGCGCGCGACCTCTCCGGCGCCGGCCGCATCCTGTTCGTCGAGGACGAGGACGCGGTGCGCGGCGTCGCCGCCAAGCTGCTGCGCGCCCGGGGTTATGAAGTGATCGAGGCGGCGTCCGGCGAGGAAGCCCTGGAACTGGCGCAGGAGCACGCCGGGACCATCGACCTGATGATCTCCGACGTGGTCATGCCCGGCATGCAGGGCCCCGACCTGCTGAAGCACGCCCGGGTCTACCTGGCCGGCGCCCCGGTGATGTTCATCTCCGGCTATGCCGAGGCCGAGTTCTCCAACCTGCTGGAAGGCGAGACCAACGTCTCCTTCCTGCCCAAGCCCATCGACATCAAGACCCTGGCCGAACGGGTGAAGCAGGAGCTTCAGAAGGCGGCCTGACCCCACTCCCTCCTCTTCATGGGGAGGGTGGACGGCGGGCAGCGCCGGACGGGTGGGGGTGAATGGCAGGTATTCCCCACCCCGATCGCTGACGCGATCTGCCCCTCCCCATGACGGGGAGGGAGGAAGAACTAGATCTTCAGCTCGAAATAACCCGTGTCGCTGCCGGGCGTGTAGCCCACCATGGTGATGCGGTATTCCTTGCCGTCGGCGAGGCGCAGGTGGCCGTCGCAGGCCTTGAAGGCGTTGTCGGCGATTTCCTCGGTGGTCATGAAGGAGCCGCGCAGGGACGCTCCGCCTTGGCGCAGGCCGGCCAGGGCGCCGATGATCTCATAGGCCACCGGACCCTTGAAACCCTTGTAGGACAACTCGCCCTCGCCCGTGGTGGTTGGGGGGGTGCGACCGTTCTTCATCGTATATGCCATGGACCGCTAACGGCTGAGCTAGCGTTTCGATCCGCGATCGGGTCGCAAGTATTGCGGAGGATTTCTTAGCTTGAGGCTTGTATAAGCCGCCGCGAGGCTGCATTAGCCGCGCCCCCCGGCGTTCTTCACGCCGCGGCTGACCGATCGGACTATCGACACTATGCCCTTCCCCCCGACACACCCGGCCCTGGAGCGCGCTCTGGCGGCCCAAGGCTACGCCGAGCCCACGCCTGTTCAGGACGCCGTCCTGGCCGAGGAGGCCGCAGGCCGTGACCTGCTGGTCTCCGCCCAGACCGGCTCGGGCAAGACGGTGGCGTTTGGTCTGGCGGCCGGCCCCACCCTGCTGGAGGGGGCTGAGAAGTTCGGACCGGCCGGCGCGCCCCTGGCCCTGGTGATCGCGCCCACCCGCGAACTGGCCATGCAGGTCAGCGTCGAACTGACCTGGCTCTATTCCCAGACCGGCGCCCGGGTGGAGACCTGCGTCGGCGGCATGGATCCGCGCCGCGAGCAGCGCGCCCTGGCCAATGGCGTCCACATCGTGGTGGGCACGCCGGGCCGTCTGAAGGACCACCTGGAGCGCGGCAACCTCGACCTGTCGGCCCTGCGCGTCGTGGTGCTCGACGAGGCCGACGAGATGCTCGACATGGGCTTCCGCGAGGACCTGGAAGAGATCCTGGACTCAGCGCCCGCCGGCCGGCGCACCCTGCTGTTCTCGGCCACCATCGCCCGCGAGATCGCGATGCTGGCCAAGCGCTATCAGACCGACGCCCTGCGCATCGACACCGTCAATCGGCACGAGCCGCACGGCGACATCGAGTACCGCGCCATCCGCGTGGCCCCCAACGAGGTCGAGAACGGCGTCGTCAACGTGCTGCGCTTCTTCGAAAGTCCTTCGGCCCTGGTGTTCTGCAACACCCGCGAGGGTGTGCGCCACATGCATGCGGCCCTGCGCGAGCGCGGCTTCGCCGTGGTCGGCCTCTCGGGCGAGCTCGGCCAGCGGGAGCGGTCCGACGCCCTGCAGGCCCTGCGCGACGGCCAGGCCCGGGTCTGCGTCGCCACCGACGTGGCCGCGCGTGGTCTCGACCTGCCTGACCTCGGCCTCGTGATCCACGCCGACCTGCCGGTGAACAAGGCCGGCCTGCTGCACCGTTCGGGGCGCACCGGCCGGGCGGGGAAGAAGGGCGTCTCCGTCCTGCTGGTCTCCTACACCCGCCGCCGCAAGGCCGAGCAGCTGCTGGCGTCGGCCAATATCGAGGCCGTCTGGCAAGGTCCGCCGACCCCGGAGATGATCCGCGAACGCGACCAGACCCGGCTGCTGGAGGACCCGATCCTCACCGAGCCCCTGGCCGAGGAGGACATGGCGCTGGCCAAGCTGGTGCTGGCCACCCGCACGCCGGAAGAGGTGGCCGCCGCCTTGATCCGCCTGCACCGCTCGCGCCTGCCGGCCGCCGAGGACCTGCACACCGATCCCCGCGACAGCCTGGGTCCGTCGTCGGGCCCCATGCCGCCCCGTGCCGACCGCTGGAGCCCTGACCGCGAAGGCCCGGTTGGCCGGCCTGAGCGTCTGGACCCCAACGAGGTCACCTGGTTCCGCATCAATGTCGGCCGCGCCAAGAACGCCGACCCCAAGTGGCTGATCCCGATGATCTGCCGCCTGGGCCACGTGACCAAGCCGGAGATCGGCTCCATCAAGATCTTCGACCAGGACACCAAGTTCGAGATCGCCAAGCACGCCGAGGCCAAGTTCGCCGCCGCCGTGAAGGCGACCATGAACGACGAGATCAAGATCGAGCCCACCGTGGCTCCGGCCTCGGGCCAGAAGACCGCCCCGCCGCGCGACGCCGGCGGTCCGCCCCGTGGCGCCCCGTCCTCGGACGGCCCGGCGCGGTCCTTCAAGACCGGCCCCCGTCCCGAGTACAAGGGCAAGAGCGAGGGCGGCTACAAGGGCAAGAACGACGGCCCGCCGCCGCGCTCGGAGTACAAGGGCAAGAGTGACGGCCCCTATAAGGGTCCGCCCAAGGAGGGCGGTGGCTACAAGGGCAAGCCCGAGAACTTCAAGGGTCCGCCCAAGGAAGGCGGCGGCTACAAGGGCAAGGCCGAGACCTTCAAAGGCCCGCCCAAGGCCGGCGGCTTCAAGAAGCCCTTCACCAAGAACAAGTCCAACGCCGGGCCGAAGGGGTAACACCCCGCTCACCCCGGCGCAGGCCGGCGCCCAGATACATGTGCCGAATATTGGATTCCTGGCTGAGGCCGTGACCTATGATCTGGGTCCCGGCCTTCGCCGGGATGAGCGGTGGAGATTTACTCCACCCCCGCCACCGTCGGCAGGGCGGCCAGGCCCACCCTCATCCCCTTGACGCTGGGGCCCTTCTCCAGGTCGATCCACTCGTCGAGGGCGTGGGCCCGGCCACCCTTGCCGCCCGAGCCGATGGTGACGGCGGGGGTGCCCAGGCTCATCGGCACATTGGCGTCGTGGGTGGCGGTGACAATGGCGGGTCGGTCGCGCCGACCGGACACTCGCCGATCGCCTTGGCCTCGACGATGTGGCGCATGGCGAAACCTGTGACCAAGTGTCCTTTCATGCCCCCGAACTGGGTAAATGAGGTGTTGAAAAGACCTCGTTTACCGATCCCGGTGCAGATGAGGACATGCAGAGCACCACGCGCCTGAATCTGGAGAACGCCGCCGGCCTGATTGTCGACGACAACAGCCAGGCGCTGGACCTGCTGGCCAGCGTTCTCAGCAGCTTTGGCATGAAGGATCTGCAGCGAGCCTCGAGCGCCATGGAGGCCATGGAGATCGTCAAGTCGCGCCGGGTCGACATCATCCTGACCGATGGACAGATGCCGGTTATGGATGGCTACGCCTTCGTCCGGTGGCTGCGGCACGAGAGCGGCGAGGCGACGCGGACGATTCCGGCCATCGTGGTCACCGCGCACTCGCGTCGCACACAGGTCATGCAGGCCCGCGACTGTGGCGCTAACTTCATCATCACCAAGCCCATCACCCCCAAGATCATCCTGGAACGGATTCTGTGGGTCGCCCAGGGCCGCCGGATGTTCATCGAGACCGATTCCTTCATCGGCCCTGATCGGCGCTTCAAGCAGTCAGGCATGCCAGCTGACTTCCCAGATGGCCGTCGTCGTGACGACAAGCCGGCTGAGGTGGCCTCCATGGCCGGTGATAACCTGTCTCAGGACGAACTGAACAACATGATCGCGCCCCAGAAAGTCGCCCTATGAGCGTCGTCCGCAAGTTCCACGTCACCACCAACCTCTCCAAGCTGATCAAGGCGCCGGGCGGCATGTATGTGCCTGAGGCGCTCAAGCGTGGCGAGGCTGCGGTCGAGGCTTCCCGCGAGACCTCCCTCGCCGAGGTGGACGAGGCTTTGGCGGCCATGGAGGCTCTAGTGGCCGCGCCGGACTTCGATCCGGAGGCGGTCTACAACCAGTCCGCGCGGCTGATCACCTTCTGCGGCGCTTGCTCCGACGACAGCTTGCTCACCGCGGCACGGTCCCTGTGCGAGCTGGTGGATCGCGCGGGCGAGGCTGGCCGTCGCGACGACCGCGGCGTGAAAGTGCACCTGGCCTCGCTGCGACTGCTGCATCGAAGCGAGGCGGACGAGGAAACCCGAAAGGCTATCCTGGCCGGTCTGGCCCAGGTGGTGGACCGCTACGAACGCGACGCCCAGGCCTAGACCTAGACAGATACGCCGAGAGCCTTGAGGGCGCGTTCCTTGATCGCCTTGTAGTCGACCTTGCCGTTGGGGGCGCGGCCGATGGTCTCGACCACCACCAGTTCGCGCGGCGCCTTGTAGGCGGCCAACTGCTCGCGGACATGGGCCGACAGATCAGGCAGGCTCAGCTCCGCCGCCCCATCGGCCTCCACCACCGCGCAGATGCGCTCGCCGAAGCGGGGGTCGGGAATGCCCACCACCACGGCGTCTCGGACGTGGGGATGGGTCTTCAGCGCCTCCTCCACCTCTTCGGGGAAGACCTTCTCGCCGCCGGTGTTGATGCACTGCGAGCCGCGGCCCAGCAGTTTCAGGGTGCCGTCGGCATTGACCATGGCCCAGTCGCCGGGAACGCTCCAGCGCTGGCCCTCGATGATCTGGAAGGTCTTGGCGCTCTTCTCAGGGTCCTTGTAGTAGCCCTGCGGCAGGAAGCCGGTGACCGCCACCAGGCCGCGCTCATTGGAGCCCGGCTGCACGCGCTGACCGTCCTCGGTGAACACCACGCAGTTGGGGCCCAGCATGAAGTCGGCGGTCTTGACCTCCGCCCCCGGCGCCGAGGCCGAGGCGCCGAGGCCCACGGCCTCCGACGAGCCAAAGGAGTCCATGATCATGGCGTTGGTGGCGTGGCGCAGCAGGCCGCGCTTGTTCTCCTGGCTCCACATCGAGCCGGACGAGCTCATCGACTTGACGCTGGAGAGGTCCCAGCGGCCCGGGCTGGCGTCCAAGGCCTCCAGCATCGGGGTGGAGAAGGCCAGGCCGACGATCACCACCCCGTCGGCCTGCAGCCGCTCGACCTCGTTCCACAGCTCAATGGCGCTGAACTGGCGCGAGGGCAGGACGGCGATGGCGCCGCCGAGGTTGAAGGTGATGAAGGCCGAGAACTGGCCGGTGCCGTGCATCAGCGGGCAGCAGACGATGTTCAGCGGCGGGCGCGGGCCGTCGAGCCGGTCGGCGGCCTCCTGCACGCTCTCCAGAGGTGGCACGCCCTGGGCGGCCTGGCCGCCCGCGCCGATGACGTTGAACAGGTCGTCCTGCCGCCACATCACCCCCTTGGGCATGCCGGTGGTGCCGCCGGTATAGAGCAGCAGCAGGTCCTGGGGCGACCGGCCCCACGGCGCCTTGAAGGGTCGCGACGGCGCAGGGGTTGCGACGATGGCGTCATAGTCGTCGGCCCAGTCGGGGACCGGGTGGCCGGGCTCGGCCACGGCGATATAGCGCTTCACGCTGGGCAGACGGTGGCGCAGGCCGTCCAGCATGTCGGCGAACTGGGCGTGGAACACCACCACCTGCGCGTCGGCGTTGTCGAAGAGGTAGACCAGCTCCTCGCCGCCGTAGCGGTAGTTGGTGTTGATCGGCGAGACCCCGGCTTTGAAGGCCGCGTAGTAGACCTCCATGTACTCCGGGCCGTTGTAGAGATAGGCCGCGACCTTGGCGTCGTGAGTGATCCCGGCGGCGACCATGTGGGCGGCCAAGGCGTCAGCGCGGGCGTCGAACTGGCCCCAGGTGATGACCCGCTCGCCCTGGATGAGGGCGGGGCGACCCGGCTGCTTGGCGGCGATCGCCTCCCAGACGTCAGCGAACATCCACGCGCTCATCACATCCTCCCGGGCCGTCTTTTTGTTGGGGGAATTGGTGACCCGGGGGCAGGGGGTGTCAACGGTGACCCGGCGGCGCCTTAAGTCGACCACCCGCTAGACGAGCAGGCTCACCAACCGTAAGACGTGTTATCTGAAGTAAAGCTTAGGGGATAGAATGACCACAGTCGTCGTCGGTAATTTCAGCGTGGATTTCGATCAACTCGACCTCGCCTACCTCCTGTCGGGCGATGTGACGGTCGCCAACGCGATCCAGATCACGACATCGGGCAGCGGGATCAATGACAATTTCTTCGGCAGCTTCACCTATAACGGCCAAGGTCAATTGACCGGCGGGGCCATGACCCGCCTGCAGGAGACCGATTCCGGGCAGGTTGTGTTCGACATCACCGGGACCAATGTTCCGGTTGTCACCTTCCTCCAGTGGGCGGCGGCCGGCCAGAATGAGGCGGCGAAGGCCTACATCCTGGCCGGTGCGGACAGCATTTCCGGCGGCCTCTACAACGACGTCCTGCGGGGCCTGACCGGCGCTGACAGCATCGCCGGTGGCAGCGGCGCCGATACGCTGGACGGCGGCGCGGGGAACGACATCGTCAACGGCGGCGACGGTAACGACCTGATCCTGGGCGGCGCGGACTCCAACTACCTGAGGGGCGACGCCGGTGACGACAGCATCGTCGGCGGGGCCAATTTCGACGATATCAATGGCAACCAGGGCAACGACACCCTGCGCGGTGGCGAGGGCTTCGACTGGGTGGTGGGCGGCCAGGCCAACGACCTGCTGTACGGCGAGGGCGGCGGCGACATCGTCTACGGCAACCTGGGGAATGACACCCAGTTCGGCGGCGACGGTGAGGACTGGGTGCGTGGCGGCCAGGGCAATGACAGCCTCGACGGCGGGGCCGGCAACGACCTGATGTGGGGTGATCGCGGCGACGACACTGTCGCCGGCGGAACCGGCGCCGACACCTTCCACGCCTTCGTCGGCGGCGGCCTGGATCGGATCACCGACTTCAACTACGCCCAGGGTGACCGCCTGGTGCTCGACTTTGCCCCGCCCTACACCGTCAGCCAGGTCGGCTCCGACACGGTGGTGGACATGGGCGGGAGCGACCGCGTGGTGCTCGTCAACGTGACCCTCACCGCCCTGCCAGCCGGTTGGATTTCCCTGGGTTAGAGCGAGCGGCGCAGTTCGCGGGACATCGCCTGTTCCCGGGGTTGCTCGTTCAGCTCATAGGTCCCGGCGGGGGTCTCGGTGACCAGGCCGGCCTTGCCGGGGCCCTCCAGCTTCAGCCAGTCCAGGCCCTGGGCCAGGGTCAGGACGGCGGGCTGGGAGTCCTGCAGGTCGGCGAGGTCCGCGCCAGCCGGACCGGTGACGATGGCGAAGCTTTCCAGCGGGCCATCGGCGGTCTCGGCCTTGTCCCAGATGGCGGCGAAGTAGCGGACCTTGTCGGCGGGGTTCGCGGGCGTCCAGGTCGCCTCCCAGCGGCGCTTGGGCTGACCCTTGCGCCAGCCGGGCGGTTCTCCGTAGACGATGAACGAGGTCAGCGGGACGAGGGCCCGGCGGGCGCCATAGGCCTCCCGGAGGATCGGCGAGGTCTCCAGGGCGTCGACCGGAGCGTTGGCGCAAAGCGTCTTCCAGGCGGAGACGGGACCCTTGTGGAAGGCCGGCACCATCCACCAGCGGCGGGTCACGGCTTCCAGCTCACCGGTGGCGTTCGCTCGGATCAGGAAGGCCAGGTCGGTCGGCTTGACGGGGGCGTCCCAGGGACGGACCGGTGGCGTATCGGCCCAGAAGACCGGGGTGGTCTCGAACCGGCGCAGGTCCTCGCCCGGATGGGCCTTCAGATGGAATTCGATGGTCATGTCGCGTGCTATGCGCGCCGCCTGAGGGACCAGCAAGACCGCGCGCCAGCCGCCGTCCGGATTACAGCGAATTAACCCAGGCGACGGCTTCCGCCGGGAGAGCGACCCACCTAGGGTCTTGCGTAACAATTGTAACAACTCGGGAGGGCGCTATGCGCAGCCGCCGCGAACTTCTGCTCACCGCCGGCGCGACCCTCGCCCTGGCCGGATGCGCCACCGCCAAGCCTGCACCCGCGCCGTCCGCCGCCTTGCCCCCCGCGCCACCGCCCGGCCCCGGCGCCAACCAGCAGCTGGCCAAGCTGCTGGACGTCCTCTTCGACGAGACCCTGGACGACTCCCCGGAGCTGGTCACCCAGCTCGGTCTCGACAAGGGCGCCCGGGCCGCCGCCAAGCGCCAGCTGTCGGACGCCTCCATCGAGGACCTGGAAAAGGACCGCGCCCGCACCGCCGACCAGCTGGCCCGCATGAGGGCCATAGACCCCGCGCAGCTGACCGGCATGAGCGCCATAAACTACGCCTCGGTGATCTTCGGCCTGGCCAACACCGACGAGGCCAACAGGCGCTTCAAGTATGGCTCGGAGGGCGCGGGCCAGCCCTATGTGCTGTCGCAGCTCAACGGCTCCTATCGCTCGACGCCGGACTTCCTGGGCAACCAGCACGTGGTCGAGACCAAGGACGACGCCGACGCCTATCTGGTCCGGCTCGAAGCCTACGCCGTCCAGATGGACCAGGAGACCGAGCGGGCGCGTCGTGACGTGGGCCTGGGGATGATCCCGCCGGACTTCGCCATCGACAAGGCGCTGACCCAGATGAACAACCTGCGGACCTCGCCTGCCGCCTCGCCGCTGGTGAGCCAGCTGGTCAAGAAGGTGAAGGACAAGGGCATCGCTGGCGACTACGGCGCCGAGGCCTCCACGATCTTCCTGGAGAAGGTGCGGCCCGCCCTGGAGCGGCAGGTCGCCTTCATGAAGGAAACGCGGTCCAAGGCGACCCACGACGCCGGGATCGGCGGGCGGCCGGACGGCGAGGCCTATTACGCCCTGGCCCTGAGGAACTCGAGCACCACGACGCTGTCGGCGGCCGAGATTCACCAGATCGGGCTGGAGCAGGCCAGGGAGCTGTCGGCGCGGGCCGACGTGATCCTGAGGGCCCAGGGCTACACCAAGGGCTCGGTGGGCGCGCGGATCCAGGGGCTCTTCAAGGAGAAGAAGTATCACTACCCCAATACCGACCTGGGCAAGGAAAAGCTGATCGCCGACCTGAACCTGCAGATCCAGGCGATGTCCAAGCGGCTGCCGGAGTATTTCGGCGCCCTGCCCAAGGCGCCGCTGGATATCAAGCGGGTGCCCAAGTTCATCGAGGCGGGCGCGCCAGGCGGCTACTACAATCAGGCCACCCTGGATGGCTCGCGGCCGGGCATCTACTGGATCAACCTGCGCGACACCGCCGAATACCCCACCTGGACCCTGCCGACCCTGACCTATCACGAGGGGATTCCGGGCCACCACCTGCAGCTCACCCTGCAGCAGGAAGCCGATCTGCCGATGATCCGGCGCGCCACCTTCCTGTCGGCCTATGGCGAGGGCTGGGCGCTCTATGCCGAGAAGCTGGCCCAGGAGATGGGCGTCTATGCCGACAACCCGCTGGGGGAGATCGGCTATATCCAGTCGTCGCTGTTCCGCTCGGGCCGGCTGGTGGTGGACACCGGCCTGCACGCCATGGGCTGGAGCCGCGAGAAGGCCATCGCCACCATGATGGAGATCGACGGCGAACCGGAAAGCTCGGCGATCACCGAGATCGAGCGCTATTGCGTCTGGCCGGGCCAGGCCTGCAGCTACATGGTGGGCAAGCTCACCTGGCTGCGGCTGCGGGAGAAGGCGCGCACGGCGCTAGGGCCACGGTTCGACATCCGCAAGTTCCACGACGCCGGCCTGCTGTCGGGCGCCATGCCGCTGACGGTGCTGGAAGCCGTTATCGATAACTACATCGCGGCCAACAAAGCCTAGGGACTCCCATGACCATTCTCGACCGACGCAGCTTCCTGGCCACCACCGCTGGCGCGGCCCTGATGACCGCCGCGCCCGCCCTGGCCCAAGGCGGCGAGGACGCCAAACTCAAGACCCTGCTGGACAAGATTTTCGAGGACCAGGTGGACGACAGCCCCGAGCGGGCCACGTCGCTGGGCCTGGACAAGGGTGCGCGGGTGGCGCTGAAGGGTCAGCTGGATGACCGCTCGGCGGCGGCGCGGGACGCGCGGCTGGCCAAGGTGAAGGCCCGGGTCGCGGCGCTGAACGCCATCGACCGCAACGCCCTGTCGCCCGCCTCCAAGGTCGACCTCGACGTGGTGTTCTATCAGAACAGCCATGCCCTCTCGAATGGTGAGAGATACAGGTTCGGCGCGGTGGGTGGCCGGTTCTCGCCCTATGTGATCAGCCAGCAGAACGGCGCCTATCAGGACATCCCCGACTTCCTGGACAATCAGCACCGGGTGGCGACCGCCGCCGACGCGGACGCCTGGATTTCCCGCCTGCACGCCTTCGGCAAGGTGCTGGACCAGGACCTGGCGCGGATGAAGTCCGATGTCGCCTCAGGCGTCGTGCCGCCCGACTTCGTCTGCGATCTGACGCTGGCCCAGCTCAAGGCCCTGCGCGACCAGCCGCCGGAGAAGACCGTGCTGGTGACCTCGCTGGTGGCCAAGGCCAAGGCCGCGGGCCTGACCACCGATTACGCCACGCCGGCCGCCAGGATCGTCGCCGAGGAGATCTACCCCGCCCTCGATCGCCAGATCGCCGCGGTTACGGCCAACCGCGCCATCGCCACCTCCGAAGCAGGTATCGGGCGCCTGAAGAACGCGGCCGCCTACTATGCCGACGCCTGCGAGGCCTCGACCACCACCACCATGACGCCGCAGGACATCCACCAGCTGGGCCTCGACCAGGTGGCCGACATCACCGGCCGGCTGGACACCATCCTGAAGAGCCAGGGCATGACCAAGGGCACGGTGGCCGAGCGCCTAAACGCCCTCAACAACGACCCGGCCCAGGTCTACGCCAATACCGACGAGGGGCGCGCCGAACTGATCGCGGCGCTGAACGTCCAGATCGTCGAGGTCTACAAGACCCTGCCGCTGGCCTTCGACACCCTGCCCAAGGCCAAGGTTGAGGTGAAGCGGGTGCCGGCCTTCATCCAGGACGGGGCGTCCAACGGCTACTACCAGAGCGCGGCCCTGGACGGCTCGCGCCCGGCGGCGTTCTTCATCAACCTGAAGGACACCCACGAGTGGCCGAAATATAACCTGCCGACGCTCGTCTATCACGAGACGGTTCCGGGCCATCACCTGCAGATCGCCCTGGCCCAGGAGAGCACCCGAATCCCCATCATCCGTCGCACCGGCGGCGGCTTCTCGGCCTTCTCGGAAGGCTGGGCGGTCTATGCCGAGCAGCTGGCCAGCGAGACCGGCTCCTATGACGGCGATCCGCTGGGCCAGGCGGGCTTTTTGCAATCCCTGTTGTTCCGCGCCTCACGCCTGGTGATCGACACCGGCCTGCACGCCAAGGGCTGGAGCCGCGAGAAGGCCACCGACTACATGGTCGCCGTCACCGGCTATCCCAAGAGCCGCGCCCAGCGGGAGGTGGAACGCTACTGCGTCGCGCCAGGTCAGGCCTGCAGCTACAAGGTCGGCCATACCCGCTGGATGAAGATCCGCGACGGCGCCAAGGCCAAGCTAGGCGGGAAGTTCAACCTGAAAGCGTATCACGACGCGGCCCTGCTCTCGGGCGCCATGCCCATGACGGTGCTGGAACGGCATATGGCTGAGTGGGTGGCGACGCAGTCCTGAGGTCGCGGGTCTAGCCCCAACCGTCGACGGCTCCCACCCGACGGGCGGCGGGTTTGACATTGGTGTTGGCCAGGCCCGCTGTGGTGGCGGCCACGTCCATGGGCGCGCCGTAGAGCCAGCCTTGCGCGTAGTCGACCCCGGCGCGGCGCACGGCCTCCTCGGCCTGCGGGGTCTCCACCATCTCGGCCAGGGTGCGCACGCCAAGCTCGGCGCACATGGTCACCAGATGGCGGATGAAGGTGCTCTCGCGGCCGCCGTGCTGCAGTTCGCGGATGTAGCGGCCGTCGATCTTCACGATGTCCAGCGACAGCTGCTGCAGATAGGCCAGCGAGGCCGCTCCGGCTCCGAAGTCGTCGAGGCAGATCAGGATCCCCTCGGCCCGCAGCGCCTGCAGGTGGCGGTCGGCCAGCGCCAGGTCCTCGATGGCCGCGCTCTCGGTCAGTTCCAGCAGCAGCCGGCCCTGGGCCTTGGTATTGTCGGCCAGCAGGGTGCGCACCGCCTCGACGAAGGCGGAACTGGTGATGGTGCGGCCGGAGATGTTGGCGGCCAGCTTCAGGGTGGGCTCGGCCACCAGCTTGGCGATGGTGCGTTCGATCACCGCGATGTCCAGGGGCTCGATCAGGTCCAGCTCCTCGGCCATGCGGATCATGGGGAAGGGGCTGGCGTTGTCGCCGAAGCGGACCAGGACCTCGTGGTGGTGGACCGCGCAGGACTTCTTCAGGTCCACCACCGGCTGGTAGACGAGGCGGAAGTTGCGGTCGGCCACGGCCTGGCCCAGGGCGCCGACCTCCACCAGGGTGCGGCGCACGGAGCGGCTGACGGCCTCGTTGAGCGAGGCGGGCGCGGCGGCGTCGAGCCCGTCCTTGATGAAATTGTCGAGGGAATAGCGGAGGGCCCGCAGGACCTGGGCGGGGGAGGCCTCGCCCTTCAGCGACAAGGTCTTGGCCATGGCCTCGACCCCATGGGCGGGATCTACGGCCAGGAGGTGCAGCAGGCGCTGGGCCAGGGCCTCGCCGCTTTCCCCGGTGTGGCGAACCAGGGCGTAACGGTCTCCGCCGAGATCAGCCGCCGCGCCGCCGCCGTGCGACTGGGCGCGCAGGGCGCCGGCCAGGCGCAGCTCCATGTCCTTGGCGGCTTCCGGGCCGAGCACCTTACGCAGGGAGGTCAGGCCGCCCATCTCGATGAAGGCCAGCTCCATCTCCAGACCGGTCGCCTTGTTGGTTTCGAACAGAGCCGCGGTGACGGCTTCCAGGCCCGCCTTGTCGTGCAGTCCATGGCTGGCGCTGGGGGCCGCGCGGCTGAAGGTGCAGGAGATGGCGCCGTCATTGCCCGGCAGGCGGAACACCGACATGGCCGCGGCGCGCTCGACGCCGCCTTTGCTGGCCAGGGTGACCACAAGGGGGCCGCCGCGCTTGCCCTCGGTGAGGCCGTCGAGCAGGGCCTGGACCATGGTCCGGTCGCGCGCGTCGATGAAATCGCGCCAGGCGCGGCCCACAAGGGCGGTCTCCCGGGAGCCCGACAGGGCTTCGCTGGCGCCGATCGCGAAGGCGATCTGGCCGTCGGCGGCGATCTCCAGCAGAAGGTCCGCGTTGGCGAACGCGAACCCGAGCAAACGGTGTGATGCGACAGCCAAGGCGCGGGTCCCCATGATCAATGCAAACCTTCGCCCGGCGCAGCTTAACGCCTGGTGAAAACGGCGTTCTTCGCGGCCTGGGACCGGTGCGGCCTTCTGGCGCAGCATTTCGAGTACAAAGGACTGGCGCGAAAATACACAGATCAATCTCTGTGGAGATTGGCCTCTTCTGAAGCGACACCTGGAGCGCTGTGGATTATTGTTCGACAGTCTTCATCGGGAGCCAGTTGTTCCGTGCGTGATCGTTTGACGGCCCGGGTTTTGTTGTTCGATCCGCGGGGCCATATCCTGCTTGTGCGCGGCCGGGCCACAGAGGCCGCCGACGCGCCCAGCTTCTGGTTCACGGTGGGTGGCGGGGTCGATGAGGGTGAGACTCTGGAGGCCGCCGCCGTGCGTGAGATCGCCGAGGAGGCCGGCTTCACCGACGTGGAGCTGGGGCCTGTGGTCTGGGTGCGGGCCAGCGCCTTCACCCTGCACAGTGGCGAGACGGTGATGATGCGGGAGAGCTATTTCGTCGCCCACTGCCCCGGCGGAGAGCCCAGCCGGGTGGCCTGGGAAGCCCACGAGGTGGAGCTGCTGGACGACGTCCGCTGGTGGAGCGCCGACGAGATCGCCGCCACCGAAGAGGCCATCTATCCCGAGCGACTGCGGGAGCTGCTGCCCGGCATCGTCGCGGGCCGGCTGCCCGCGACGCCGCTGGAAATCAGCCTTTAGGCCGTGGCGGCCAGGTCGCTGTCCGCATCGTCCTCCGGATTGGCGACGGCGGCCATCATGGCCGAGACCAGGCTCTGGACCTGGACCGGCTTGGTGACGAGGCCGGCGAAGCCGAGGTCGCGATAGCGGTCGGCGCCCAGGGTCATGGCGTCGGCGGTCACCGCGATCAGCGGGGTCTGGCGGTTCGGACCGGCCTGGGCGCGAAGGGCCTGGAGCACGTCGATCCCGGTCATTTCCGGCATCTGGATGTCCATCAGCACCAGGTCGAAGGTCTCGGTGGTCATGGCCTCCAGGGCCTCCCGGCCGCCGCTCGCGACGCGGATGCGGAAGCCCATGGCGCCCAGCAGCTGCTCCAGCACCAGCAGGTTGGTGGGATTGTCGTCGGCGCAGAGGATGGAGAGCGCCGGGGCCTCATCCTGCGCGATCGCCTGGGCGGCGATGTCCTCGGCGGCCGGCGCGGCGGTTTCTTCGAGCGGCAGGCTCACCCTGAAGGTCGAGCCCACGCCAAGTTCGCTCTCGACGGCGACCTTGCCCCCCATCAGGGAGGAGAGTTCGCGGCAGATGGCCAGGCCCAGCCCGGCGCCGGCGAAGCGGCGGACGTCGGAGGCGTCGCCCTGGCTGAACTTCTGGAACAGGTGGGGGAGGTCGTCGGCATTGATCCCGACACCGGTATCAGAGACGGCGAAGGTAAGGGCGTCCGTCATGCGATCACGGTCCACCGTGATGGTGACCGCGCCCTCCTTGGTGAACTTCAGTGCATTGCCCACCAGGTTGAACAGCACCTGGCGGACGCGGCGAGGATCCAGCGCCACGAAGGGCGGCACCGTGGCGTCGACCTCGACGGTCAGGGCCAGGCCCCGCTCGGCGGCGGTGGGCGCCCAGAAGGTCTCCATCTCCGACAGCAGCGCGCGCAGGTCGCAGGGGCTCTTGGCGATTTCCATCTGGCCGGCGTCGATCTTCGACAGGTCCAGGATGTCGCCCAGGATCACCATCAGTAGCTCGCCGCTCTTGATCAGGGTGTCGACCTGGCTGCGTTGCAGGCCCGAAAGGTCGGACCGCTGCAGCAGTTGGGCCATGCCCAGCACGCCGTTCATGGGCGTGCGGATCTCGTGGCTCATGGTGGCCAGGAAGGTGGACTTGGCCAGGCTGGCGCGGCGGGCGTCCTCGCGGGCCACCTCGGCCTGTCCGGCTTGGCGCATGGCCTCGTCGCGGGCCTCGGTCAGGGTCTGGATAAGACGGTTCTTTTCGTCCTGGCGGACCAGGAGGTCGGCGCGCGCCCGCAGGACCGTGCGGCCGACCAGAAGAGCGATCACCGCGCCCAGGCCGGCGAGCGCCAGGGCGAGGCCGGGATGACCGACGATGGCGAGCAGGGAGGCTGCGGTGACGCCGAAGGCCAGGCGCGGACCTATGGCCAGGCTGTGGGCCGCCAGGGTGGCGCGATACGCCGCGCCCGCCTTGGGCCCAGCGGCCGGAGCCGCCGCCCGTGTCATCTGGCCCGCGTCCATGTCGCCCCCGAAGCCGCCATCGTGGTAATCAGAGAATTAGCCATGACACGGCAAGTCTTGAAAAATCCTTGCACGCCAACGCTTTCGCGGAATTGCCGCACCAAAACGGGGCTACGCTCCGTCACGTAGCCGACGCAGATCGGCTCTAGGGAGAGAACATGATTTCGATGCTTCTGGCCGCCGGTCTCGCGGTCGCCGCCAACTGCGACCTGGAACATCCTTCGGGCGCCCCCGGCTGTACCCGCGCGTCCGTCGATACCCTGCCCATGAACGCCATCCAGGTCATTGGCACCCACAACAGCTACAAGCTGGCGATCGCGCCCGCCGAGATGGCCCTGGTCCGGATGGCCAACCCCGGCGAGGCCATGCACCTCGACTACGCCCATCCCGGCCTGACCGTGGAATTGAACGCCGGCGCCCGGCAGTTGGAACTCGATCTGCTGAACGATCCCGAGGGCGGGCGCTACGCCGACCCCCTGGCCATGAAGATGGCGAGGGATGCGCAGAGCGCGCCCTATGACTTCACGCCCCTCAAGGCCCCGGGCCTGAAGGTCATGCATGTTCAGGACCTGGACTATCGCTCCAACTGCCCGACCTTCGTGGGTTGCCTGAAGGAGATCCGGGCCTGGTCCCAGGCCCATCCCGACCATGTTCCGATCCTGGTGATCATGAACCTGAAGGAGGGCGGTGCGGGCTTCCCGGGCGCGACCCAGGCCCTGGCCTTCGACGCCAAGGCCATGGACGGTATCGACGCCGAGATTCGCTCGGTCTTCCCCGATAGCGCCCTGATCACGCCGGACAAGGTGCAGGGCAAGGCGCCGACCCTGGCCGCCGCGGTGAAGGCCGGCGGCTGGCCGAAGCTGAAGGCGGCGCGAGGCAAGGTGATGTTCGCCATGGATGAGGGACCTGCCAAGACCGACATCTATCGGGGACAGCGCAAGTCGCTCGAGGGCCGGGCGATGTTCATCAACACCGACGAGGGGCCGGCTGCCGGCTACGTGACCCTCAACGAACCTGCGGAGCTGAAGGCCCGAATCGACGCGGCCCTGGCCAACGGCCTGATCGTGCGCACGCGGGCCGACGCCGACACGATGGAGGCCCGGGCCAATGACCACGCGCGGCAGACCCAGGCCTTCGCGTCCGGGGCCCAATACGTCTCGACGGACTACCTGAAGCCGGATGTTCGCTTTGGGCCCTATGAGGCGCACCTGCCGGGCGGCGGAACCGCGCGGCTCAATCCGAAGACTGGGAAATAGCTAGGCGGGTCGCGCGCCCGTGTAGTGCGGTGCGTCGTCATCGACGGCGCACCAGTCCACCGCCTGGCCGGTGAAGGCGTGGGAGGCGATCTTCACGCCGAGGTCGCCGTCAACGACGCCGGCCCGCAGCCGGACCCGGTCGGGCAGGGCCGCGGCCAGGCTGAGGATCGGCGAGCCGCAGACCTTACAGAACACCCGCTCCTTGCCCGGCGAGGACTCAAAGGCGGTGAGCAGGTCGGTTCCGGCGGTGAAGCGCAAGTCGGCCTTGGCCAGCGGCAGGACCGCGACGAAGGCGGTCCCCTGGGCCTTGCGGCAGGAGCGGCAATGGCAGGCCTGGATATCGGGCAGGTCGCAGAGGACTTCGAACCGGACACCGCCGCAGAGGCAGGAGCCGGTGTGCATCCTCAGGCGTCCAGGGTCCGGGGGCCCGCGTGGGCCACGTGGAACTGACCGCCGACCGACAGCACGATCCAGTCGCCTGGGCGGGCCACCATTAAGCCGTTGGGGGTCGAAACCTGCACCAGGCCGGTCTCGTCGAGGGCCTGACCGTCAGCGCCCAGCCAGTATAGCAGCTTGGTCCAGCTTCGGCCGTCATGGGCCGGCGGCACGCGCAGGGCGGCGCCGTGGTCGAAAGCGGGGGAAGGAGATGGCCTCATCGAAACTCTGTCACTGGGAACGCCAAAACGAGGAGTTGCGGGTGACTCGGTGACCAGGACCTTAATCAGCTGAGCCATGGCGTGTGATCGGTGGCCGGCATTGCGGTGGGGGTTTGAAGAGTGGCATCTGATCGCAGATCGAATCCCTGGAGGCGTGGTTGGCGCTCGAGTTCGAAACCCCCGAGCTGACCGCCGAGGTGCTGGCGGCGGGCGCCCCGGAGGCGCTGGATGCGGTCCTGACCAAGATGAGCCGGTTCGCGCCGGCGTTTGGGGCGGCCGACGTGCGGGGCCACAAGCTGTTCGTCAACGGCCTGGACGACACGATCCCCCATATCGCGACGACCCTGCAGCTGGCCGACCGCCGGGGCGAGAAGAGCAACGACAATGTCTGCGTGATCGCCACCCAGCTCTACGGGGTCGGCGGCCATAGCAAGGTGGTGGCCGACATCACCCGCCTGATCGGGGCCGAGAAGGTCAGCCTGATCCTGACCGACCTCTACGGAAACATCGCCTACCGCAGGCTGATCGGCGAGGACATGGCGGCGCGTGGCTACCATTGCCGCGCCCTGCTGGCGCTGAAGGCGCCCAGCGTCCTGGACCGGACCATCGAGCTCTACCGCCTGCTCTGCGCGATTAAGCCGACGCGGATATTCCTGCTGCATCACCACATGGACGTCTGCGCGGTGGCGGCCACCTATCCGTTCCGCCACGTGACGGAGTTCGTCCACCACGCCGATCACCTGCCCAGCCTTGGGGCGACGGTTCGGTATTCGGCCCACGTGGACCTGACCTATACCTGCCACCTGGCCTGCCGCGAGGCCGGGCTTCCGGCGATCTATGCTGCGATGACGCTGCCGGACCTTAAGACCTCAAAGGCCGCGGCGAAGGAGAGCTCCGGCCGATTGCGGGTCGCCACCTGCGGGGGGGCGGGAAAGTACCGCAATGAAGGGCGCGAGAGCCTGCGCAGGTGGACGGACTGGGTCATCCCGGTGCTGCGGAGCCCGGAGGCGGAGGTCGTCCATATCGGCCCGTGGGACGATCCGCTGCGGGACGACATCCACGGCGCCCTGAGCGCGGCGGGCCTTGATCCCGCGCGCTATGTCTTCCTGGGTCCCGTCCCCAGCCTGCAGGCCGCGCTGCGGGAACAGAAGGTCGACATCTATCTGGGCAGCTATCCCGAGGTCGGCGCGCGGGCGATCCTGGAGGCCATGGCCGTGGGCATTCCCGCCATCGTCCCCATCGAGGCCGAACTTGGGCCCCTGCTGACCTACGGGTCGCCGCTATCTGGTTGGCTTGCCGTCCATCATCCCGACGAACTGCCTGGCGCCATCAACGCAGCGCTCGAGCTTGCGGCGAAGATGGCCAAGCCTGAATTCAGCGCGCGGCTGTCTGAGGAGATGACGCGCTTCGAGACCTATGTGACGGCGCCCGTCGTCTAGGACCGTCGGCGGGCCACGACGTAGATTTCGCCGGCGATGTCGGGATAGCGTTCGCCCAGCGTCATGAAGGCGGTCAGCATCTCCTCGGTCCAGTCGCGCTCGATCTGGCCGTTGGAGACCGGCTTGAGCCAGTAGCCGCCGAACACCTCGATCTCCAGGCCGGCCTCGCGGAAGTCGCGCCGCAGGGTCTCGGGATTGTAGACCCGACGGTGACCGTGGTGGTGGTCGGCCCCGTTCAGCTCTTCCTCGAAGGCCAGCAGGCCCATGATGACAGCGGCCTGCCGGTGCAGGGAGCGAGCATTGGGCACGGCGGCCAGGATGCGGCCGGTCGGCGTCAGCCAGGCGCTGGCGATCCGCAGGATGTTCACCGGATCGTCCACATGCTCCAGCACGTGGCCCAGGACGATGGTCTCGAAGGCCTGGGCCGGGGCGTAGTCCTCGAACAGGGAATGCACCACCTCGGCGGACGGGAACCGCGCCCGCAGGGAGTCGCAGAAGAACGCAGCGCCCTCCACCACCGTCAGCGGCTGGTTCGTGCTCACCAGGTCGCCGGTCATGTGTCCCTCGGCCGGGCCCATTTCCAGGACCGGCCCCGGACGGATGTAGCGTTCGAACACCTTGAAGGAGTGGGCGATGGTCGCCCGGTTGGCCCCTGCGCCGTACAGCGACTCCGCGGCGATGCGATCCAGGCGCTGGCGCTCCTCGTCGATGGTGGTCATGGCGCAGCCTCTATGAGCTCGATGAGGTTGAGGGTCGGCAGCAGGACGAAGGCGATCCTCCGCCCGTCGAAGGCCACAGCGGGCACGGGACCCGCCGTTACCTTGCCGCCCTGGGCGGTCAGGGCGGCGAGGTCGCTCTCGAAGGCGTCGCTCTCGAAGGCCTGGTGATAGATCTTGGTCCCGCGCGCCAGGTAGCCCTCGATCGGCGAGCCTTCGCCCTCGGGCGTCAGCAGTTCGAGGCGCGGGCCCGGCCCGACCAGGAAGCAGCCGCGGATTTTCTGAACGGGGTCGACGAAGATGGGTCCCTCCGGCCGGTAGCCGAGCCCCGTCCAGGCCGCGGATTCCTTCGTAAGGTCGCGGCAGGCAAGGCCGAGGTGGTGGAACCGGCATCCGTCTCGATCGAGCATGTGACCTCAGGCCGTCCCGACGCGGCGCGCGATCATATCCAATCGCGGACGCATCGTCGCCCAGAGCGCGGGATCGACGCGGTGCTCGATGCTGTCGTGGGCCTGGCCGTCGAGGACGACGTGGTCCTTCAGCACGCCGATCCGGGCGGCGCCCGAAGAGTCGTGGAACGACACCACCTGGGTGTTGTCGGCCACGGTTCGGCAATAGACCGCCGCCAGACCCAGCTGCTCGAAGGCGACCCGATAGGTTAGCAGGGCCGACTCCACGGCGCCGACCGATCCGCTCTCCACGACCCAGCGGCCCCACTCGGCCTGGTTATCGGCGACGTCATAGATGCCGACGGCCCCCACCGGTCGACCCTCTCGGGTGTCCTCGATGATGAAGTAGTAGTCGCCCGGACGCGCTTCATAGGCCTCTATCCAGGCGACCTGGTCCTCCACCCGGGGCGAGGTCGCGTGGATGAAGCGGCCGCCCGCCTCGGTTCGCACCCGCACCAGGAAGGCGGCGTCGGCCACCTCCACCGGGCGCAGGGCGAACCGGTATCCGGAGATCCCGAAACTATGACGCATCAGGCGGGGAGAGTTTGGCCCGGATATCAGCGAGGCTGCGGATGGCGGCCATTTCGTCGGGCGTGAAGCTCACCGCGAAGGCGCTCTCCACCGCGAAGATGATCTCGAGATTCTTGAGCGAATCCCAGCCGGGCGTGTCCTCGCGCACCAGGTCCGCGCCGGGCGCGATCTCTCGCCCCAGGATCAGGCCGACGATCTCGGCCAGGTCGTTGTCGACCGCGCTGCTCATCTAGTTGGTCCAGACCACGGCGACATCCTGGCCGGCGGGCGGCGAGGGAAGGGGAAGTTCGACTGCGCCCTGCTTAGTCATGGCCTGGCCGGTGAACGCGGCGAGCCAGTCGCGCGCCGGCGCGTTGCGGGGGCCGGTGACGTGATTGAACACCACCTTGGAGGCGGGCAGTTCAGCCAGGGCGCGGCGCAGGGCTTCGGTCACCATCAGGTCTTCCAGCTTCCGCCCCAGGGCCCGGCAGGAGATCACCAACTCCTCGACCACGAGATAGTCGTCCTGCCGCCGGAAGAAAAGCGCGGCCACCGAGCCGGAGTCGGCGAGGCGGTCGGCCAGGCGGACGTGGACGACGCAACGCTCGGACGCGGTCAGGGCCTCGCTCACCGCGACGTCGGAGAGCCGCGCCAGGGCCAGGTTGAACTGGTTGGTCTTTTTGCTGAGCTCCACCAGCCGCGCGCGGTCCTCCGCGGGCGACAGGGTGAAGGTCAGCACCGCCTGCAGCGAGGCCAGGTAGCTGGCGGGGTCGGCGGCGGCCAGTTCGCGCCGGGAGGCGTTGGCGGCGATATCGGCGGCACGGCCGGCGAAGGCCACAGCGCCGCGCGGCAGGCCCGGATAGAGCGTCAGAGCCGCCGCGGTCTGGGAGGCAGGTCCGCCGGCATATAGCAGCCGCACGCCGGGCTGGGCCGCCGCGACCTCGATCAGTTCACCCAGGTTGTCGTCGATGAACAGCAGGCTGTCGGCGCCTATGTTGAAGGCCGCCGCCGTGGCCCTTAGCGCCTCGGCCTTGCCGCCCCAGCCGACCTGCCAGTCGGAGATGTGCGCCGGCGTCAGGGGAAAGTCGGCCCGCGCCGCGAACAGCTGGTCGACGTCCTCACGGGTGTTGCGCGACACCACGCTCAGCAGGACGCCCCGGCCGGCCCATTCCGCCAGCTGGCGCTGGAGCGCGAGATGGCCCTCGGTGAGCCGCACGCCGGCCACACCGTCCTCCCCGAGGACGCCCTCATAGAGGGTGTTGTCGAGGTCCAGGGCGAAGGCCTTGACCGGCGGCGCGAAGAAACCCGCCAGCAGTTCCAGGCCCAGACGCCGTGCGGTCTCCAAGGCGGCCGCGTCCGACAGGCGGGTTCCCGTCGCCGCGGCGCGGGCCTCGTCGAAGAAGCCGGGACCTTCACGTGCCGCCAAGCTGTCCAGGGGCAGGATGGCCGCCCCCGGCGTGGCCGCCGCCCAGCCCGCCAGGGCCGCGTTCAGGTGTGCGGCGCGGTCATCGCCCTCGGGCGCGTTGGCCACGATGATCGGGGCTGCGGACACTGCGCGCAGGGCGTCCAGGCGGTCCAGCAGCCAGGCTTCCAGTTCAGTGTCGGAGAGCTTCGGATAGCGGGTGAAGTCCAGCCAGACGAGGTGGGCGCCAGCCGCGGCCTCTGGGATCACCAGGCTGTCGTCATACGCCCCGAGCTGCAGGCGCATCGGCACATCGGCGAAGCGCAGGAAGGCGGGCAGAGCGCTGGCCACCGGCTCGAAGGCGTGGTTGCGCAGGACGCTAAGCACCGGCGCGTCCTCATAGGGCGCGGCGCGCAGCTTCAGGAGAGCAAAGCGGCTGAGACGCTCGGCGAACAGCGCCGGCTGCCAGGCCGTCCGATCCAGCGCCGAGGGCTCGCTCATCGCACAGCCAGCGCCACCTGCCGCACATTGTCGACAGGCATGGCCGGCCATAGCGGCAGGGACAGCACCTCGTCGGCCAGGGCCTCGGCCAGGGGGAAATCGCCGCGCTTGAAGCCGCGATGGGCGAAGGCGGCCTGCAGGTGGCAGGCGATGGGGTAGTGGATCAGGGTCTCGATCCCGGCGGTCTTCAGCCGGGCCTGCAGGGCGTCGCGCTCGGGGCTGCGGATCACATAGAGGTGGTAGACGTGGCGCGCCCAGTTGGCCTCGGCTGGCGTCGTCAGGCCTGAGCCGGAGAGCGCCGCGTCATAGGCGCTCGCCAGGGCCCGGCGCTGGTCGTTGGCGGTATCCAGCCGCGGCAGGAAGACCCGCAGGAAGGCGGCCTGCAGTTCGTCCAGCCGGGAGTTCACCCCCAGGGTCTGTTGCACGTACTTCTGGTCGGAGCCGTAGTTGCGCAGGCGGCGCAGGCGCTCGGCGATCCCTGCGTCGTTGGTGGTGACCGCGCCCGCATCCCCCAGCGCCCCGAGGTTCTTGGTGGGATAGAAGCTGAAGGCCGTGGCGTGGGCGACCGACCCGGTCCGGACGCCGTTGCTGGCCGCGCCGTGGCTCTGGGCGGCGTCCTCCAGCACGAACAGGCCGTGCCGCCGCGCCAGCGCCATCAGCGGCTCCAGGTCGACGGGGTGGCCATAGAGCGAGACCGGCACGATGGCCGCCGTCTTGCCCGTCACCGCCGCCGCGCAGCCCGCGGCGCCGATCGTGTAGGTGAGCGGATCGACCTCCACCGGGACGGGCGTGGCGCCGAGCGCCTCCACCGCCATCCAGGTGGCCGCGAAGGTGTGCGCCGGAACGATCACCTCGGCGCCGGCCTGAACGCCGGCCGCCCGAAGGGTGAGGGTCAGCGCGTCCAGGCCGTTGCCGACGCCCACGCAGTGGCCCGCGCCGCACCAGGCGGCGAACTCGGCCTCGAAGGCCGCCAGCTCCGGCCCCAGGATCATCCAGCCGGAGTCCATCACCCGGCCATAGGCCTGGTCGATCTCGCCCCGCAGCCCCGGATCGGAGAGGTTGAGGTCGAAGAACTTCACGGCCTGGCGCGCGCCAGGAAGGTGTCGAAGTCGCGGATGTAGTCGGCCTCCTCATAGATCGTGGAGGCCAGCACCAGGCAGACCGAGCCGGAGGAGAAGTTGTCGATCTCGCGCCACTGCATGGGGCCGATGTGCAGGCCGATATGGGGGCGGTTGAGCGTGACGACCTCTTCAGACACTCCGTCGTGCAGGCGTACGTCGAAGCTGCCGGACACCGCGATCAGCAGCTGGTGCAGGGCCAGGTGCGCGTGGCCCGCCCGCACCGATCCGCTGGGCACGTCATAGAGATAGTAGACCCGGGCGATATCGAACGGGACGTGGTCTCCCGACTCGATCACCGACAGGTTTCCCCGCGGGTCCGAGATCACCGGAAGGTTGATGAGGTTCGCCAAGTCGCTCTCCTGCGCCGGGTCCGAAATGGCCGGCGGGACCCGCGCAAGTCAACCGTTTCAGGCCTGGGTCTGGACCAAGCCCGGCAGGCGCGAGATCATCCCGACCGATGACGCGTGCAGCCTTATGCGCCCCTGAGCGACGCGCGCCGGAACGGTATGGCTAGGGCGCGAGACAACCTGATTGTGACTCGCGTTCAAGCGCCATCGGGGGCGCGGGGGCCTTGGCTGCCCAGCAGATGCCGTGCGGCGCGTGGTCGGCCCGGCCCTCGCTTCACCTCCTGCTCAATGGCGATGGCGTTGATCAGCCGTCCCGACTCGTCAGTGACCGGATAGACCTGGATGTGGCAGCGATAGGCCTCGCCGCACTTGCGGTAGTTGACCAGCGTGGTCTCGTGCGGCTGCGGGACGCGCAGCGACCGCGCCAGCGCCTTGCGCGCAGCCAGGCTGGTGCCTGCGCCCTGCAGTATGCGCGGACTCCGGCCGACCATTTCCTGCGAGGTGTAGCCGGTCATCCGCTCAAACGCCGGGTTCACATAGAGCACGATGGGGCCTGGCGCATCCAGCGCGCCATCGGTCACCACCACGGCATGATCCAGCGTTTCCGCCATGAGACGCACTGCCGCCACCAGAGACACGGACTCCCCCTTATGATGCGTTTCGCCGCGAAGACGCGGCCACGCTCTACGATCCCCGCCAGAGAAGCCGGAATGAAATTAGGACCACGTTAACGTCCACGCGTCGCCAAACGCCTTACGAAACGCCGTTTCGCACCGACTGGGTTCAGAGCAGTGACACATGGGTTCGAAATTAAATCATTGTTAAGTCTTCTCGACCTGTTTGTGGCTCAGGCACAAGCCTGACTGCATTCATGGGAGACCGGGAAAATGGCTGGATTGGAAATCGTCACGTTTGGGTCGGACGACATTGAAAATGTGCTGAAGAACAAGTCCGCGTCGGAGATCGACAAGTTGGCGTTCGGAGCCATCCAGCTCGATCGAGCGGGTCGGGTGCTTCAGTACAACGCGATGGAAGGTGAGATCACAGGTCGCGATCCTCGCGCCACGCTGGGCAAGAACTTCTTCACGGAAGTCGCTCCCTGCACAAACAAGCCTGCGTTCAAGGGTCAATTCGACAAGGGAGTCGTCTCCGGCACGTTGAACACGATCTTCGAATACACCTTCGACTACAACATGAAGCCGACCAAGGTGCGTGTGCACATGAAGAAGGCTCTGGTCGATGACACCTACTGGGTGTTCGTCAAGCGGGTCTGAGGTCAACGCGGGTTTTGACGATGCCGGGTCTGGAGACATGGTGGCGCGATACAGATGCCGCACACCGCTACGTGACTGACCTTGTCGATGACGAGATATCGCGTCTCCGACCCGGATCTATCCTGCCGGCGCGGCCTTGGGCGAGGGAGCTAAGCCTCGTCGATTCGGCCGGCCTCGCGTGCGACTCTCTGGATCTGCTCAACTTGGCGAGCGCGGTCGCAGAGGCGGTGCAGATGCATCGAGCGGGCGTTGAGGACTACCTCCTGGCGCGGCGGACCATCGGCGACTGGGTGGATATTGTTGGCGCCTCCCTGGAACGCTTTTCGGAAGAGCTAACCTTCCGCACGTCGGGTACGACCGGGACGCCCAAAGCCTCGCAACACGCGGGGGTGAATCTCGCGCAGGAGATCGCCGAACTGGCGCCTCTCTTCCAGGGCCGCCACCGCATCCTCTGCGCCGCTCCGGCCCACCACATCTACGGATTCCTTTTCTCAATCCTTCTCCCCCAGCGACTGGGCGTCCCGGTGATCGATATCCGGGGCAGATCGCCGACCAGCGTCGGGGCGATGTTCCGTGACGGCGACCTGGTCATCGGGCACCCGGCCTTCTGGACGGCTTTCGTCCGGGCCGGGGTCTCCACGACATCGCAGGTGATGGGCGTCACCTCGACGGCGCCTTGTCCTGCGGATGTCGCGCGCGCGGTGACCGCACGTGGCGTGGCAAGTCTTGTCGAGGTCTATGGGTCGTCGGAGACGGCGGGCTTGTCCGTTCGGGAAAGTCCGGACTCGGCGTTTCGACTGTTTTCCTATTGGAGCCGCGGCTCCGACGACTCGTCTCTCGATCGGACGCTTTCCGATGGTTCGGTTGAGACGGTGGCCGCCCCGGATCACCTGGTTTGGTGCGATGAGCGCAGCTTTCACGTGGTGGGGCGCAGGGATCATGCCGTGCAAGTCGGCGGCGTCAACGTCATGCCGGAGCTGGTCCGTCAGCGCCTTCTGGAACACCCGATGGTCAAGGACGCGATGGTGCGTCTCATGAGGCCAGAAGAGGGCGCTCGCCTGAAGGCCTTCATTGTGCCGGTCGCACCGACCCTTGATGTTGTCACCCTGAGGCGCGACCTCGCGGCCTGGTGCGACGCCAGCTTCAGCGTTCCCGAGCGCCCGAAGGCGTTCAACTTCGGTTCGGAAGCGCCAAGCAGCGACATGGGCAAGCCCGCGGACTGGCCCATTTTCGAAGAGACGCCCTCCGGCGCCGGAGACTCAGGCTTAGACCGCTGAACCAAGCGAAGCCGAGGCGCCACCAGGGGTCCCTACGCCAATTTCGGTCGCACCCATCGAAAAGAACATCTTGTGAACAGAGAACAAACTAAGTACACCTGAGTCCGGCGGCGGGGAGAGCGATCTACCCCACCTGGTTGGCGGAATCATGGGATAGGGAGTGCTTGGTATGGCGTCTCAAACGGCTTTGAAACTCGTGGCAAGAGAAGACGGTGACAAGCAGCGCGCGCTGGAAGCAGCGATGGCGCAGATCGATCGGGCCTTCGGTAAGGGCTCGGTGATGAAGCTTGGCGACAAGAGCCACATGGAGATCGAGTCGGTCTCCACGGGGTCCCTGGGCCTCGACATCGCACTCGGCATCGGCGGCCTGCCCAAGGGGCGGATCGTGGAGATCTACGGGCCGGAAAGCTCCGGCAAGACCACGCTGGCCCTGCACGTGGTGGCCGAGGTCCAGAAGGCCGGCGGCACCGCGGCCTTCGTCGACGCCGAGCATGCGCTCGACCCCTCCTACGCCAACAAGCTGGGCGTGAACCTGGATGAACTGCTGGTCTCCCAGCCGGACACCGGCGAACAGGCCCTCGAAATCACCGACACCCTGGTGCGCTCCGGCGCCGTGGACATCATCGTCATCGACTCCGTGGCGGCCCTGACGCCGCGGGCGGAAATCGAAGGCGAGATGGGCGACAGCCTGCCCGGCCTGCAGGCCCGCCTGATGAGCCAGGCGCTGCGCAAGCTGACCGCCTCGATCTCCAAGACCCACACCCTGGTGATCTTCATCAACCAGATCCGCATGAAGATCGGGGTGATGTACGGCAGCCCGGAGACCACCACCGGCGGCAACGCCTTGAAGTTCTACGCCTCGGTCCGCCTGGACATCCGCCGCACCGGGTCGGTGAAGATCCGCGACGAGATCATGGGCAACAACGTCCGCGTGAAGGTCGTGAAGAACAAGGTGGCCCCGCCGTTCCGCGAGGTCGAGTTCGACATCATGTACGGCGAGGGCATCTCCAAGCTGGGCGAGATCATCGACCTGGGCGTCAAGGCCGGGGTCATCGAGAAGTCCGGCTCCTGGTTCTCCTGGAACAGCCAGCGCATCGGCCAGGGCCGCGACAATGTGCGTGAGTTCCTGAAGAACAATCCCGACATCGCCGATGCGATCGAAAAGCAGGTCCGCGGCGCCAAGGAAGTCATCCAGGAAGAACTGCTGGTCGGCCCCACGGCGGGCGAAGACGAGGAATAGGAGCCGGTCGGCGCGCGGGCTTCATCCGCCGCCGGACCACCTTTCCCCCGGTCACGTGGACGGCCGCTTTGGCCCTCGAAACCCGCCGCCGCGCCCCCGCCAACCGCGCGGCTGGCGGCGGAGGGCCAGACCCCGCACGGTCGTTCACGCAAGAGAAGGGCGCTCGGACTTCGGTCCGGGCGTCCTTTTTCTTTGCGGGGGGCTTCAAGTCTCGTAAACGGACCCCAATGTCGCAGCGCAATACGCGCCCCTTTTTGAAGTCTAGCGTCTAGAGCCATGCCGAGCCTGAACGAGATCCGCAGCGCCTTCCTGGGCTATTTCGAGAAGAATGATCACCTGATCATTCCGTCGGCTCCCCTCGTGCCGCAGAACGACCCGACCCTGCTGTTCGTCAATGCGGGCATGGTGCCGTTCAAGAACTACTTCACCGGCGCCGAGACTCCGCCCGCGCCGCGCGCGGCCTCGTCCCAGAAGTCGGTGCGCGCCGGGGGCAAGCACAACGACCTGGACAATGTGGGCTACACCGCCCGCCACCACACCTTCTTCGAGATGCTGGGGAACTTCTCCTTCGGCGACTATTTCAAGGAAGGCGCGATCGCCTACGCCTGGACCCTGCTGACCCAGGAATTCGGCATCCCGGCCGAGAAGCTGCTGGTCACGGTCTATCACACCGACACGGAAGCCGCCGATCTCTGGAAGAAGATCGCCGGCCTGCCCGACGACAAGATCATCCGCATCTCCACCAGCGACAATTTCTGGTCGATGGGCGACACCGGCCCCTGCGGCCCGTGCTCGGAGATCTTCTACGACCACGGCGCCCACATCCCCGGCGGCCCCCCCGGCAGCCCGGACGAGGACGGCGACCGGTTCGTGGAGATCTGGAACCTGGTCTTCATGCAGTTCGAGCAGTTCGCCGACGGCTCGCGCCAGCCCCTGCCCAAGCCGCAGATCGACACCGGCATGGGCCTGGAGCGCATCGCCGCGGTGCTGCAGGGCGTGCACGACAACTACGACATCGACCTGTTCCGCACCCTGATCGCGGCGTCCAAGTCCCTGGTGGCCGGCGGCTCCAACGGCCCCTCGCACCGGGTGATCGCCGACCACCTGCGCTCCACCAGCTTCCTGATCGCCGACGGCGTCTCGCCCTCGAACGAGGGCCGCGGCTACGTCCTGCGCCGGATCATGCGCCGGGCCATGCGCCACGCCCACCTGCTGGGGGCGCAGGAGCCCCTGATGCACCGCCTGGCGCCCGTGCTGATCGCCGAGATGGGCGGGGCCTATCCGGAGCTGCGCCGCGCCGAGCCGGTGATCGTCGAGACCCTGCGCCAGGAGGAGGAACGCTTCCGCCGCACGCTGGGCCGCGGCATGGCTCTGCTGGACGAGGCCACCGCCAAGATGAGCGAGGGCGGCGTGCTCTCGGGCGAGACCGCCTTCAAGCTCTACGACACCTACGGCTTCCCCGTGGACCTGACCCAGGACGCCGTGCGCGGTAAGGGCATGACCGTCGACATGGAAGGCTTCGATGCCGCCATGAACCAGCAACGCGCCCAGGCCCGCGAAGCCTGGACCGGCTCGGGCCAGGCCTCGGCCGCCGGCGAGTGGTTCGCCATCCGCGAGCGCCTCGGGTCCACCGTCTTCCTGGGTTACGACACCGTCGAGGCCATCGCCGAGCTGCTGGCCCTGGTGGAGGCTGGCGCGGAAATCGACAAGGCGCAGAAGGGCCAGACCGTCCAGGCCCTGTTCGACGCCACCCCCTTCTACGCGGAAAGCGGCGGCCAGGCCGGCGACACCGGCGAGGCCGAATGGGACGGCGGCAAGGGCAAGGTGATCGACACCCAGAAACAGGCCGGCGACCTGCACGTCCATGTGCTGGAAATCACCGAAGGCGCGCTCGCCCCCGGCGCGCGGGTGCGCTTGGCTGTGGACGCCGAGCGGCGCCTCTCCACGCGCTCCAACCACTCCGGCGCCCACCTGCTGCACGCGGCCCTGCGCAATGTTCTGGGCCCCCACGTCTCGCAAAAGGGCCAGATGGTGGATGGCGAGCGCCTGCGCTTTGACTTCAGCCACGGCGGCCCGCTGACCCTGGCCGAACTCGACGCCATCGAGACGCAGGTCAATGCGGTGATCCGCCAGAACCTGCCGGCCGTCACCAAGGAGATGGCCCCGGAAGAGGCCATCGAGGCCGGCGCCATGGCCCTGTTCGGCGAGAAGTACGGCGACAGCGTCCGCGTCCTGGCGCTGGGCAAGGCGCTGGAGGGTGACGGCGACTATTCGGTCGAACTCTGCGGCGGCACCCATGTGGCGCGCACCGGCGACATCGCCCTGTTCAAGATCGTCTCGGAAACCGGCGTGGCCGCCGGCATCCGCCGCATTGAGGCCCTGACCGGTGAGTCCGCGCGCCGCTACCTCAACGACCAGGCCGCCGTCGCCAAGGCCCTGGCCGACCAGTTCAAGACCCCGGTGGCCGAGGTCCTGGCCCGGGTCGACGCGCTCGACGCCCAGCGCCGCAAGCTGGAGAAGGACCTGGCCGACGCCAAGCGCCAGCTGGCCATGGGCGGCGGCGGCTCGGGCGGTGAAGCCACCGCCATCGAAGACATCGCCGGCACCAAGTTCATGGCGCGCGTCATGGACGGGGTCGGCGGCAAGGACCTGCGGCCCATCGTCGAGGAATACCGCAAGCAGGTCCCCGACGGCGTCATCGCCATGGTGGGCGTCGCCGACGGCAAGGCCGCCGTCGCCGTGGCGGTGATGGGCGCGGCCGCTTCGAAGTTCAACGCCGCCGAGCTGGCCAAGGCCGCCGTGATCGCCATGGGCGGCCAGGGCGCCGGCGGCCGCCCCGACTTCGCTCAGGGCGGGGCTCCGGATGGATCCAAGGCCGCCGACGGCGTGGCGGCGGTGAAGGCGGCGCTGGGCTAGGGGTTCCGACGAGAGGACTCCAACGACGACACCATCGGCGGGCAGCGTCTCGCCGGGAGAGGGCCATCCCGGAGGGAGTCAGACGCTTGGCCTTCGCCAACATGGCCAGCGGGCTCGCGACTGTCTCCCACGGCCCCGCCGGGAAGCGAGCCCTCAGGATATCGCCGTGCGGTGGAAAGTGGCCACCCGGAAGGTGACATCTGAGCGACCGCTTCGGCTCCACCTCTTAGCGGATGAAGTAACCATTCACCCGCCATGCCGGTCCCTCATGGGCCACCACAACGGTCTCAACGGCGTCAGGCTTGTTTGCGAACGCGGTCGCAAACTGGACAATCTTGTATTCGCCGTTCGGAGCGCCCGGAAGCGCGTTGGCGCTTGAAACGCTGTTGAGCGACCGCGAAGCCACAGGGCCAAACTGCTGTCGAAGGGGTTTCACTGTGGCGGCCCAACTGTCCTCCGTCAGCTGCGCCCTGAACAAGCGTCCGGACGCCTTCCAGCTCTCGCCCCAACGTTGCCCATCCAACAACTTCACCCATTTCTCGGCGGCGCTTACGCCCGCCTTGTCTGACGCAGGTGACACGGTGGAACCGCTGACCGCCTTCGTTGGGGCTGTGGTTTTGCCATCGTCATGCGGAACAGTTGCGACTACAGCCGCCGCCAACATTGCGAACATGATTGCACCTCCCAGGAGCCACGCGATGGTGCGAACCTCGCGTCGCGGTTTTTCGGACAGATCATGCTCATTGCCCTGCCTAAGTGGCGCGGCGACCCCAATTTGTTTGTCCCCCAAGATATTTGGACCCGGACCGTCCACCTGAGCCAGGAGCCTGGCGGCCTCCCGGCTGCTGCTGACTCCGAGCTTTCTCCGCGCTTCGCGCAGTCGCTCGTTGACCGTGTGTACCGACAGCCCGAGCGCGACGGCAATTGACTTGGCGTCATGACCGTTGAGGAGCAGACGGAGCGTCTCCTTCTCGCGCTCGGTGACAGTTCCAAAACGTTCATGCATCCGAACACCCCACCCTGGATTGCAATCTAACTTGGGGGAACGTGAGTCCGCTATGGGCCGTAGGCGCCCGTCGCCCTTCCGGCCAACCCCCTGACACCCGCCCGCTTTGGCCCTGGAACCCTACGTTCAAAACCGGAGAGACGCGGAGTGCGGCCCTTCAAGCCCTGGGCATTAGGCTAAGCGCCGCGTCAGTGTCTGTGCTCGAACACGGCCGGCGTGTCGGCGTGGTCGAGGCCGCCAGCGTCCAACCATGCCCGGGTCGCCTGCGCCCCACGCTCGATCAATTTCTCGGAGTGCTTGAAGTCGAACGGCGACACATCGAGCGGGCAGAGGTGCGGGGTCACGTGGACGATGGCCTTGCCTTCAATGATCTGCACATCGCGCGCCATCTGATTGCAGATGAGCAGGGTGATGGCGTGAAGTCCGAGGCCGGCCAGGCCAACCGGCGGACCGTCGAGCGCACAGGCATAGCCTGTTTGCAGGACGATGATGCGATTGGCGCCGAGTTCGAGGGCGGTCAAAATCGGTGTGTTACCGGCGATAGCGCCATCCATCAGATAGTCGTCGCCGATCCGCACGGACGGAAATGCGATCGGTATCGCCGCGCTTGCCAGCACGGCTTCCGCCGCGGGCCCCCGAGACAGGACCACCGTCGCCCCGCTCAGATTCGTCGCGACGACGTGAACCGGAAGCTTGGCCTGCTCGAGATCTCGGATCGGCAGATTGCGCTCAACCAGGGTTCTAAGATGGCGGGAGTCGAACAGACTGCCCCGGCCGAGCATGCGCAGCACGCCGGCGAACCCCACCGGGAAAATGTCGCTCCGCCGCAGCTTGCACCAGATCGACTCGAGCTGTTCGACGCCGGATGCGTCGGGCGCGCAGGCGAAAAAGCAGGCGTTCAGCGCGCCGACAGATGCGCCGACCAGAAAATCAGGCCTCTCGCCGGCGCGAACCAGCTCGCGAAGCGCGCCCACCTGGATCGCCCCCAGGCTACCGCCGCCGGCAAATACAAACGCGGTTCGTGTCGTGGTCATGCCCGACATTCAATAGCACCACGGCTCCACCGAATCGATTGGCCAAGCTTGATGGCGCCCGACCGCCGCGGGCCACGTGTCGTCAAAGCCAAGAAGCTGCAGGGCCGTCGACTATTTAGGTGACGGAATATCAAATGCGTCACGTCAGCTCGGCAGGTCCAGCCCGTCGCAAGAGGGCTGTGCAATTGGTATCACGTCACCGTAACCGGTAACCCGGGGGGAGGTGGCCCCTCCGAGAGACGCTGCCTCAGGTCCCGGGCATCACGGCGGAAGCCGGCGCCCCAGGAAGCGCGCTGGTCAGCCGAGAGTTTACCCTGACCGGCGCACTCTCGCGCAGCAGGTACATGGCGGCCAGGCCGATGAGCGAAACACCCGTCAGGTACCATGCGATGGACATCGGGCTGCCGGTCACGTGGAGCAGCCAGGTTATGAAGAACTGGGTCGTGCCGCCGAAGACCGCGACGGGGATCGAATAGACCAATGCAAACACCCGGGCGCGCACCGCCTTGGGGATGCTTTCGCTGATCGCGGCATAGACGGCGCCGTACATGAAGCCCGAGATGGCCGATAGGATCAGATTGGCGCTGATGAAGCTGGTCGCGTTCCGAGCCGTGGTGAGCCAGAGGAAGCAGGGAACGATCAGCAGGCAAAACAGCAGCTGCGGCCCAAGCATCACCGACCGGCGTCCAAACCGATCGCTGATCGCGCCGCCGGCCATGACCGCCACGATGCCGATGCCATTGTTGGCCAGCTCTCCGGCCATCGAGACGCTCGTCGAAAGCCGCAGGGTGTTCTGACCGAAGGTCGCCATGTACTGGAAGATGTAGCTCCCGATCGTGCCGCACGCGATGATCAGAAACCCGCAGACCACCGGCCGCATGTACTGCCGAAAAGGGCCGTGCGGAACGGCGGTGCTGTCTGGCGCTTGGATGGTCTCGGGGAGCGCGCGTCGGACATAGAGGGCGACGGGTACGATCGTGGCCCCCAACGCCAGCGCGATGCGCCAGCCGTAGGCCGACAATTCCGCGGGCGAGAGGACGAGCGAAAGGCCAAGACCGACAAGCGCCCCGATGGAGCCGGCGACGCCTTGGCTCGCACCCTGCCAGCTCATCGTCCAGCCGCGGCGCGCCGCCGTGGCGCTTTCCATCATGTAGATGGTCGCCGAGCCGACCTCGCCGCCGAGGGCGAAACCTTGGATCAACCGCGCGAGCACGGCGATGACGGGCGCAGCATAACCGATTGCGCTGAAGCCGGGCGTCAGCGCCAACATCAGGATTCCGACGCCCATCAAGCTCATGCTGATCAGCATGGCCGGCTTGCGGCCCACCCGGTCGGCATAACCGCCGAGGATATGCGCGCCCAGCGGACGTGTGATGAAACCCGCGCCAAAGGTGGCCAGGGATCCCATCAGGCTGAGGAAGCTGTTCTGGGAGGGGAAGAACGTCTGGCCGATCTGAATGGCGAAGAAGGCGAAGGTGATGAAATCGTAGAATTCGAGGCCGTTTCCGAGCGTCGCGGCGAATACCGCGCGGCGTCGTTCTCTCCGCGTCAGGAAATGGTCAAATTTGGCCGCGTCGCTCGCCGGGTCGTTCGGGACTTCCACGATCTTTTCTCCCGAATATTCAAGCGCTCCGGGTCTCACTTCAATCCCGGATGGGACGCTACGGAGCTAGACATCTGCAATGGAGAATAAATCACAGTCAATCGCCCACATTACAAACGTGTGTTCACCTGCCAATCAAAGCAACCTCGGGATGTAATCTAGGAGCCGGCTTTGAACACCAGCGCAGGCTGCGACGATTGCAGCTTCAAGCCGATGTTTAGCCATGACGAGCGCCGCCTGGTATTAAGGTGAAAGGATATCAAAGGGGCCGCTCGGCAGGTCCAGCCCGTCCCAATAGATTGCGCAATGGGTATCACGTCACCGTAACCGTCTATCCTGCACGCCCCCGCGCGTTTGGGTGCCGGACGAGCGCAAACGCGCTTTCCGGGATGACACTGTGGGCGACGCCCTAGCCTAGACTGGGCCGGCCTGCTTGCGGGGGCGGCGCTTGTTCCGGGCCCATTCGTCGTAGAAGGCGATCTTCGCGTCGATGTCGTCGACGGCGGCGCCGAGGTCGGCGATCTTGGCCTCGATCTCGGCGCGATGGTCCTTCAGCACTGACTTGCGCGCCTCCAGGGTGCGCCACCCCTGCATCGACAGCTCGGTCAGCCGCCGCATCTCCGCCACCGACATGCCGGTGCGGCGCATGCGTTCCAGGAACAGCAGGTGTTCGACATGCTCGTCCTCGTAGACCCGGCGGCCTCCGGCGTCGCGATCCACCGCTGGTATCAGGCCCTGGGCCTCATACCAGCGGATCGCATGGACGCTTCGATCCACGAGCTTGGCGAAGCGCCCGATGTGGTAGCGGATGCTCACCCCTTCAGCAGCTCCAGCACCGCCTCGGCGAGGGCTGAATCGAGGTACTCGCGCACTTCCTGCATCTTGCCGTCCGCCATCTCGATCACGAAACAGTAGCGGTTGTTGTAGGTCTTTCCGGACTTCAGCGTCACCGCCCCCTGCGCCTCGACGATCACGGCGTCGCCGGCGGCGAAGATGTTGGTGGCGGTGTTGGTGTAGGCGCTGGCGTATTGCTTCCGGAGCGGCGCGAACAGGTTGTCCCTCGCCCGCGCCCTGCCGTGATGGACGTCGCCCCAGACGCCGCCGACCATCGGACGCCAGATCACGTCCTCCGCCATGGCCTCGTAAAAGGGGCGATTGTCGCCGGTCGCCAGGGCCGCCATCGCCGTGGCGACGATCTCTTTGTTCTCGATAGTTTGCATCTCACTGGTCTCCATATTGAACCAGTGACGGAGGGAACACCCTAGAGCCTGCTCTAGGTCAATACCCCAATATGCGGCCCGTTTCCGGTGGTCGGTGGGCGGCCGCCGTCCTACCGCGCCATACACGTCACCTTGTTCAGCGGGAAGGTCGCCGCCTTCCGCCCCGCCTCGCTGTCGTAGAGGAATCCGCTGTCGTCGGGCAGCAGGGTGATGGCTTCCTGCTGGGCCAGGGGCGGGGCGCGGAAGATCGAGACGTTCTCGCCGGGGGTCAGCTTGGCCGGCACGCCGCCCGCCAGGTCAAAGCCCAGCTCCACCACCGCCATATAGGTCAGCAGCACCGCGCGCTTGCCGTCATGGCTGATGTCCAGGCCCGTCGGGATCCAGCCGTAGAAGGGCAGGTCCTTCAGCAGCCCAGGCAGGTCCAGCTCGCCCACCTTGGTGAAGACCTGCACGCCGTCGGTCTGGCGAAGCTGGCTGGCGCTGAGCCGGTAGACCGAGGCCGGACCCGGCCTGGTCATCTGCTTGTCCACGGGCTTGGTGACGACGAAGAGGTCGCCGCCCGGATGCACGGCGAAGGCCTCGACATTGTGCGGCCCGTCGGGATAGCGGGCGCGGACCACCCGTAGCGGCGTCTCGGTCTGCGCATAGGTCTTCTTCTCAGCCAGGATCGTGAAGGCCACCTCCGAGCGGGCGCCGGCGTTGTCGCCGGTGTCGCCGAGATAGAGGCAGGTCTTGGACCCGCACGGCCCCAGGGACATCTCCTCGATATCGGCGGGCTTGGGGCCCTTGAGGTTGACGATCTGCAGGTTCCCGCCGGCCATGTCGGTGATGAAGAACCGCAGGTCATCGCCGGAGTCGTTGTTGTGATAGAGCCGGCCGCGATGGGTCCGCGACGCCTCCAGGCCGCTGGCCTCGTCGATGGGTTTGGCGGCGATGGAGGCCGCCAGCACCGGCGAACTCCAGGCCTTGCAGACCCTGGCCTCGGCGCTGAGCGGCAGGCTGGCCATCAAGGCGCAGGCGAGGGCGGCGGCGATGCGCATGGCTTGGCTCCGGGATGACGAGGCCGGCACGATCCCGCCAGCCTCGTCCCTGGTCAAGCTAGGGCTTGGTGAAGATGCAGAGTTTGTTGCCGGTCAGGTCGCGGACATAGGCGCCGTAGAAGCTGGTGGAGTCGGCGGGCCTGGGTCCCGGCGCGCCCTCGTCGACCCCGCCGTTGGCGAGGGCCGCGGCGTGGGCGGCGGCGACCGCCTCCTGCGAGGGGGCCAGGAAGCCCACCATGATGCCGTTGCCGGGCCGCGCGGCCTCGCCGTCGAAGGGCGGGCAGATGAAGGTGTTGGCGTCGCCGTCCTTGGGGCCATAGCCGGCCCAGCCGCCGTCCAGGAAGGCGCGGTGGTAGCCGATGGCGCCCAGCACCGCATCATAGAAGGGCAGGGCGGCGGCGACATCCAGCGCCCCGATGGTGACGTATCCGATGGACATGAAATTCTCCCTCTCAGCTGGCGGCCAGCCTACTGGGATCGGAAGAACAAAACAAGAACTATGGTTGAGCTTCGTCGTCGTCCGGCAGGCGGATCTGCACCAGTTTCCACTCAAACCAGCCGCGCCGCTGGAAGGTGAAGACCGTCTCGCGCTCGGGCTTGTCGGGACCGCGCACCACGAACCGCGAGCGGTTCGGTCCCCAGTAGCGCAGGGAGGGCCAGGGCTCCTGGGCGGCGGTCAGCACCTGGTCCGACAGGCCCTCAGGCTGTGGCGGCTCAGCGGGCGCCTTGCCGGGCTCATAGCCGCGGGTCAGGTCGTGCAGGCCCTGGGCGCTGACATAGCGCTCCACGGCCGGCGGCGGCGGGGTGAGGGGCTCCAGCGCCCGCTTCATGGCGCCGATCGGATCGGTCCAGATGGTGGGGGCCGGCGCGGTGGTGGCGTTGGGCGTCGGGCCAAGCTGGCTCTTCAGGGTCCCGCGCACGGCGTTGTAATCCACCAGTTCGGCCAGGCCCTGGACGTCGCCGTCACGGGCGTCGGCCTTCAGGGCCCGGAAGGCGAACCAGGGGGCGGCGACGAAGGCCGCGGCGGCCCCCACCAGCAGGACCAGGATCAGGTTGAAGATGGTCCGCCACATGGGCTGAAGCCTCGCTGAAGTCGCACGATGATTAACATGAGCGGCCAAGCTTCCTAGAGGTTCCTCCCAGAAGGCGAGCCCTTCGGCAATCGGCGGCTTGCGCGGGCGGCCCAAGAGCGCGAGGTTTGCGCATTGTTTGAACCATAACAAAGCCCAGGGAGGGCGCTAATTTCATGTCGGCCAGCATCAACCCCAATGGAAATCTCAAGGGCAAGGTCGCCCTGGTCACCGGCGCCAGCCGCGGCATCGGCGAGGCCATCGCCGCCCGCCTGGCCATGGAGGGCGCCAAGGTCGTGGTCTCGGCCCGTACCGCCCAGGACGGCGAGAGCCGCCTGCCCGGCACCCTGATGGAGACCGTCGAGCGCATCAAGAAGGCCGGGGGCGAGGCCACCTTCATCAAGGCCGACCTGGCCCAGTCCATCGAGCGCGAGCGCCTGGTGGAAGAAGCCGTGGCCACCTACGGCCCCATCGACATCCTGATCAACAACGCCGCCATCACCTATTTCACGCCCGTCGTGGAGTTCACCGAGAAGCGCTTCAAGCTGATGATGGAGGTGCAGGTCTATGCGCCCTTCCACCTGTCGCAGCTGGTCCTGCCCTCGATGATCGAGCGCAAGACCGGCCACATCGTCAACATCTCCTCGCCCGCCGGCATCCACCCGGCCAAGCCCTATCGCGGCGGCCGCGGCGGCACGGTCTATGGCCTCTGCAAGGCGGCCCTGGAGCGGTTCTCCACCGGCCTGGCCTCGGAGGTCTATGCCGACAACATCGCGGTCAACGTGGTGTCGCCGGGCCTGGTGGACACCCCCGGCGTGGCCGTGCACGGCCTGATCAACGAGCAGTCCAAGGACCGCGTGCAGCCCATCGAGTTCATCGCCGAGGCGGTCTACCAACTGGCCAGCGGCGACCCCAAGACCCTGACCGGCCGCGTCGACTATGCCGAGCCGCTGCTGAAGGAACTGAACCTCAAGCCGTCCGAACTGGTCTGAGGTTGGGACGGAGAGGGCCCAGCCCCCTCCGTCTCCTCGCTTTGCTCGGATCCACCTCCCCCGATACGGCCTGCGGCCGGGGGGAGGAATGAACGCGAATTCCTCCCCCAGCGCGCAGCGCGTGTCGGGGGAGGTGGCGCGCGCGTCAGCGCGTGACGGAGGGGGCTAGGCCCCTTGCCAAGACCCGCGACCACGCCTTTCATCCCCGGCCCTACGGAGCGAGTGTGATGGCGAACGCGGAGAAACTGAGCGTCGAGCGCGTCTATGCGGCGCCGGACCTCACGGGGCCCCGGGCCCGGGGCGTGACCCTGTCGCCGGACGGCAAGTTGGTCACCTACCTCAAGGCCAAGGCCGACGACGTGCGGATGACCGACCTCTGGGTCGCCGACGTCGCCGGCGGCGAGCCGCGCCTGCTGCTGGACGCGCGGGATTTGATCCCCAAGGACCGCGAACTCTCGGAAGCCGAGAAGAGCCGCCGTGAACGCCAGGGCGTTCAGACAAGCGGCGTGGTGGCCTATGACTGGGACGAGGAGGGCCGCTTCATCCTGGTCCCGGTCGAGGGCGATCTCTGGCTCTACACGGTGGCCGATGGGACGGTCAGCCGCCTGACCCATTCCGCCGCCGACGAGATCGACGCCAAGGTCTCGCCCAGGGGCGGCTTCGTCTCCTTCGTGCGCGACGACAACCTCTATGTCCTGCGCTCCCAGGGCGGCGCGGAGCGGGCGCTGACCACCGACGGGACAGAGCTCCAGTCCTGGGGCACGGCCGACTACATCGCCCAGGAGGAGATGGCCCGTCAGACCGGCTATTGGTGGAGCCCCGACGAGACCCGCATCGCGCTCACCCATGTCGACCAGACCGGTGTGGACGTCGTCGAGCGGCTGGATATCGGGGCTGCGGGCGCCACCATCGTCCACCAGCGCTATCCCCGGGTCGGGCGGCCCAATTCGGTCGTCGATCTCTATGTCGCCGATGTCGCCACGGGCGCGCGGGTGAAGATCGACCTGGGCGCGGAGACCGACATCTACCTGGCCCGCGTCGACTGGGCCAAGGACGGCAAGACCCTCTATGTCCAGCGCCAGAGCCGCGACCAGCGCCGCCTGGACCTGCTGGCCGCCGATCCGGCCACGGGCCAGACGCGGGTTCTGCTCACCGAAATCAGCCCCCACTGGGTGGAGCTGACCTATGACTTCCGGCCGCTGAGCGACGGCGGCTTCCTGTGGTCATCGGAGCAGAGCGGCTACCGCCACCTCTACCGGCACGGCGCCGACGGCAGACAGATCGCCGCCGTCACCGCGGGCGACTGGCCGGTGGACGACATCGCCGGCGTCGACGAGGCGCGCGGGGTGGTCACCTTCACCGCCTTCAAGGACAACCCCATCGAGCGGCGGCTGTACGAGGTGTCCTACCTGACGCCCGCCGAGCCCAAGGCCATCACCCCCGCCGGCGGCTGGTGGACCGTGAAGATGGCCCGGGCCGGCGGCGCCTTCGTGGGATCCTACGAGGACCCGGCCACCCCGCCGCGCACCGGCCTCTACCGCGCGGACGGCAGTCTGGTCCGTTGGATCGAGGAGAACAGCCTCAACCACGCCCACCCCTACGCCCCCTATGCCGCGCGCCTGCGGACCCCGACCTATGGGACGGTGAAGGCCGCCGACGGTCAGGACCTCTGGTGGGCCCTGCGCACCCCGCCGGGCTTCGATCCTGCCAGGCGCTATCCGGTGATCGTCCAGGTCTATGGCGGGCCGGGCAGTTCCACGGTGCGCAAGATCTGGCAGAACCCCGCCGACCAGCTGTTCCTGGAGGCCGGCTACATCCTGTTCTCCCTCGACAACCGCGGCACGCCCCACCGCTCCGTGGCCTTCAAGACCGCCATCGACCGGCGGCTGGGCCAGCTGGAGGTGGACGACCAGATCGAGGGCGTGAACCACCTGAAATCCCTGCCCTATGTGGACCCCGCCCGCATCGGCGTCACCGGCTGGTCCTATGGCGGCTATATGGGGCTGCTGCTGATGACGGCGGAGAACAGCCCCTATGCGGCCACCGTGGCCGGGGCGCCGCCGACCGAATGGACGCTCTACGACACCCACTACACCGAGCGCTACATGGGCACGCCGGCCACCGATCCGGCCAGCTACGCCGACTCCGATGTGCTGAACCGCATCGACCGGCTGAAGCCCGGCGCCCTGATGCTGATGCACGGCATGGCCGACGACAACGTCACCTTCGACAACTCCACCCGGCTGATGGCGGCCCTGCAGGCCAGGGGCATCGCCTTCGAGACCATGATGTACCCCGGCCTGCGCCACCGCGCCGGCTGGACCCAGACCCACCTGCTGCACCGCATGCGGGTGACGCTCGACTTCTTCGGCCGCAAGCTGACGCCGGTGGCGGCGGAGTAGGGATGAGCCGTCCTTCTCCCCTTGCGGGAGAAGGTGGCGCGCGATTGCGCGCCGGATGAGGGGTCTCGCTCCGCACTCAGGACCACAACTCCCGTCATCCCGGGCGACCGCAGGGAGACCCGGGACCCAGAGGATTGATCGCGGCCCCTGGGTCCCGGCTCTTCGCTTCGCTACGGCCGGGATGACGGAGTGGGTTTGCTTGAAAGGTCTATCGACCCCTCATCCGACCGGTCGCTGACCGGCCACCGTCGAGAGCGAGCCGGGCTACTCAAGCCCGGCTATGCGTTTCGCCAACGCTTTGGCGAAGCGCCGCTCTCGACCCCGCAAGGGGAGAAGGCCGGGGTGGAGCTACTCCGGCGACCGTCTCTGCACCGGCCGGTACCAGCAGAGCTGTTCGCTGGTGGCCAGCAGCTTGCCGTCGCGGCTCCAGTAGCTGGAGCGTTCGTCCGAGGCGCCGCCGGCCCCGACCCGGCCCTCGCATTCCACCAGGATGAAGTCGTCGCCCACCTGGGCGAGCTCCTCGGTGGTGGCGTGCAGGTAGACGGTCAGCGAGAGGGTGGTGTTGTTGATGGTGCGGCCCAGCGCATACATGGCGCGCGGCGCGGAGTTGTCGGTGACCATGCCCAGCAGGGCCTTGTCCCATGGAGCCCGCCGCGATCGCACCCAAACCAGCGATCGAGAGTCTCCGCTGACCTGCGGCGGGAAGATATCCTGGCCCCGGCGTTCGAAGGCCTGGGCGCCGTAGTGCAGGGGCGTGCCGGGATGTTCGGGGCTGGGCAGGCTTTCCGGGGACGGCGCGTCGGGCATGGTGGCGAAGGCGAAGGCCGGGGTCTCCGGCCGCTTGGCCATGGTGACCATGCCGTGCACGCCCACCTGGTCCGAGCCCGCCGCCAGCAGTTCGACTTCCCACACCCCGATCGACCCCCCCTGGCGCAGCCGCCGTGTGCGGATGTCCACCTGGCCCGGGGGCAGGGCGGCGGCGTAGGTGAGGGTCAGGGACAACGCCTCGCCCACCGCCTCGGGCTCGGCCTCCAGCACCTTGATGAACAGGCCGATGGCGTAGCCGCCCCACAGCCCGCCGCCGGGGTTCTGCCATCCCGGCCCGGCGAAGGTGGTCCAGCGGCCGGGCGAGACCGGGGTGAGGGCGATGGAGTCGGACTGGGTCATGGCCCGTCTCTAACCCAACGCCCCAGCGTCATGGAAGGCCGGGCTGACGACCCGGGAGGTCACGATGGGTGACCGGGGCGGTGTGGGGCTGCTAGACAGCCGCATGGCCTGGACCAAGACCTATGACGAAGCCGAGCCGCAGCGGGTCAACCGCTGGCTGGCCCAGAGCGGGGTGTGCTCGCGGCGCGAGGCCGAGGGGCTGATCCTCCAGGGGCTGGTGACCATCGACGGCCAGATTGTCGAGGACGCCGGGCGCAAGATCGAGCGGGGCCAGACCCTGGTGCTCAGCGACGGCGCTCAGTCGAAGCTGGAAGCCACCCTGACGGTGGTGATCAACAAGCCGGTGGGGATCGTCTCGGCCCATGCCGAGCCCAGCCAGATCCCCGCCGTGCGCCTGCTGACCGCCGGCGCCCTCTATGGCGCCGACGCGGTGATCCCCAGCCTGGAGAACCGGCTGGCCCCGGTCGGCCGCCTGGACATGGACTCGCGCGGCCTGCTGATCCTCTCGGAGGATGGCGTGGTGGCCAAGGCGGTCATCGGGCCGGAGTCGGACCTGGAGAAGGAATACCGGGTCAAGGTGACGGGGCAGATCACCGACAAGAAGCTGGCCATGCTGCGCCACGGCCTGCAGCTCGACCGCCGCCAGCTGCGCCACGCCAAGGTCACCCTGATCGGCGACCAGATGCTGCGCTTCGTCCTGAAGGAAGGCCGCAACCGCCAGATCCGCCGGATGTGCGACCTGGTGGACCTGCGCGTGGCGGACCTGCAGCGGGTGCGGATCGGATCGCTGAAGCTGGGCGATCTGCCCGAGGGCCGTTGGCGGCCGATCACGGCCCAGGAGCGTGCGGAGCTGATCAACCCCCCGGCGCACCCCGAACGACTGAAGACCGGCAAGACGTCGTCCTGACGCGCCCCGCGTGCGGTGGCAGCCTGTCGGTGCGAGGGGCCCCTCGCAAAGATTTCGAAGACCTGAATTGAGCGGCCCAAAGATTTCGAAGGCCTGAATTGATGGGGGCTTGAGTCGGCGAACGCCTGGGTTGAATCCGCCGAGAGTCTTCAGCGGCCAAAACACCGTTACGCCAGGTAGGGCCTCGGATTCTCGCAAGGCGAGTGTCTTCGACCGCCAGATGCGACACTTCGTCTCGATGGCCGGTCAATGGAATTTCGATTCACGATTCCGCAATACTTCCTTAGGCGGCCCGAAAGACTCATCTGGTATAGATTAGGCAGAGCAAAAATGCTTACGTCCATTAAAAATAATGGATGAAACCTAAAAAATGTGGGGTTTATTAGATGCCGAATAGCGTCAATACAAACGTAGGGGCGATGATCGCCCTCCAAAATCTCAATCAAACCAGTAGTGAGTTGATGCAAGTCCAGGCCCGCATCAATACGGGCAAGAAGATCGCCTCGGCCAAGGACAACGGCGCGATCTGGGCCATCGCCCAGAACCAGCGCGCCACCTCGTCCTCCCTGAACGCGGTCCGCGATTCCCTTCAGCGGTCCCAGTCCACGGTCGACGTGGCCATCGCCGGCGGCGAGGCGGTCTCCGACCTGTTGCTGCAGATGAAGGAGAAGGCGCTCGCCGCGTCGGACTCCAGCCTCGACACCGCCTCACGCACCGCGCTGAACGAGGACTTCAAGGCGCTCCGCGATCAGGTCGCGAAGTCGGTTTCCAACGCAACCTTCAACGGTGTGAACATGATCGGTTCTGGTGGAACCACTATCGCCGCCCTGGCCAATGACGACGGCACCTCGAAGATCACGGTCCAGGCGCAGGACCTCTCCCTGGGCGGCATCGGGCTCGCCTCGACCTCGTCGGTGGGAACCCAGACCCTGGCGGTCCAGATGGTCACCGATGTCGGGACGGCGATCGGCAATGTCTCGACGGCCCTGTCGAAGCTGGGCACGGGTTCCAAGGCGATCTCGGCCCACCTAAGCTTCGTGGGCAAGCTGCAGGATTCCATCGACGCCGGGGTCGGCAATCTGGTGGACGCCGACCTTGCCCGGGAAAGCGCCCGGCTGACCTCGCTGCAGACCAAGCAGCAGCTGGGGGTGCAGGCGCTGTCGATCGCCAACACCTCGTCGGCGACGGTGCTGAATCTGTTCAGGTAGATCGGTGGCTGGACCGCCCGTCTCGGGCGGTCCGAGTCCGAGAGCGCGTTCCGAAAAGTGGGAACCGGTTTTCGGATAAAACGCGCGTCAAAACAAAAAACCAGAGCGGCGATCTGATTCCATCAGATCGAAACCCGCTCTGACTCAGGCCGGTTGGGCCAGGGCCTTGTCGAGGTTCACGGCGACCTTGTCGATGAAGCCCTCGGTGGTCAGCCAGCCCTGGCTGTCGCCCACCAGCAGCGCCAGGTCCTTGGTCATGGAGCCGCTTTCCACGGTCTCCACGCAGACGCGCTCCAGGGTGCGGGCGAAGCGGTCCAGCTCGGGGTTGCCGTCCAGCTTGGCGCGGTGTTCGAGACCCCGCGTCCAGGCGAAGATCGAGGCGATGGAGTTGGTCGAGGTGCTTTCGCCCTTCTGGTGCTGGCGGAAGTGGCGGGTGACGGTGCCGTGGGCGGCCTCGGCCTCCATGGTCTTGCCATCCGGGGTGATCAGCACCGAGGTCATCAGGCCCAGCGAGCCGAAGCCCTGGGCGACCTGGTCGGACTGCACGTCGCCGTCGTAGTTCTTGCAGGCCCAGATGAAGCCGCCTGACCACTTCAGGGCCGAGGCCACCATGTCGTCGATCAGCCGGTGCTCATAGGTGATGCCGGCTTCCTTGAACTGCGCGGCGTACTCGGCGGCGAAGATCTCGGCGAAGATGTCCTTGAAGCGGCCGTCATAGCCCTTGAGGATCGTGTTCTTGGTCGACAGGTACAGCGGATAGGTGCGCTGCAGGGCGTAGGCGAACGACGCGTGGGCGAAGTCGCGGATCGAGTCGTCCAGGTTGTACATGGCCATGGCCACGCCGGCGCCGGGATAGTCGAACACCTCGTGCTCGATGACCTGGCCGTCCTTGCCTTCCCACTTGATGGTCATCTTGCCGGGGCCAGGCACCTTGAAGTCGGTGGCGCGGTATTGGTCGCCAAAGGCGTGGCGGCCGATGATGATCGGCTGGGTCCAGCCGGGAATCAGCCGGGGCACGTTCTTGCAGATGATCGGCTCGCGGAAGACGACGCCGCCCAGGATGTTGCGGATCGTGCCGTTGGGCGACTTCCACATCTTTTTCAGCTTGAACTCTTCGACCCGGGCCTCGTCGGGGGTGATGGTGGCGCACTTGATGCCGACCCCGTACTTCAGGATCGCCTCGGCCGACTCGATGGTCACCTTGTCGTCGGTGGCGTCGCGGTGCTCCATGCCCAGGTCGTAATAGGCCAGGTCGATATCGAGATTGGGCAGGATCAGCTTGTCCTTGATCCACTGCCAGATGATGCGGGTCATCTCATCGCCATCGATATCGACGACAGGATTGGCGACTTTGATCTTGGCCATGAGGGCGATGCGCTCCGGGGCGTAAAATGGGGTTTGGGGCCGTATACTAGGCGTCGGCCTCCACGCAAAGGCCGCGCACGGCGCCAGCCGGAAACTAGCGACACAAACCCCTCAAGCGGCCCGGACCACCGCGACCACCGGCCACCGCATCACGGGCCGTCCGGTGTTCAGCGGCACGCTTGCGCAATTGATATCATGTCAGCGAAGTCGGGTCCCCGTCTGCGATCCGCCGGATTTCCATCGCGATCCCTTCGGGCGACAGAACGAAGTCGATGCAGCCACTGTCGATGGCGCTCTGCGGCATGTCAGGCTGACCGGCCGTATCGAGCTTCTGGGCGATCGTGATCCCCCCGACGTCTCTTATGCCGCACAACGCGGCCGCCCCGTCGCCGTCATAGCCCGAGACGATGACCGCGATCAGCTGGCCGCTCCAGTTCTCCGTCAGCGAGCGCAGGAAGACCGTGATGACATCGGGCCAACCCCATGGTTTCGAGATCGGCTTCAGTCGGAACTCGCCATTCAGAACGTGGAGATCACGCTTTTCCGGAATGATGAACACGCAGTTTGGGCGCACGTCCAACCGCTCTGAAATCAGCTCCACGGGCATGGAGGTGTAGCGCGGCAGGATCTCGTGCAGCCGCGTCGCCACGGTCCGCAGGTGATTTACGATGACGATGGCGACGCCCAGGTCGGCCGGCAGATTTTGAAGCAGCCGGATATAGGCGTCGAGACCGCCGGCCGAGCCGCCGACACAAACGATGGGGAAGTCTTTAGCCATAGCCGAGCCCACCTATGCACCAGCAAGGTAAGCTCGCCGAGGGTCGATGACCTACGACCGCGGACCCCGCGCCAACGGCGCCAAATTGAGAGTTACCATCGCGCTTTTCGCAAACCTGCTCGGCGCGCTTCTACGGACCAGAATTTACCGCCCTGGCGCATAGCTCGCGTATTTCCTTGTCCAGCTGTGCGCCCGTGAAGGGCTTCGAAAGGCGGGCCTCTTTCTGCAGTCGCTTTGGCAAGGTCTGCTCGCCATAGCCACTCAGCAACAACACCGGCAAACCGCGCTTCAGAAGCATGTCGGCCACGGGATAGGAATGGCCGCCGCGGATGTTGATGTCGAGGATCGCGCACCCAAGCGCCGCGTTAGCCGCGACCTCCAGCGCCTCGTCAAGCTCGGCGATTGGACCTATGACTTCGTGACCAAGGCCTTCCACCGCGTCCTCGATGTCCATTCCAATCAGAGGTTCATCTTCGACCACGAGCACCCTGAATCCTACGGCGTCGTCTGCCATCGCTAAGTTCCCAACGGAACTGCGGAGCGGATGCGGCCAATGTCCTCAGAAAACGGCACCGAAATCTGGCATCGAACCCCGGCTTCGAGGAATTCACGGTTCACTTCGGCATTGAGCCCTCGAGCCAGACTGATCTCGATGAGCTTTGTACCGAAGCCTCGACGGGAGGGGGGCGCAACAGGCGGGCCGGCGGTTTCTCGCCACATGATTTTGAGCTCTGATTTCCCCTTGGCTCCCGTAACGCGCCAGTTCACTTCGAGATGCCCCTCCTCGGTCGAAAGGGCGCCGTACTTGACGGAATTCGTCGCCAACTCATGGATCGCCAACGCCAGGCTCAGGTTGGCTCTCGATGACAGCACCACATCGTCGCCCGACATGGTGACGTTCGAGCGCTGCATGTAGGGCCGTAGCTCCGTCGCCACGAGTTCGCGCAGCGAACCTTCGACCCCGCCAAGTTCGGTCAATAGGCCATGGGCGCGCGAGATCGCCTGGATGCGACCTTCGATGTCGGCCCTCGCGGCCTCGACGCTCCCGCCCGCTTTGAGCGTTTGAGTGACCACTGAAGAGACGACGGCCAGGATGTTTTTTACGCGATGATCCAGTTCGGCCATCAGCATTTCGGCGCGCTCCTGGGCGGCTTTGCGCTGGGCGATATCGCGGGCTACGGCTGACGCTCCGATGATCGTGCCCGACGCATCACGCATCGGGGAGATCGTCAGCGACACGTAGATCACCCGGTCGCCCTTGGTCACCCGGCTGATGTCGATATCCGAGATCAGTTCCCCGCGCCGCAGCCGTACCAGATTGTCCGGCCATTCATTGATCTGAACGTCGTCCAGCAAGGTGGACATTGGTTGCCCGATGATTTCGTCGGCGGTGTAGCCGTAGATCTTCTCCGCACCTGCGTTCCAACTGGTGATCTTCCCGTCGAGGTCGTGACTGAGGATCGCGTCTTGAGACGAGGCGACGATGGCCGCCAGATGGGCCCTGTCGCGCTCGAGCCGCTTGCGCTCGGTGATATCGATGAGCGTGATGACCACGCCGTCGATGACGTTGTTGAGATCGCGGTAGGGCTTCACCCGCATCAGATAGGTCGACGCGCCATCCTCCGACTCGGCCTCGCGCTCCAGGGAGCCGAGGTCGCGCAGCACGGTGGCGATGTCCTTGGTCAAGGCCGAGCCGGCCAGGCGGGATGCGAAATCGCCGATCGGCCGACCTTCGTCGCCCTCCCGCACGTTGAAGATTTCAGTGATCGCTGGCGTGAACCGGCGGATGCACGACTCATTGTCGAGAAAGAGGGTGGCGATCGAGGTGCTATCGAACAGATTGGCCAGATCGCTGTTGGACCGGACGAGACTGTCGGCTCGGTTGTTCAGCTCCGCATTGACGGTTTGCAGCTCCTCATTGATCGACTGCAGTTCTTCCTTTGAGGTCTCGAGCTCTTCAACCGTTGAATGAAGCTCTTCGTTGACCGATTGGAATTCCTCGTTGGAGCTCTGTAATTCCTCGTTCGCTGTTTCCAGCTCTTCGGTGATGGTCTGCAGCTTCTCCCGCGCGGCGATCAGATCGCCATGGTCTGTGTCGGAGGCGGGGGAACTGGCGTGGAATTGATGGGTGACATCGGACGCAACGCGTGGGGTGAGTTCCTGGAAGGCGAGCAGGAGACATCGCTGCCCTCCGACCGGCTCCGCCATGGGCTCGGCGATCAGATTTATTGTCTGGGCCTGGCCCGCGACCTCGAAGGTCACATGCTCCTGAACCGGCCGCTGGGCTTCGAGCGCCTTTCGGACAAGTGACCGGACCGGCGAGCGCAGTTGGGCGTGCAGCATCCGAAAGAGATTGAGGCTGGCGCCGCCGCTGACCGGCTCCATGAACTTCGCGACCTGACCCGAGAAGCGCTGGATCTCGTGCTGACCGTCGAAGACGATATAGGCAGGTGCATATTGCGCCATCATCCGGGCGGCCTGGGCGTCGATGCCCTCGGCCTCGGTGGGCGGCTTGGTCGATGACGCCTTCGTCATTCGGAGACTGGATGGGGATCGCGGAACCTCAGCGGCCACATCGAGCCGCCTGAAAATCCGACTACGCTTGTCGAACACCTTGAAGAGCCGCGTGCTCGCCGCAAGGGTCTCGGATGGACCGAGCCACAGGAGACCATCAGGTTTGATTCCGTAATGAAAGGTTGCGATGACGCGTTGCTGCAACGCCGGCTCGAAGTAGATCAGAAGGTTGCGGCAAGACACCATGTCGAGTTTCGAAAATGGTGGGTCCTTTACGAGGTCGTGGGTCGAGAAAACGCACATCTCGCGGATATGTTTTGCGACCCGGTAGCGCTGCCCTTCCTTGACGAAGTGTTTCTCGAGCCGTTCCGTCGTGGTGTCGGCTTCTATGGAGTCGCTGTAGAGGCCGGCGCGGGCGACCGTAATCGCCCGGTCATCGATATCGGTCGCGAAGACCGTGACCTGTCGTGGCGATTCGGCCTTCGCCAACGCCTCTTTGAACAGGATAGCGAGCGAATAGGCTTCCTCGCCGGTCGCGCAGCCGGCCACCCACACGCGCAGGGGTTGGTCCGGATCACCCCTGGCGATCAAATCCGGCAACGCGGTCTCCGCCAGGGCCTCGAACATCGCCGCGTCGCGGAAAAACCGCGTTACGCCGATCAGAATCTCCCGGAACAGCAGTTCGGGTTCATCCGGCAATGAGCGCAGCAACCCGATGTATTGCCGGGGATCCTTGACGCGAAGCACCTGCATCCGTCGGTGGACCCGTCGCATCAGGGTGCTGGACTTGTATTGACTGAAGTCTCGCCCGATCCGGCTGTTGAGCACGGCGCAGATCGTCATCAGGTATTTGGCCCGGCCTGTTCCAGCCCCTTCAGACAGGTCATTGATTGCGGCATTGTCCTGGAAGTCGCGATATTCCAGCAAACGCGCCGGCATCTCCTGGGGTTGGAGCACATTGTCCACAAAGCCGCCCGCGGTCGCGCTCTGAGGCATGCCAAACTTGGCGCGATGGTCGAAGGCGGCCTCGCTGAGCGTCAGCCCGCCGCCCTCCTTGATGGCTTGGACCCCGATCGTGCCGTCGCTGCCGAACCCCGAAAGAATGATCCCGACGGCGTTCTCACCCTGGTCCTCGGCCAACGACACAAGGAAAGTGTCGATCGAGGACTGCCGGGCGGTCGGCGTCTCAGGTGGCGCGACGCGCAGAACGCCGCCCTCGATTTTCAGGATCGCGTTCTGAGGGATGACCGCGACAGTGTTTGGAGCCGCTATGGTTCCGTCGACGGCCTTCACCACGGGCATCGCGGTGCATTCGCCAAGGATCTCGGCCAGCGCACTGTTGTAGTCGGGGTCCAGATGCTGGACCAGGACGAACGCCATGCCGCTATCGGCGGGCATCTCGGAAAAGAATGACCGGAAGGCGTCTAGACCGCCGGCAGACGCGCCGATGCCCACGATCAGATGGCCCGCGCGCCCCGTCCCGGTGTCGATTGGGCCGCCGCCCGACGTGTTCGTCGCAGCCTGGACGCGTGGAGGTGATCTAGGCTTGGCCATGCCTATCATTCGGCGTGAACCGCCGCCAACGCAATGACCCGCTTTACGATGCTTTACGGTTGCTCGCGGGGCTTTGCGGGGACATGGACTTTACGGGGGACTTTACGGGGGCTTTACGGGGACATGATATCAATTGCGTAATCAGAATTACGGTGACGCAATATCAATTGCAGCAACCTCAGGAATTACGGTGACGCAATATCAATTGCGGCAACTTCGGCTTCCCGGTATCCTCGCGGCACGACTTTGCACCCAGGGGGCCTCCATGGCGCGTCGCGCACGCATGATCTTTCCGGGCCTCGCGCACCACGTGACGCAGCGGGGCAATCGCCGCGAGCCGATCTTCTTCGAGGACGGCGACCAGCAGATCTATCTCGACCTGCTGGCGACCCAGCTCAAGCGTTACGGCGTGGCCTGCTGGGGCTATTGCCTGATGCCCAATCACGTCCACCTGATCCTGACGCCGTCTGATGAGACCGGCCTGCCGCGCGCCGTGGGCGAGGCCCATCGCCGCTACGCCGCCTTTGTCGGCGCGCGCGGGGGATGGACCGGGCACCTGTTCCAGGGGCGGTTCGGCTCGGTGGCGATGGACGAGGCCCATCTGCTGGCGGCGTTGCGCTATGTCCCCCTCAACCCGGTGAGGGCGGGCCTGGTGGCGCGTGCGCAGGACTGGCCGTGGTCAAGCGCCGGCGCCCACCTGGCCGGCCGCGACACGCCCTATGTCGAGGTGGCGCCGGCCCTGTCGCGGGTTGGAGATTTCGCCGGGCTGATCGCGCCGGCCGACGACATTGATCCCCAGTGGACCGCCATCCTGCGGGCCGAACTCATCGGCCGCCCGGTCGGGGCCAAGGCCTGGATCGAGCAGCTGGAAGCCCAGTCCGGCCGCGCCCTGTCGCCGCAGAAGCGCGGCCCTAAGCCGAAGGGGAACAAGGTGGGTGCGGCGGATTAGGCGATCCTGTCGCCGGGATACCCAGCGTGGACTGGGTGTCAGGATCGGTGGTTAGGTCGTGACTGTCCCCACCCGCGGCGTCGTGGGGCGGGTGTTCTTATCGACCACAGACGACGCGCACGATCTCTCGGGATTCGGTTTCGTCTCGGACACCTTTCCGCCATTCGTACTGTTTCGGCACGGTGTAGTTGGAGGCCACCCACGCGTCGAAGTTCGTCGTTTGGCGATCACCCATTTCGCCCGTCGCGCAATCGACGGCGACATTGATCTCGGGCGCGTTGCCCATCAGCGTGCCGCTTACATCCGGGGCGATGTTCTTTTTCTTGCTCCCCGCACCGGCGCAGTAGGTCAGCCCGCCCTTGACGTCACAACTGGCGGTATCAACCCACCGCCAGCCATCTTGCGAGACGACGACCCAAGTTGCTGCGCTGGCCGGTAGCGCGATCAGGTTTGCGATCACGGCGGCGAACGCGGCCGTACGAACAAGAGAACAGTTCATCGATACACCTCCACAATCGTGAGCGGCCGAGTCAATCGGCGGAACAGACTGTCCGCAAGTAAGGACACATACCCCTAAACCGCCCCGGACGAACCCCACCCCCGGCCGCCGCATCACCGGCGCGACCCGGACTCCGCGACACCCTGACGGCCACTTGTCGGCCTTCGTGGGCCGGCCGTGGCGCTCGCAACACCTGACTCAGTTTCCGGCGACACCTTACCCAATCACCGCGTCTACAGCAGGGTAGGCTGACCGCCGTCCGTGATCTTCGCCTGTCCTCCGGGCGCGCGCCGACAGCGGGCGGCCCAGCATCCGTTCCGGCCAACAGTCCGCTGACATGATATCAATCGCCTAACCGCGCCCGTTCGCATTCGTGCAATTGATAACACGTCACCGGAATTCCCAGACAATGGAACTGGGGTCGCCGATGGCCAAAAGATCGCTGTTGGCGAAAACGGGCCGACCACCCCGCCAAACCTCCGCACCGATGATCCTGCTTCAAGCTCTGCTTGATAGAGCCCGAAGCGCCATCCGGTCTCCGCCGAGAGTCGCAGTGGTTTGGGTGTCCTGATCGGAACGGGGTAGGCCGCACGGGCCTGCCGCGAGTTCGCAACCGCAAGCCTCGTCCAGCAGGAAGTCGCGGAACGCCGCCATGCTCTGAGAGGGCGGGCGACGCCATTTCAGGGCGTAGACCTGACGCGGCGTCGCCGAGATCCTATCGGGGAACGGCTTGATCAGCCGTCCGGCCGCTAATTCGGCGTCGATCATCGGCGAGCGCCCCAAGGCGACACCAAGGCCATCAATCGCTGCCGTGATGGCAAGGCTCGCGTCGCCAAACCGGGACCAGCGCGCCGTCGGTTCCGGGATCCCCAGGCGAGACAGCCAGTGGCCCCAACCAAACTCTGGAGGCTGTGGCGCCGACCCTTCGCACTCGATCAATCGGCACGCCGACAAATCGGCCGGGGTCTTGAGTCGCCTGTCCTGCGCGAAGCCAGGCGAACAAACCGGCATAACCCGTTCGCTCAGGAGCCAGATTTCGTCATCCCGCGCTGTCTGACGAGCATCGCGGAGCACGATTGCAGCGTCGAGACCCAGTCGCTCAAGGTCTGGATCATCATCCACGGTGGCCAAGCGCACCTCGACTTCCGGCGCCCGCATCGCGAAACGGCCGAGACGCGGCACAAGCCACCACGCGGCGAAGGACGCGGGCGCACCAATCGCCAGTACGCCGACGCGGCGCCGAGCGCGGATCCGCTCCGCGGCCAGCAGAATGCTGTCCAGGCCAGCCCTCGCCCCGTCCAGCAGGGTGCGCCCCTCGGTTGTCAGTACGATGCTGGTTCGATCTCGGATTAGCAGCCGAGCGCCCAGGCTCTGCTCAAGCTGAGCGATCTGGCGGCTGATCGCGCTCTGGGTCAGACCGAGTTCCGCGCCGGCGCGCGTAAAACCCTGGTTGCGGACGACCGCCTCGAACGTACGGAGCGTGTTGAGCGGCGGCAGGGCGCGGTAGGGGGAAGGCATGCCCCCATGATTTCACATCATGGCAGCAGTCCAAATGAGCATTTTTCTCTGCGGTGCAGAATTGCGATCATCTGCCTAGGGAATGTATGCGGTTGGATTTGAGGGATCATGACGAGCGATCGCAATCTTTTCCGGGTGGCGGGCGTCGCCGCTGCGGCGGGCGCTTTTGCGCGGCTGGCCGTCCCGGGGGTCTCTCGCGGTGTGGAGGTCAGTGAGAGGACCTATCTCGGCATTGATCTCTTGATCCTGCTCAGCCTCTTTGGGCTGTTTGCTTCTCAAGATCGGCTCCGGCGCGGGGTGGGACCTTGGGGGTTTGGGATCGCCGTGTTCGGCTTGCTCCTGATACGGACCGGAACCCGGATCGGCCCCTTTGCGACCTATACCTTCGGCACCGCGGTGCTCGCCTTGGGGCTGGCCTTGATGGGCGCGATGATCATCCGCTCCGGCGGGTGGGCTGCGGCGACTGGAGGTGCGTGGATCGCCTCGCTTGTCGTGGGTCTTCTCGGAACCCTCCTGCACACGCAGGCCGGTTTCCTGATCGCTTCGGTGCTCTTTGTCTTGGGCTTGGGCTCCGCCGCTGGCGTCCTGTTCACTCAAGGATCGCGGGTGTCCACATGACAGACGTCGCCGTCCTGCGCGTGGCGCGCCCGACAGACGACATTGACGCGCTGTTGCCGTTCTATCGAGACGGCCTCGGGCTCGACTTGCTCTACCGGTTCACGGACCACGAGGGGTTTGATGGCGTGATGCTTGGAAGCGAAGGTGCGCCTTACCATTTCGAGTTCACACGATCGCAGGCGCATCGGGCAGGGAGAGCCCCAACCGCTGACCATCTCATCGTATTCTACCTGCCCGACGACGGCCGGTGGCGTGCGGCCGTGGCTAGAATGAAACAGGTCGGCTTCTCACCTGTCGCCGCCTTCAATCCCTATTGGGACGGGCAGGGTGTGACCTTCGAGGACTCCGATGGCTATCGCGTGGTTCTGCAGAACGGCGCCTGGCCGACTTGAGACTATAGCGTGCCTGATAAGCCTCTCGCACAGACCCGAAATGATATTGTGTCACCGAGGCGCGGCCGGATGCGCCGGACTCCGCGACACCCTGACGGCCACTTGTCGGCCTTCGTGGGCCGGCCGTGGCGCTCGCAACACCTGACGCCGCAAGGGGGCGTTGGCCAGCGTCGGCCCGTGGAGGGGCTTGTCTTCCCTCCGCGGCCGCCGACAGGTGAGCTCGGCTCGGGGTCGGCTAGCGAATACCCCGCGTCACGGCGCGCGCGACGTCGGCCACGACCTTCTCGTTGGCCGCGTCGCCCAGGGTCGAGCCCGACAGGAACACCGCCACCGCGTAGCGCCGCCCGCCCGGCAGGGTGACGATGCCGACGTCGTTGACCGCCGGGTTCATCCCCAAGTCGGTGCGCGCGGTCCCGGTCTTGTGGGCCAGGCGCGAGCCCGCGGGGAAGCCCGCCTTCAGCCGGTCCTGGCCTGTGGTGGTCTCCGTCATCATCTCCAGCAGCAGCTTCTTGGAGGCCGGCGACAGCAGCTCACCGTCGTCCAGCTTGTCGAGGAAGGTCAGGACACCGCGCGGGGTGGCGGTGTCCTGCGGGTCGGAGAGGTAGGCGGCCACGGCCTTGCGCCGGGTCTCCGGCGGCACGCTGGCGAAGGCCGTCATATAGGCCTGCGTGCCCTTCCAGGCGGGGCGGAAGGAGGCCATCCCGACGCTGTCGGGCTGCAGCTGGCGCTCATAGCGGTCGACGCGGATCTCCTCGACCTTCTTGCCCACCAGCCAGGCGGTGACCGCGCCCGGCCCGCCGATCTTCTTCATCAGCACGTCGGCGGCGGTGTTGTCCGAGACGCCGACGGCGGCGACCAGAAGTTCGCGCACGGTGTAGTCGCGGCGGCCCGGATAGGCGTCGGCGATGGGGCTCTTGGGGGGCGACAGCTCCTGCTCGGTGAGAATGATGGGATCGTCCAGCTTCAGGCGGCCGGCGTCCACCTCGGCCAGGACCGCGGCCCCCAACGGCGCCTTGAACACGCTCTGCATGGGGAAGCGGCGCTCGCCGTTGAAGTCCCAGCTCTCGCCGCTCTCCAGGTTCATCACGCCCACCCCCAGCACGCCCGGCCGCGCCCGCTCGGCGATCTGCGCCACCTCGGTGGTGAGCTGGGGCATGTTCAGGCGCGGGGTCTCCGAGGCCGTCTGGGGCGAGCCCGAGCCACAGGCGGAAAGGGCCAGTGAGGCGAGCGAAAGGATCAGGGGGAGACGCATGTTGGCGACCTTAGCGCAAAGCGCTCTTGCCATTCAGGGCGCAAGGGACTGAAAACGCGCCATGTCCACAGGTTCCCCGCCCTGCATCATCCTCAATGCGCCGCAACTCGCCCAGAACATCGGGGCGGTCGCCCGCGCCATGGCCAATTTCGGCCTGTCCGACCTGCGCCTGGTCAATCCCCGCGACGGCTGGCCCCAGGAGCGGGCCTGGTCCTCGGCTTCGGGCGCCGAGTGGCCGCTGAACGCCGCCCGGGTCTATGACAGCGTCGAGGCGGCCATCGCCGACCTGCACCTGGTCTACGCGACGACGGCCCGGCCCCGTGAGCTGCAGCTGCCCATCCTCACCCCGCGCGAGGCGGCCGGGAACCTGATCGCCGAGGTGGCCGAGGGCCGCAAGGTGGGCCTGTTGTTCGGTGGCGAGCGGGCAGGGCTGGAGACCGCCGACATCGCGCTCTGCCAGGCGGTGGTCACCCTGCCCATCGATCCGCGCTTCCGGTCGCTGAACCTGGCCCAGGCGGTGATCATCCTGGCCTATGAGTGGCGCATGACCCAGGCGACCGGCGCGCCGGCCATTTTCCGCGACGCCCCGCCGCCCGCCGAGGCCGCCGCCATGCAGGGCCTCTACGACCACTTCGAGCAGGAGCTGGAGGCTGCGGGCTTCTTCCATCCGCCGGAGAAGAAGCCGTCGATGATGCAGAACCTGCGCTCGGCGCTCGGCCGCGCCCGGTTCTCCGACCAGGAGGTACGCACCTTCCGCGGCGTGGTCACCGCCCTATCTAAGGGCCGCGGCCGCGCCCTGCATAAGCTCGCCCGCGAGAAGGCCAAGCAAGACACGGAGTAGGCGTCATGGACTTTGCGGCCTTCCTGCACGCCCTGCCGATCCCGATCCTGCAGGCGCCGATGGTGGGCGCCTCGTCGCCGGAGATGGCGGTGGCGGTGTCGAAGGCCGGAGGGTTGGGCGCGCTTGGCGCAGGAGGTCTTGCGCCCGCCGACATCGCGCCGGCGGTGGCGGCCCTGAGGGCGGCGACCGATCGGCCCTTCGGCGTGAACCTGTTCATCAATCCCGTGGCCGCGCCGGGCGCCGAGGTGGTGGACGCGGCTCTCGAACGCCTGGCCCCCTGGTACGCCGAGCTGGGCGCGCCGCTGCCGGCCCAGCCCAACGACTACGCCCCGGACTTTGAGGGCCAGTTCGCGGCCCTGGTGCGCGCGGCGCCGGCGGTGGCCTCCTTCACCTTCTCCATCCTCACCAAGGCTCAGGTCGACGCCCTGCACGCGGCGGGCTGCTATGTGGTCGGCACCGCCACCACGGTGGCTGAGGCCCGCGCCTGGGCCGCGGTCGGGGCCGACGGGATCAGCGCCCAGGGCGCCGAGGCGGGGGGCCATCGTGGTCATTTCCTGGCCGAAACCCAGGCCAGCCTGGTCGGGACCATGGCGCTCGTCGCCACCATCCGCGCCGCCGTCGATATCCCGGTGATCGCGGCGGGCGGGATCATGGATGGGAGGGGCGTGGCCGCGGCCCTGGCGCTGGGCGCTGACGCCGTCCAGATGGGCACCGCCTTCCTGCTGGCCGACCAGACCGTGATCAGCGCCCCCTGGCGCGGGGCGCTGAAGACCGCCGGTGATGATCCCACCCGGCTGACCCGGGCCTTCACCGGCCGCCATGCGCGCGGGATCGAGAACCGCTTCATGCGCGAGATGCGCGAGGTCGAGGACGAGGTCCCGGCCTATCCGGTCCAGAACCGCCTGACCCAGCCCCTGCGCGCCGCCGCCGCCAAGGCAGGCGACGCCCAGATGCTGTCCCTGTGGGCCGGGCAGGGCGTCAGGCTTGCGAAGGTCGGCGATGCGGGCGAAGATGGTCAGCCATTGGTGGGAGGAGGCCAAGCAGGCCTCCCAGGCCCTCGCCGAACGGGTGGGCCGCTAGAGCGTGACAGCCTGAAGTGGACACCGGTTCAGGCGACCGTCACGCTCCAAGAAAATATGGGAGAGAGACAATGGCGAAGACTGACCTGGCCGCCTTACAGGCCGCCGCCCGCGACGCCTGGCTCTTCACCCTGCCGCTGGTGGAGATCGCCACCACCCGGGCCCGCGGCCAGGCCAACGGTTCGCCGATGAACGTCTTTGGCCACATGCGCCGGCTGGCCGACCACAAGGCCCGGGCGGTGACGACGCCCAACAACGACACCTTCTATTCCACCGCCCAGGTGGACCTGTCCCACGGCCCGGTGACGATCAATGTCCCGGCCACCGGTGAGCGCTATTTCTCCCTAGCCCTGATGGACGCCTACACCAACAACTTCGCCATCCTGGGGACCCGCACCACGGGACCAGACGGCGGGACCTTCACCCTGGTGGGGCCGACCGAGGCCGCCGAGGGCCCCAACGTCGTCCGTTCGCCCACCAACCATGTCTGGGCGCTGGCCCGCATTCTGGTGGACGGCCCACACGATGTGGAGGGCGCCAAGGCGGTGCAGCACGGTCTCTCCATGCAGGGCCCCGAGGTTCCGTTTCCCGGCCCCTTCGCCCATCGCGGCGCGCCCTGGGGCGAATATTTCGAGACCGCCGCCAAGTTGATGGCGCTGAACCCGCCCCAGGTTTCCGACCGCGCCTTCCTGGCCGGCATTGCGCCGCTCGGTCTCGCCGACTTCGACTCCACGCGGTTCTCAGCCGAAGAGATCGCGGCCATCGAGGCCGGCGTCGCCGAGGCCCGCGCCGCCGCGCGGAAGGGTGGCCTCTCGGGCGCGGGCTTCACGGACGGCTGGTCCTACCCCTCGGCGCGGCTGGGGGACTTCGCCCAGGACTACGGCCTGCGCGCCTCGGTGGCGGTCTCGGGCCTGGCGGCCCTGCCGCCGGCTGAGGCCATGTACATGCGCGCCGAGGGTGACCTGAAGGGCGCGCTGTTCGACGGAAACAAGGCCTGGCGGCTGCACTTCCCGGCGGGCGGCCTGCTGCCGGTCAATTCCTTCTGGTCGCTCAGCCTCTATGAGGCGACGCCGGACGGGCAGTTCTTCTTCACCGACAATCCCCTGAACCGCTACGCCATCGGCGACCGCACCGAGGGTCTGGTCACGGCGCCCGACGGCTCGCTGGACATCTGGATCGGCCATGAGGACCCCGGCGGAGACCGCAGCGCCAACTGGCTGCCCGCGCCGGCCGGCCCCTTCGCCCTCTTCATGCGCGCCTATCTGCCGAAGACGGAGCTGCTGGAGGGCGGCTACCGCCTGCCGCCGGTCGTGGCGGCCTAGGTCCGGTTTCTTCGACCCGGGATCACGCCGTCGCGGCCGCCTCGACGATGCGGACGCCATGGGCTTCGCAGACTGCCGCCAGCGCAGGGCTGCTCATGTGGTCGGTGGCGAAGACGTCGACCTCGCTGATATGGCCGATCCGCACCGGGGCCGGGCGGCCGAGCTTGGAGCTGTCGGCGGCCAGGATCACCTGCCGGGCGTTGTGGATGATCGCCTGCGAGACCTGGACCTCGTTCATGTCGAAATCCAGCAGCGTCCCGTCCTCGTCGATGGCTGAGGCCCCGATGATGGCGAAGTCGACCTTGAAGCTCTTGATGAACTCCACGGCGAAGGCGCCGACCGAGGCGCGGTCCAACTGGCGCACCCGGCCGCCCACCACGATCACCTCGATGTCGGGGTTCCGATACAGCAGGTCGACGACGTTGAGATTGTTGGTGATCACCAGCAGCTTGCGGCGGGTGGCCAGCGCGCGCGCCACCTCCTCGGTGGTGGTGCCGATGTTGATGAAGATCGACGCCTTGTCGGGGATCAGCCCGGCCACCACCTCGCCGATCGCCTGTTTCTCGGCTTTCGCCAGGACGCGCCGGGCTTCATAGGCCAGGTTGTCGATGCCCGAGGTGATGACCGCGCCGCCGTGGACCCTGGCCAGCAGGCTGTCGGCCGACAGGTCGTTGAGGTCCTTGCGGATCGTCTGAGGCGTGACGTCGAGCCGCTCCGCCAGGAAGTCGACCGTCACCTTGCCCGTCTGGCGGGCGATCTCAAGTATGGCCTTGTGCCTGTCGGCGACGGCGCCTGCCATGGGGTCTGGGGAACTCGTTCGCTGTGAAGCCCGATAGTGAGGGGGTTGGCGCCCGTGCGCAACCAGGGCCGGCGCGCCGCGGAGGACGCGACGCACCGGCCCCTCGCTCCCCCTAGAACCTGTAGCTGACCTCCAGGCCGTAGCGCCGGGGATAGGTCGGCGCGAGGAAGATCTGCTGGAAGGTCGTGGTGTCGGGTCCGACCAGCCCGCCGGGCGTGTCGTTGTCGCCGAGGTTCTTGACCCAGGCTGCGACTTCCCAGTTCCCATGGCCATAGCCGACCCGGGCATTGCTCTCCCAATAGGACGGCAGCTTCGACAGCGGCCGGTTCTGAGGCGTGTAGAACTGCGAGCCGACATAGTTGGCGTCGATATGGAAGCTCAGCTCTCCGTCATCGCCTACCGGCAAGGCGTAGTCGGCCGCGAGGTTCAGCGACTGGTGGGGCGCCTCGATCAGTTCCTTGCCCTTCAGATCCACCGGGGTCAGCACGCCGCCAATGATCTCGTTGAGGACCAGCTTGGTGTACTCGGTGTGCAGCAGACTGCCGCCGGCGCGCAGGGTGAGTTCCGGGGTGACCTGGGCCACCGCCTCGACCTCGAGACCATAGAGCTTGGCGGCGCCGGCGTTGACCACGTTGGATTGGCCGATGCTGACGGTGTTGATGAACTGCTGGTTCTTGTAGTCGTAGTAGAAGGCCGAGGAGTTCAGGGTCAGGCGGCGGTCGAACAGCTGGGTCTTCAGCCCCACCTCGTAGGAGTTCAGGGTCTCCGGATCGGCGACGTTGATGTCGGCGGGATTGAACAGGGCCGAGCCGTTGATCGCACTGCTGCGATAGCCGCGGGCGTATTGGACATAGGCCATGATGTCGTCGGAGAACTTGTGCCGCAGGCCGAGGCGGCCGGTGGGCGCGGAGTCGTCATAGCTCTTGGTGGGCTGAGGGGTGATCGGCGGGGCGCCGGCTCCGGTGACCCGGAAGTTGGAGATCGCCCCCTTGTCGTGTGTCCAGCGGATACCGGCATAGAGCTGGTCGGCGGCGGTGACGTCATAGGTGCCGTCGGCATAGATGGCGTAGGAGTCGCGCTCCTGGTCGTAGCGCTGGTTGCGGATGATGGCGCCGGCGAAGAAGTTCCAGTCGGTGCGGATGGCCACCTCGTCATGGCCGAAATAGACGCCAGCGATAAGATTGAACGGCCCTTCGAAATTGGTCGAGACCCGCAGGTCCTGGCTCCATTCCTTGGTGTCGGCGTAGAAGTCGATGGCCAGCAGCGGGGCGATCGAGCCATCCCCGTCGACATTGTTGAGGAATGAGCCGCGGGTGTAGTTGCTGATGGCGGTGACCGTGAGGTCGCCGAAGCGCTTGTTCATCGTGAGCGTGGCGCCGTCGCCGTCGGCTCTGATCTGGCCGCCTGTGCGATCGTAATAGCCCTCGTGATTGTCGAAAGGCGCGCCCGTCAGCGGGTTGACCCGCGGGTTGACGCCGAAGGCGTTCTTCCCGCCGGGCAGCAGGCCGACATTGACCGTCCCGATATTGGTGGGATTGGCGCGCGAACTGAACAGCCGCAGGGTGGCGTCGAAGTCATCGGTCGGCCGGTAGAGGAAGCTGACGCGAACCGCGCGGTTGTCGATGGAGGACAGATCCTTGCCCGCCGGATTGTAGTTCTTCACCCAGCCGTCGCTCTTCGAGGCGTTGAACGCCACGCGCATGGCCAGCTTGTCGTCGACCAGGGGAACGTTCAGCGCGCCATTTGCGTGCCAGAAACCGTTGTCGCCCGCCTGGATCGAGAGGTTGCCGTTGGTGTCGAAGCTGGGCGCCCGGGTGATGAAGTTCACCGCGCCGCCCGTGGTGTTCTTGCCGTAGAGCGTCCCTTGAGGGCCGCGCAGCACTTCCACGCGGGCCAGGTCGAAAATCTGCGGCCCACCGAGAAACTGGCTGGCGACATAGACCTCGTCATAGAAGATGCCGGTCGGCGAGTTGCTGTTCAGATTGAAGTCCGGCGTCGCGACCCCGCGCATGGAGAACTTCGGCTGATCCTCGTTGCCCAGGTTCGACACCCGCAGGTTCGGGGTCATGCGCGCGATCTCGGTGCCGCTGTTCAGGTTCGAGGCCTGGAGCTGCTTTTCACTGATCGAGGTGATGGAGACCGGCACGTCCTGCAGCCGCGCCTCGCGCTTCTCGGCGGTGACGATCACCTCTTCGACGGTCGTTTGACGCGCGGCTTGCGCGAAGGCAGGCGCGGCCTGCACCGCCGCCAAGGCGGTGGCCGCCAGCAATAGCCCACGGCGGATGTTTTGGAATTCCATTTGCGTTTCGCTCCCCAGCTTCGCGTTCTCGACGCGATATCTTCGTTTTTGTCTTCGTTCTGAAAGAGGTACGAAGCGAAAAACGCACTGTCAATCGCCGTCTGGATGCCAAGGCTCGTGATTTTGGCCCTGCGGATGGGATCCATGGGCAATTGACACGCGTCGTTGTCATGCTCAGATTTTTCGTATCATTGTTCAAAACGAAAATTCTGGGGGGCAGGCTATGGGTTCGCCAATCAAGACGGATTTGGCGGGAGCTGGCGTGCGGCCACCATGGCGGCTGCTGCTCCTGGGCCTGGTCCTGATGGTGATTGGCGTGGCGGTGGCGGCGCGGGTCGAGCGCTCAGGCGGCGTCGAACTGCAGGATGTGCGCTTCAACGCCGACGACGGAACGGTACTCAGCGGCCTTCTCTACGTGCCCAAGACGGCGACCCCGGCCACACCGGCGCCCGCGATCCTGGCCGTCCATGGCTACATCAACACCCGCGAGACCCAGAGCGCGTTCGCCATTGAGTTCGCGCGGCGCGGCTATGTCGTCCTGGCCCTGGATCAGCGGGGCCACGGCTATAGCGGCGGGGCGGCGACCACCAAGGGCTTCGGCGGGCCGGAGGGCCTGGCCTATCTACGGTCCCTGGCCATGGTCGACCCCGATCAGATCGGACTGGAGGGCCACAGCATGGGCGGCTGGACCGTGCTGGCCGCCGCCGCGGCCATGCCGGACGGATACCGGTCCATGGTCCTGGAGGGCTCCTCGGTGGGGGCGCCCTTCGCGCGGGACGGCACGACCGCCTGGCCTCGGAACCTGGCGGTGGTGTTCAGCCGCTATGACGAGTTCGCGCCCCTCATGTGGGGTGTGCGTCGGGGGGCGGACATCGGCGACAGCGCCAAGCTGCGCGCCACCTTCGGGACGGGCCAGCCTGTGATGATCGGCAAGGTCTATGGCGATATCGCCGCGGGTACGGCGCGCGTTCTCTACAGTCCGCCCGTGACCCATCCCGGCGACCATATCTCCACCGTCGCCGTCGGCCACGCCGCCGACTGGTTCGCGCGCACGCTACGGGGCGGCCGGCCGCTGTCGGCCAGCGACCAGGTCTGGTGGTGGAAGGAAGGGGCGACCGGCGTCGCCCTCATCGGCGTCTTCGTCTTCCTGTTGGGGACCTTCGGCGTCCTGCTGGCCCTGCCGCCCTTCGCCGCCTTGCGCGGCGCGCCGGTCGAGAGTTCCGACCCCGCCGACCTACGCTGGTGGAGCCTGCTCGGCCTGACCAGCCTCGTGCCGCCCATCACATTCTTCCTGATCAACTTCACCAATCCGCCGCTGCTCCCGGTGTCGGCGGCCTTTCCCCAGCAGATCACCAGCTGGCTGATGATCTGGGCGCTGGGCAATGCCGGCCTGGCCCTGGTGCTGGGCGCGATCCTCGGCGGGCGCCCGGCGGAGGCCCGCAAGCCTTGGGGTCTCGCGGCGCTCCTGGCTGTGGCGACCGCCGCGATCGTCTATGGGGCAGTGGCCGTGGCGGGCCTGGCCCTCGTGGATTTCCGGTTCTGGGTCGTGGCCCTCAAGCCCCTCAGCGCCTCACAGGCTCTGGCGGCCCTGGCCTACCTGCCGGCCTTCACGCTGTTTACCTGCGTTTCGTTCCGGGGACTCACCGGCCTGCTCCGCAGCTGTTCGCCCCGGTCGCAGTACGGCGTCGCCATCGGCGGGCTGGCGCTGGGCTTCTTCGTCCTGACGGGCGGACAGTATCTCTATCTCTTCGCCACCGGCGGCCTGCCGGCGTTCACCCAGGCGCTGACCCTCATCGTGGCGATCCAGTTTGTTCCGGTGCTGGCCGCCCTGGCGGTGCTTGCCGTCTATGCCTGGCGGCGCACCGACAGCTACCTTCCAGGCGCGTTGCTCGCGGGTCTGATGGCGACCTGGTACATGGTCGCCGGCACCGCCACCCACTTCGCGGGCTAGGCGGGCTTGGCGAAATCGATCCTCCAGCCGAGCAGCGCGCCGACCCCATCCGCGTAGGGGGTCGGCGGCTGGACCACGAGCCCCTCGCGCGCCATGCGCGCCGCCAGCGCCTGGACACCGGCCTCATCCATCATGGCCCTACGGTGGGCCTCATAGCGCAGCCGCCAGGACAGGATCATCGCCTCCAGCGTGTCGAGCCGCGATAGGGCGTCTGACGGTTCGAAGCGAGCCGGCTCGGCCGCCAGCGCCTGAAGATAGGCGACGTGGCGACGCACTTCGGCGTGGGGCGGGGCGTTCGCCATCGCGTCTTGAGCCTTGGCGACCGCAGAGCGCATCCGGGCCTCGGCTTCGGAGAGCGCGGTGGCCGAAGCCCCGCGCCTGTGCAGGTCGAAGACGCGGCGGGCCGGCCGCAGGGGGTCGCGATCCACCAGGGCGGCGATGAAGGGGCGGCCGCGGGCTTCGTAGTCCTGGGTGATGGCGCTCTGGTCGTGGTGGCTCAGGAAGAGGCCATGTCCGCCGGGCGCCAGTATGCGCGCGGCTTCCCGCACTGAGGCGGTGCGCTCGCCGTACTCGAAGCCGAACTGCGAGATCAGGCCGTCGAAGGCATTGTCCGCGAACGGCAGCTTCTCCAGCGGCGCGCCGCTGACAAAGGTCACGCCCGGAGCCTCCGGACGTTCGGCCGGCAGGTCGGCGAAGTCCGCGCCGGTCACCAACAGCCCTGGATGGGCGGCCAGGAGCCAAGCCGCGGCCTGGCCGCCGCCGGTGGCCAGGTCCAGGACCCGCGCGCCCGCCGGTCTCGCCTGGGCGAACGCGCTCCACAGCGCCTTCAGCTGACCCGCAGCCGCCCCGGGTGCGCCCTGCGCACAGGAGGCGGTGTGCCCGTCCCCCCAATAGGTCGTCCAGTACCAGCCCGGACCTCGATGCGTGATGGCCATGCTTCCTGTTGCCACGCTCGCGTGCCGCCGACCAGCCGCAGAGGTTGACTTCGTGGCCTCTCGACGACATAAACCGCCCCTTCGCGCCGCCGGGTCACCCTGGCGGCTGTGGACACCTATGACGGGTGATCTGGACGCCGCCGTTGAAATCGCACCTTCGCTTATGAAGGCGCCGGCCCGGATCGTGTTGAAAGAGCTACTATGTCCAAGCGGCATTCCGCGAAGTACAAAATCGACCGCCGGATGGGCGAAAACATCTGGGGTCGTCCGAAGTCCCCGGTGAACGCCCGCCAGTATGGCCCCGGCCAGCACGGTCAGCGCCGCAAGCAGAAGGTCTCCGACTTCGGCCTGCAGCTGCGCGCCAAGCAGAAGCTCAAGGGCTTCTACGGCAACATCACCGAAAAGCAGTTCGTCCGCACCTACGAGGAAGCTGACCGCCGCAAGGGCAACACCTCGGAAAACCTGATCGGCCTGCTGGAATCGCGCCTCGACGCCATCGTCTATCGCGCCAAGTTCGTGCCGACCGTGTTCGCCGCCCGTCAGTTCGTGAACCACGGCCACGTGCTGGTGAACGGCAAGCGCGTCAACATCGCCTCCTACCGCGTGAAGGCCGGCGACATCGTCTCCGTCCGTGAGCGGTCCAAGAACATGGCCCTCGTGCTCGAAGCCCTGCAATCGGGCGAGCGCGACACCCCCGACTACATCGAGCTGGACCCCAAGGCGATGACCGCCAAGTTCATCCGTCAGCCGGAATTCAGCGAGGTTCCCTACGCTGTGAAGATGGAGCCGAACCTGGTCATCGAATTCTATTCGTCCTGATCTGAGTTCGACCTTCCGAATTTGCGAAGGCCCCGGAGCGATCCGGGGCCTTTTGCTTTTGGGCGATCTGTGGCGGAGTGGGGCCATGCATCGTCGTCTTCTGCTGATCGGGGCGCTCAGCCTGCTCGCCGGCTGCGCCACCGCCGCCCCGCCCATCGTCGCGCCCGCGGGCTCGTCCCTGGGCGAGCTCGAGCCACTCTATTCGGCCAATGCCGGGCGCGAGGCCCTGACCATCCGGGTCGCCTCCAACGGCTGCACCAAGAAGGAGGACTTCGCCTTCTTCGTGGAGAAGAAGGGGGATGCGGTGACGCTGGCCTTCGGCCGCAAGCGCCTGGACCCGTGCCGGTCCTTCGCCATGGGCCACACCGACCTGACCTTTACCTATGCCGAGTTGGGGGTGGCGGGGCGTACGCCGCTCTTCCTGCTGAACCCGTTCTATCCGTGGACGGGACCGGGAAGCTGAGACGCGTGACAGCCTGAAGTGGCCGCCGGTTCAGGCGACCGTCACGCGACAAGCAAAAGAGTTCAGATGAACCTGTCGACCATGTCCTGCGGCACCCGCTTGGGGCGGCCGGTGGTGGAATCGATCAGGCACCAGGTGGTGAGCGCCTGGGCGCACATGGCGCCGTCGGGGCCGTCGATCCGGACATAGCGGTCAAAGCGCGGGCCCTCGGGCTTCCTGGCCACCCAGGTGCGGGCCCGCGCGGTCTCGCCGGGCAGCAGGGCGCGGCGATAGTCCACCTCGTGGCGCAGCACGATCCAGGTCCAGCCGGTCTGGTTTTCCGGCGGCTGGCGGTCGGCCCAATGGGCGGTGGCCATGTCCTGGATCCAGCGCAGATAGACCACGTTGTTCACGTGGCCGTTGGCGTCGATATCCGAGGCTTGCGGTGTAAAGCTCTGTTCGAAGACCTGCTGGCCTTCGGGCGGTTCGAGAGGTTGGGCCACCGCTGGTTAGGCGGCGAGCACGCCTTGCTCGATGAGCAGGGGCTTCAGCTCGCCCGACTGGAACATCTCCTTGACGATGTCGGCGCCGCCGACGAATTCGCCCTTCACATAGAGCTGGGGGATGGTCGGCCAGTCGCTGAAGGTCTTGATGCCGTCGCGCAGGGAGGCGTCCTGCAGGACGTTCACGCCGATGAAGTCGACGCCCAGATGGTCGAGCACCTGGACCACCAGGCCGGAAAAGCCGCACTGGGGCGATTCAGGCACGCCCTTCATGAACAGCACCACCGGATTGTCGGTGACGGTGCGGCTGATGAAGTCGTGGACGGGATTGGCGGTGGCGGCGTCGGTCATGGGACGGGTCTTTCGTCGGAACGTTCGCCTGAGAGCTAGGGAGCCGGGAGGCTCGGGTCAAGCGTCTGCGCCGTTTAGGCGCGGCGACAAGCCACGGACGTCGCTCCAAAAATAGTCACTTCACAGTCCAAGGCGAAGCTTGCTTTCATGATGCGGGCAGACCATTCCCCCTGCTCGCCGGGGACGATTTGCAAGATGGCCGTTTCAAATCGCAGGCGCAAGCCATGGGGGCTCGTGGCCCTGTGCTTGGGGTTGGGCGGGCTCAGCCCCAGTGCGGCGCGGGCGCAGACCGCCGAGGTGGGCGAGGTCGTGGTGACGGGCTTCCGCGCCAGCCTGGCGAGCGCCATCGAGATCAAGAAACGCGAGACCGCCCTCGTCGACGTGATCAACGCCGAGGATATCGCCGACTTCCCCGACCTCAACCTCGCCGAGGCCCTGCAGCGGATTCCCGGCGTCGCGATCGACCGCGATGGCGGCGAGGGCCGCTCCATCACGGTGCGCGGCCTCTCGGGGGACTTCAGCCGCGTCCGGCTGAACGGCCTGGAGGCCCTGGCCACCACCGGCGGCAAGGACTCTGCCGGCGGCGCCAACCGCGGTCGCAGCTTCGATTTCCAGGTGTTCGCCTCTGAACTGTTCAGCCGCGTGACCGTGCGCAAAACACAGTCGGCGGAGGTGGAGGAGGGGTCGCTCGGCGCCACCGTCGACCTGACAACCGCCAAGCCCTTCGATCAGAAAGGCTTCACCTTCGCGGGGGGGGTGCAGGGTGGATACAATGACCTGTCGCGAACCGTAGACCCCCGCGTTACCGCCATGATTTCGGACACATGGCTCGATGGCAGGCTCGGAGCTCTGTTGTCGGTCGCCTACAGCACGCGTCACATCCTGGAAGAAGGCGCCTCCAGCGGCCGCTGGGAAAACCCGTCGGTCCCCACCAACTCCGCGGGCTGTTTCCAGACGCCGGGGCCCTGCAACAGCCCGGTTGGCGTCTACAGCGCGGTCAACTCGGCTTGGCACGCCCGGATTCCCCGCTACGGCCGCCTGGCCTATGACTGGCGACGCTACGGCGTAACGGCGGCCGTCCAGTTCCTGGCCTCCGACACCACCGCCCTGGACATCGACGCGGCCTATGCCTCGATGGATGGTGTTCGGGACGAGGCCTATCTGGGGGCCTTTTCGCTTTGGCACGGCGGCGCGGGAAATAGCCAGACCGACGTCAGGGACCCCTTCATCGACAGCCGGAACCAGTTGGTGAAGGCGACGTTCGACGACGTCGATGTGCGCAGCGAATCTCGCCACGACGAACTCTCCAGTACGTTCAGACAGGTCTCGGTTCGCCTCGATCACGATTTCAACGAGCGTCTGAACGTGGGGATAGTCCTGGGCCAGTCACGCTCGATCCAGGACAATCCCGTCCAGACCACCGTCTCCATCGACCGCTACGATCAGGACGGATACGGCTACGATTTTTCCAACAGCCAAAAACTGCCCGCCCTGACCTACGGGTTTGACGTCACCGACCCCGGAAACTGGATCGTGAGTCCGAGTTCCGCTTTGGGAGATGCGTCCTTCCTGCGGATGCGGCCCAACAAGACCGTCAACGGGTTCACCAACCTCAGCGTCGCGGCGAGGTTCAAGGTCAATGAGGGGCTGAGCCTCAAGAGCGGACTGCTGTTCAAGACCTACCGCTTCCGCACCACAGAGGCGCGCCGATACGTCGTCGGCGGACTTGTTGATGGGGCCGTGGCGTTGCCCGGTGTGGACGTGGCGGCGATCAGCACCCCGATCACCGGTTTCGGACGGGGGCTTGGAGCGCCATCCGACACGCCGACCACGTGGTTATCGCCGAATGTGGCCCAGGTCGCGAACCTGATCGATCTCTACTGCAACTGCGTCAACGCCTATGGCGATTTCCGCGTCAGCGCGGAGAACCAGAGGGGGGGCAATCGGCAGGTCGAAGAGCGCGACCTTGGGGTCTATCTTCAGCTCGACTTTGAAAGTCGCCTCTTTGGAATTCCCGTGCGCGGCGATGTCGGCGTCCGACATGCGGCGACCACAAGCATGGCCGCAGGTTTCGTGGGCGCCAGCTACGTCTCCATTTCTCGCAAATATGATGACAGCCTGCCGGCCCTGAACCTTGTCCTCGAGCCGCGTCAGGATCTGCAAATTCGCTTAAGCGTCGCCAAGGCGATGGCCCGCCCGCAGCTGCCCTTCCTCACGCCCGGCGGGACAATAAGCAACACCGCCCGCACCCTGACCATCGGCAACCCCTTGCTGGAGCCTGTGCGGGCGACGACCTACGACCTTGGCCTCGAATGGTACCCCGCCCGGGCGGCCCTGGTGAGCGTCGGCGTTTTTCGCAAGGACCTGCAGTCCTATATCCAGAGTTCAGCCGCGACGATGGCCTATGGGGCGACTGGCCTTCCCGCCAGCCTGCTGGCGAATGGCAACACGCCTGACACGGTCTTCCTGGTCACCCAGCTGCTGAACACCGCCGGCGGTGAGCTCAAGGGGTTTGAGGTCGGCGCCCAGGGCGCCTTCGAGTTTCTGCCGGCCCCGTTCGATAGGTTCGGCGCCATCGCGAACTACACCCAGGTGGACTCAAAGGTGACCTACATCACCAACTCCGCGGCCTCGCCGCCGACGACGTCGGTCCTGCCCCTCGTGGGCCTTTCGCCGAAGTCGTGGAACGCCACACTCTACTACGAGGGTGAAAGGCTCAGCGCCCGGGTCTCCACGGCCTACCGCGACGGCTATCTGAGCCTGGTGCCCGGCGGCAATGGCAACGACGCCCGCGGCAAGAACCCGACCCTGAATGTTGACGTGTCGCTGACCTACAAGCTCAACGAGCGCTTCAGCCTGAGTTTCGAAGGCATCAACCTCACCGACCAGTTCGAGGACCGCTGGATCTCCACCGAGCGTCGGAACTCCGAAGAGTACACGCACACGGGCCGCCAGTTCTTCGTGGGCGCCAGGGTCCGCCTTTGACCGAGGGTAAGATCCGGGTCGGTTTCATCGTCGGAAACGACGCTGACCGGGTGATCCAATTCAACCAGGACGCCCTTGTCCCAGTGCAAGGGAACAACGACGCCGATCGGGTGCTCGACCTGTGCGGCGAGGGGCGGTTCGACTGGACCCGCCTGCACATCGCCCCCAGCTATTTCCGCAAGGCGCGCCGTTGGGATACGTCCAAGATCGATGTCCTCTGGAACATGGTCTCTGATCCCGATCAGAACCCCGAAACCTTGAGGATCATTGACCGGTTCACCGGTGAGCTCGACATCCCGCTGATCAACCCGCCGCAGGCTGTCCGACAAACCCGGCGCCACCTCATTCCCGGCCGCTTAGCAGGCCTGGAGAGCGTCCGCACGCCCCAGACCCTGTTGCTGCGCAACCCCACCCTCGACCGGGTCCGCCGACGGACCGAGGAGACGGGGTTCCAATTCCCGGCGATCCTCCGGCGCACTGGCAGCCACAACGGCGAAGTGGTGGGCGTGTTCGACACCGCAGCCGCGATCGAAGGGGTCTATGGCGATCGGCGCCATGAGTATTACCTTACTGAATTCGTAGATGTTCGTCGGCTTGATGGCCTGTATCGCAAGAGCCGGTTCTTCTTTATCGGTGATGACGTTGTTGTTCGACAACATATTGTAGCTGACGCCTGGAATATTCATGGCGGATCTTCGCGCGACTACATGGCCAAGACGCCGCATTTGCAGGATGAGGCTCGGCAGATGCTCGTCGGCGGGTTTGACGCTTTGCCTGCCGTCACCCGAGCCGCCTTGCAGGGAATCCGAACACGGATTGGCCTGGAGTACTGCGGCCTCGACGCCTACATCGACCCCGACGGCGGGATCCTGGTGTTCGAGGCCAACGCGACCATGAACTTCCAGCCTGATTTCCGGAATCCGAAGACGCAATACAACCGCGCCTCGGTGGCCCCTGCCGTGGCGGCGGTGACCAAGCTGCTCTACGCGAAGCTGGGGTCCCGGGCGACCAAGACATAGCTCTGCCGGCTGTGCGTCCCGCCGCCGAGAAGCAGCCGTGTGGTTTCCTGGCTTTTCAGGGATTGTAGGACCTCGAAACCCGCCTGCTCCAGGAGCCGGGCAATCATCTCAGCAGTCTCGAAACCTCCCAGTTGTCCCTGACGCCGGGCCGCGAAGGTGGCGAGGTCGGCGTCGAAGGCTTCGGCAGGTCCTGGAAGCGGAACGCCGGCGTCGGCGATCCTTTTCCGCGCACGGGCGGTCCAAGCCTGGTCATGAAGCGCGGCCTCGGTCGCCGTCAGGTTGGCGGAGGTGCGCGCGGCGAGCACAAGGCGGCCTTCCGGAGCCAGCGCCCGGCGGAGGCGGACGAGAATCTCAAGCCGCTGGGTCGGCGGCACGAAAGGCAACATGGAATGCGAGAGGATCAGGTCCCACTGTCCCACATCCTCAAGGTCGGCCAAATCCAACCGGCGGGTGCTCACGCTGGTCGCGGCTTGGCGGCGTAGCTGTGCGATCACCGCGAGAGGTGTCGCGCAGAGGTCCGCGACCGAAACGGTGAGCGGGATCTGACCAGCCGCCCTGGCCACCAGGTCCAGGAGTCCTGGGTCAGCCGAGCCTGCGAGGAATACCCGATCGGCCGGCTTCAACAGGGCCGCTAGCAGGGGGGCCAAAACGGCTTCGTCCGCACCCGGGCCACCAACGACGCCCGCGGCCCTCAGCGTGCCCCAAATCCGGTGATAGCCGCCGCATCCGGCGCACCGGTCCTGGCCAAGACGCCAACCTGCCGCGGCGAGCCCGATCAGGTCGCTCGGGTCCAGCAAGTCTCGCGAGGGGTCAGGGTCGTCGGTCACCGTCGGACGGCCTCAAGACAAAGAACGGCCGTGGCCGCCGCCAGAGCAGCCAAGCTCGCCTTCACATAGCCGACCCTCGCCTGAAGCGCCAAGCCGACGCCCACCAAGGCGGCCGCCGCCAGGGGCAGACTTATGCTCGCGGTAGCCGCCAAGGCGCCTCCGAACAGGACAAGAAGCTGTAGATCGATGGGCGGTGCGGTTGGCGCCGAGAATCGCCGACGCCAAAATCGGGCGACGGTGATCCCCGCCATGACCATGCCAAGCCCTCCAGAGAGATAGAGAAGGCCCGCCGCCGTGGGGGGCAGGGCCGCCGCCGTCGCCAGAACGGCGGCGCATAGGAGGATGACTAGATAGGTGGTGGGAAGCAGCAGGACCGTACCGCCTTCCTGGGCGACGGCGGCAGGTTGGGCGCGCGCCCTGTGCGAGACCACAATGATGGCCAGGGCGGCGGACAGGATCGTCAGGACGCCAGGCCGAGCCAGGGCCCCCCAGCCATACACCTCGGCGGAACGAATAAGTCCTGACTCCAATCCCGGGCCCAGGACGTAGCCGAGCACCAGGGGCGCTCTTGGCAGATTGGCCGACTTGAGTAGGAGGCCCAGGCCAGAGAAGACGGCCAACTGGATGACGGTGAGGGCGCCCGCGTCCGTGAGCGCTGTCGCCGCGAGGGCGGCTGCGAGGGCGACGGGGACAACGGCGCGTCTTTGCAGGGACGCGAACCGGGCCATGAGCGGCGCGAAAACAAAACATAAGGGTAGAGCCAGAAGGTTGGAACCGATGTTGGCCCAACCCATCAGAAAGACGAACTCAGGGCTCCTGGTAAGCATCCGTGGGCCCACCTCGACGCCCAAGGTGATGAAGGCCGCCAGCAGAATGCCCATGCCCGAGGAGGCAGGGATCCCCAGAAACAGGGTCGGGATCAGGGAGCCTCCCTCCTTAGCGTTGTTGGCCGCCTCGGGCGCGATGACGCCAGCGATTGCGCCCTCGCCGTAGGGGATATCCGAAGGGTGGGTCTGACGGGCGTGGCCGTAGGCGATCCAGACGGCCGCGCTCGCGCCAAGGCCGGGGACCATTCCAACAAGCGCCCCGATGGTCGAACCTCGGAGCAGCAGCCACCCGTGCGAGGCCACCTCGACGCAACCTTGCCAGACTTCCCTCAGGCGCGTCTGACCAGCCATCGGTGGTGAAGGCTCAGACTCACGCGCGGTCAGCTCGGGAACAACGAAGAGGCCGGTGACCAAGGCGGCCGGATTGACCCCGTCCCAGAGGCCAAGAAGACCAAATGTGAACCTCTGGGCGCCCGAGAAGGGGTCGACACCGACGCAGGCGATGATCAAGCCCACAGCCGCGACCATCAGGCCGCCCGAGAGCCAGCCCCCGGACAAGGCGGCGATCGACAGCAGTCCGAGCCCAGACAGCGCCGCGATCTCCGGGGTCCCGATGTGGGCGATGAGCGCCAAGGCCCCTGGAACGGCGAGAAACAGGAAGAGCGCGCCCACCGCGCCTCCGAAGGCCGAGGCCGAGAGGGCCGCGCCGATGGCTCGGCCGGCGTCTCCTTTCCGGGTCATTGCGTAGCCGTCTATGGCCGTGGCCGCCTCGGCGGCCGAGGTCGGAGCGCCCAGCAGGATCGCCGGGATGGAGCCGGACGTGTGCACCACCGAATGAAACGCGATGAGAAATATCGAACCTGCCGTGGGACCAAGGCCGATGGCGATAGGCGTAACGAGAAGCAGGCCCGCACGGCCGCTCACGCCAGGGGTCAACCCGGCGAGCAAGCCGGCCACAGCCCCGCCCAAGAGCGCGCCGAGCGCCGCGAACGACCCGAAGAGAGTGGCCAGCGCTCCGAGGGCTTCGTGCATCAGGCGGGTGAGGCGGCCATGGCGCGGCGCAGAGCCGAGACCGTACGCGTCGACCTGTCGAGGAGGCGCCGCAACGTCGCCGCGACCTGTTCGCCGGAGACCTCCTCCATGGGGTATCCTCGGCCGGCGGCGTCCGCGCGAAATCGGGGGTCGGCGACCACGCGCTTCAATTGGGCCTGCCAATCGGCCCTTATGGCGTGTGGGGCGCCTGGCGGCAGGGCGAACATCCGACCCAGGGCGGCGAAGGATTCGATCAAGTCCAACAAGGGGACGCGGTCCCTGCCGCGCGCGATGCTTGCCAGGCTCGGCACGCGGTCACCGGCCCCGATGGCCAGGTCGTTGAGGCGCAGGACCACCCGGGCGCCGGACTGAAGCATCGTGGCGAGACTATCGAGGCCTCCGACCGCACCATCGACCTCACCCGACAGCACGGCGAGATTGCGTGCGCCGCCATCGTAGCCTGGTACGGCTCTCAGCCTGGAGCCGGTCAGGTGGTTGATGATCATCGGTTCGACATAGTTGGGGCTGGAGACCGTCGCTGCGGCGATGATCAACGGCTTTGGCCGGGTGAGAACTTGATCGAAGCCGGTGACGCCGCTTTGGCGGTTCACCAGCAGCACCCTGTGATCGGCGCCGATGCTGCCGAGCCATGCGAATTGGGTCAGGTCCAGACCCTCTCCGCCCTGCCCGAGCAGGCTTTCGTAGATGAGGGACGGCGTGAGGAACCCCACCACCGAGCCGTCCGCCGCCGATGTGGCGAGCCTGCGGGCGGCGAGTTTACCACCGGCGCGCGGCTCGTTTTCAACTCGGATCGAGCGACCGCCCAGACGTTGGAGGTGCGCAGCCACCAAGCGGGTAAAGCCGTCATTGCCGGCCCCTGGCGCCGCGCCGACGATCAGCGTAACCGGCGGCAAAGAGGGCCGGCAGGCAGCCAAGCCCGCCACTGCGCCAAGGGCGATAGCGTTCCGGCGGGTGACCGTCGTCGGCCAAGAAGCCGCGATCATGAACTTGATGTCTCCGGGCCTCGCCATATGCATATGCCCGCGCTGCGCTCTAGGTGCAACGCGCCGCCGGGGCAAGCAAGCTCAGGCGCGGCGCTGGTCGGTGGTGTCGGCGCTGAAGCGGGCCATCTCGATCTGGGCGGCCACGCCGGTGGGCAGGTCCTTGTCGGTGATCAGGGCCAGGCGCTCGATCGACTCGGCGCGGAACTGCTCCACCTGCACCGAGGCGAAGGCCGGTTCCGTAAGGGCATAGGCCAGGCACACCTCCTCGGCCGTCCAGCCGTGGGTGTGGTGCAGGAAGGCATAGGTGCCGGCGCCCGCCAGGGGGTCGGCGCGCTTGAAGAGGCCCGTGCGGATCGACCCGCCGCCGCTGCTCGGACGGCACAGGGCGGCCGGGAAGGGGTCATAGGCGATCATGGTCATGTCGCGGGCCGAGGCTTCCTTGATCCGCCGCCGGGCCTTCCAGTCGGAGACCAGGCTGAAGGGGGTGGCCAGGACGTCGAACAGCCCGCTCTCAAGACAGGCGTCGATGCTGTCGCCATCCCCCACCACGCCCATCTGTAGAACCAGACCTGCAGCTCGCAGATCGGCGAGATAGCCTTGGGCGTCGGGGGCCAGGGTCTCGAAGGCCGCCTCGTCCAGCATCAGGACGTCGAAATAGCCCGCGCCGGTCCGGGCCAGGCCGCCGCGCACGCTGTTGGAGATGGCCTCGGCGGTCAGCACCTTGCGGGGGTCGCCATGGATGCGCCAGCCGATGGCGATCAGGCGGCGTTCCACCGCCCGCAACGCCTCGCCGAAGCCCAGCGCCATGACCTCCGAGCCGGCGGTGATCTCGAAGCAGTTGACCCCGCACTCCATGGCCCCGAACACCAGGGTGCGCCAGGCGTGGGGCGTGGTCATATTGGGGGCTTCGCGCAGCAGCAGGCTGATGGCCGAGACCGCCTTGCCGCTTGCGCCGAAGGGCCGGTAACGCATGCGGCTAGCCCGGGACCTGGGTCTCGAGCGCGAGCGCGTGCAGTTCACCGCCCATCTTGCCTTTCAGGGCGGCGTAGACGAGCTGGTGCTGCTTGACCCGCGAGAGGCCGGAAAAGGCCTTCGAGACGATGCGCGCGCGATAGTGGTCGCCGTCGCCGGCCAGGTCCTCGACCTGGATCTCGGCGTCGGGGAAACCGTCGCGCAGGGCGGCCTCCAGATCGGCGATGGGCATGGGCATGGGAATCGCGCCTCTCAGAACGTCGTTTCTGCGCTAGAAAGCTTAACAAGCCTTGGATTGGGGGTCGGTTTCATGCTGCGGATCGTCGCGGTTCTCCTCGCCGCCCTCTGCCTGTCGGGCTGCGCGGTGGTGAGTTCCGAGCGCCCGCTGTTCTCGGTCGCCGACAGCGAGGGCGCCCCCACCCTGAAGCCGGGGCTCTGGGCGCTGCCGGCTGGAGACTGCAAGTTCAGCCTGAGGGCCTCGGCCCTGAAGTGGCCTGACTGCGCCAACGCTGCGCTGGTGACCGCCACCAGCCTGTTCGGCGGCAAGCGCGACGCCGTGGGCGCCTTCCCACAGGCCCTGACCTACCGCCTGGCCAGCGGCGATCCGGCGATCCTGCAGGTGGAGGCGCCGGCCGACCGTGAACCGGGCGATCCGAAGGTGATCTATCTGGGGGTGCGGGCCCTGGCGTCGGACGGGCAGGGGCTGATCACCAGCGCGCGGGTGTGGCTGGCGTTGTGCGCCAAGCCGCTGCCGACCGACGGCGGTGATCTGTCGAAACCGGTGAAATTGATGCCCGGACTGACCCCCATCAAGGGCCGCGACGAATGCCAGGCGCGCACGCCTGCCGCCGTGCGCAACGCCGCGCGCCAGAGCGAGAGCTGGGCGTTCAGCGGCGATGGCGAGGATTTCGGTCTGGTCGCCCGCTGGATCCGCGACGGCGATCGGTAGGGGACAAGGAAAAGTGCGACGCGGTTTTCCGCCCGCGTCCCGCGCCAGAAGAAGCGCCCCTCCCGCGAAGGGAGGGGCCGCTGGTCATCAGTCGACGATGGCTGAGTAGATAAGGCTCTTCAGCTGGCCGCGGAAGTTGAAGGTGCCCGACGGCATCAGCTGGGTCATGAACACCACCGAGAGGTCCTCCTTCGGGTCCACCCAGAAGATGGTGGAGGCCGCGCCGCCCCAGTAGTAGTCGCCGGTCCCCAGGCTGGCGGTCTGGGTCTGGCTCATGGTGGACGCGAAGCCCAGGCCAAAGCCCACGCCTTCGTTGGCGGTCTCGGAGAAGCCGCCGATGGCCATCTGGGTCAGGTCCTTGCCGCCCGCCAAGTGGTTCATGTGCATCATCTCAAGGGTGCGCGGGCCGATCACCCGGGCGCCGTCCAGCTCGCCGCCCCGGCGCAGCATCTCGCAGAAGCGCATGTAGTCGGCCGTGGTGCCGGTCAGGCCGCCACCACCGGACTTGAAGCCGGGCTCCGAGGCGAAGGCGCTGGTGGCCGGATCGTCGATCACCTTCAGCTTCTTGTCGGGGCCGCGCTGATAGTTGGCGCAGAAGCGGTCGATCTTGTCGGGGGTCACGAAGAAGGAGGTGTCCTTCATGCCCAGCGGGCCGAAGATCTCGTCCTGCAGGTACTGGGCGAAGGGCTTGCCGGAGATCACCTCCACCAGGGCGCCGCAGATGTCGGTGGCCAGCGAGTACATCCAGCGTTCGCCGGGCTGGTACAGCAGCGGCACCTGGCCGAGCTTGTCGAGGAACGCCATCATGCTGTCGCCGCTGCCGGCGCTGCGGATCTTCAGGCCGCGATAGATCTTGTCCACCGGGTGCTGGTCGCCGACGCCGGGCAGGCCGCCGCCATAGGTGAAACCGCCGGTGTGGGAGAGCACGTCCTTGAAGCTGACGGGGCGCTTGAGCGCCTCGGTGACCATGTCCTCGCCCTCGCCCGAGACCCAGACGCGGTGGGTCTTCCAGGACGGGACGTAGCGGCTGACGGGGTCGTTGAGCTGGAAATAGCCCTTTTCATACAGGGTCATCAGCGCGATCGAGGTGATCGGCTTGGTCATGGAATAGATGCGGAAGATGGCGTCATCCATCATCGGCTTGTTGCGCTCCAGGTCCATGGACCCGAAGGACTTCAGATAGGCCTGGTGGCCGTGCCGGGAGACGGCGATCTGGGCGCCGGCGATCTTCTGCGGGCCGATATAGTTGCGCTCGATATGGTCGGTGATGCGTTCGAGCCGACCGGCGTCGAGCCCGGTCCACTGGGATTGGGCGTCCATGAAATAATCCTCCGAAAATCGCGGTTGTTCTAATTGTCGCCATCATGAGCCGTGACGCGGGGGCCGCCAAGAAAATCCTGCCGCCGGGGCAGGCGGTTGCGCCCCGCCCCATGTCGCGCGATGACGGTGGGAACAAGGAAAGAGGAAACCCGCATGCAAGCGCTCTACGACCTGGCCGAAACCGTCGGCGCCCAGCTCAAGGCCGCCAAGCAGACGGTGGCCGTCGCCGAAAGCTCGTCGGGCGGCCTGGTGTCGGCGGCCCTGCTCAGCGTCGCCGGGGCCTCGGCCTACTATCTGGGCGGCGGGGTGGTCTATACCGGCAAGGCGCGCATGGTGCTGATGGAGCTGCCGCGGGAGGCCGTGGCCGGCATGCGGTCGGCCAGCGAGCCCTACGCCATGCTGCTGGCCCGCACGGTGCGCGAGCGCTTCGGGGCCACCTGGGGCGTCTCGGAAACCGGCGCGGCGGGCCCCAACGGCAACGGCTATGGCGACGCCTCGGGCCACACCTGCATCGCCATCTCCGGCCCCATCGAGATGGCCATGACCATCGAGACGGAGTCCGACGACCGCAAGGCCAACATGGAAGCCTTCGCCGCCGCCGTGCTGCGGATGCTGGAGCGCTCGCTCAGCGAATAGGTCGGTGAACGCCCTTCTGAGGAAGAAGCCTACCCCATATAGCCCGGCATCCAGCCCTCGTGGCGGGTCCGCAGGTCGGCGAGCGACACGCTGAAGATGCCGGCGCAGGCCAGGGCCTTGCCGTCGGCGTGACCCACCACCTCGCCGGCGACGCCCGCCGCGTGGGCGGCCTTCAGCAGGGCGATGGGATCGGCGATGGCGATCAGGTAGCGGCCCTGGTCTTCGCCAAACAGCAGGGCGTGATCGGGCAGCTTGGAGGGCAGCTCCAGGGTGATGCCGACGTCGGAGGCCAGGGCCATCTCGGCGGCCGCGGCCACCAGCCCGCCGTCGGACAGGTCGTGGACGACGGTCACCCGGCGGGCCTCGATCTGCGCGCGGACGAAGTCGCCGATCCGGCGTTCCATGGCCAGGTCCACCGGCGGCGGCGCACCGTCCTCGCGGCCCAGGATCTCGCGCAGGTACATGCTGGCGCCCAGCTCGCCGCGGGTCTCGCCCAGCAGCACCAGTGTGTCGCCGGCCTTCATGCTGGAGAAGTCAGCGCGCTGGGTGGAGTCCACCAGGATGCCCACGGCGCCCACGGTGGGGGTCGGCGGAATGGCCGCGCCGTTGGTCTCGTTGTAGAGCGACACGTTCCCGCTCACGACCGGGAAGTCCAGCACCCGGCAGGCCTCGGCCATGCCGTCGATGGCGCGGATGATCTGGCCCATGATCTCCGGGCGCTCGGGGTTGCCGAAGTTCAGGTTGTCGGTGATGGCGATGGGGTCGGCGCCGACGCAGGTCAGGTTACGCCAGGCCTCGGCGACGGCCTGCTTGCCCCCCTCATAGGGGTCGTTCTGCACATAGCGCGGGGTGACGTCCGACGTCATGGCCAGCGCCTTCCTGGTCCCGTGCACGCGCACGATCCCGGCGTCGGCGCCGGTGGCGCTGTCCTCCAGGGTGTCGGCCATGACGTGGCGGTCGTACTGCTCCCAGAGCCAGCGCTTGGACGCCATGTCCGGGGCGCTCATCAGCTGCAGCACCGCCTTGCCGTAGTCGGCGGGTTCGGGAATGTCGCGGGCGTCCAGGCGCGGATGGAGTTCCGGCTGCACCCAGGGACGGTCATAGAGGGGGGCGTCCTCGGCCAGCGGCGCCAGCGGGATGTCGCAGACGATCTCGCCCTTGTGCTTCAGCACGATGTGGCCGGTGTCGGTGGTCCAGCCGATGACGGCGGCGTCCAGGCCCCACTTTTCGAAGATGGCGTGGCCGTCGTGCTCGCGGCCGGGCTTCAGGACCGCCAGCATGCGCTCCTGGCTCTCCGACAGCATCATCTCATAGGCGCTCATGCCCTCTTCGCGCTGGGGCACCATGTCCAGGTCGAGCTCGATGCCCACCTGACCCTTGCCGGCCATCTCCACGGAGGAGGAGGTCAGGCCCGCGGCCCCCATGTCCTGGATAGCGGCCACGGCGCCCGAGGCCATCAGCTCCAGGGTCGCCTCGATCAGCAGTTTCTCGGCGAAGGGGTCGCCGACCTGGACCGTGGGGCGCTTCTCGTCGGAGGCGTCGTCGAATTCCTGGCTGGCCATGGTGGCGCCGTGGATGCCGTCGCGGCCGGTCTTGGAGCCGAAATAGACCACGGCCAAGCCCGCGGCCGGCGCGGCCGAGTAGAAGATCTTGTCGGCGTCGGCCAGGCCCACGCACATGGCGTTGACCAGGATGTTGCCGTCATAGCCCTTATGGAAATTGGTCTCCCCGGCCACGGTGGGCACGCCCACGCAGTTGCCGTAGCCGCCGATGCCGCTGACCACGCCGGCCACCAGGCGCTTGGTCTTGGGATGGCTGGGATCGCCGAAGCGCAGGGCGTTCAGCAGGGCGATGGGGCGCGCGCCCATGGTGAAGACGTCGCGCATGATGCCGCCGACGCCGGTCGCCGCACCCTGATAGGGCTCGATATAGGAGGGGTGGTTGTGGCTCTCCATCTTGAAGATGCAGGCCTGGCCGTCGCCGATGTCCACCACGCCGGCGTTCTCGCCGGGGCCGCAGATCACGCGAGGGCCGGTGGTGGGAAATTTCCCCAGGTGTTTGCGGCTGGACTTGTAGGAGCAGTGCTCGCTCCACATCACCGAGAATACCCCCAACTCCACCGCGTTGGGCTCGCGGTTCAGACGTTGGATGATGAGGTCGAATTCCTCGGGCTTCAGGCCGTATTCGGCGGCCGTCTCGGCCAGGGTCTTTGCAGGCTGGGCGCTCATGGCGCGCGTTCTAGCCGGACTCGGGCGCGCACGCGAGAGGCGGAACCGCTGCCCGTGCATCTCGGTTGCCGACACCATGTGGACGGCAGAGCGCGCGGCAGGCGCGCCCTCGGCTGACGGATCGCCGCATGGCGTGTGGTCGCAGGCTCTGCGTCCTAAAGGCGCCGTTAACCTTGAGCCCACAAGGGGCCCTCAAAGCGGCCTGTTCCAGGTCGCGAGAAAGAGACGACGGCATGGCTCAGCGCACCCTGGAAGACCGCCTCCGCTTCATGAAGCTCGACCAGAAGGCCCGCGCCCATATCACGGACCTCAAGCCGGTGATCATGAAGGAGATGTCGGGCGCGCTCGATGGCTTCTACGATCAGGTGCGGGGCACGCCTGAGACGCGCGCCTTCTTCAAAGGCGACGATCAGATCGCCGGCGCCCACAAGCGCCAGCTCAGCCATTGGGACAGGATCTCCAGCGGCCAGTTCGACGACGGCTACGCTAAGGCCGTGACCACCGTGGGCGAGGTCCACGCCAAGATCGGCCTGGAACCCAGCTGGTATATCGGCGGCTACGGCCTCGTACTCGAGACCCTGCTGGCCAAGGTGCTGGAGGACCGCTGGCCCAAGGGTGGCTTCGGCCGCAAGAAGAGCGATGTGAAGACGGTGGCCGCCGAGCTCGGCGCCCTGACCAAGGCCACCTTCCTGGACATGGACATCGCCATCTCCGTCTATCTGGAATCCATCGAGACCGCCCGGCTGCAGGCCGACGCGGCGCGCCGCCAGGCGGAGGAACGCCAGTCCACCCTGGTGGGCGCCCTGGCCACGGCGCTCAGCCAGCTGGCCGGCGGCGACCTGACGGCGACCATCAAGGTCGAGGTCGACCCCAGCTTCCAAGCCATCAAGGACGACTTCAACACCGCGATCTCGGGCCTCTGCAAGGCCATGGGGGCGATCGCCAATTCCACCACCTCGGTGCACGGCGGGGCTGACGAGATTTCCTCGGCCGCCGACGATCTTTCGCGCCGCACCGAGCACCAGGCCGCCAGCCTGGAAGAAACCGCCGCGGCGCTGGACGAGATCACCGCCACCATCCGCCAGACCGCGACTGGGGCCAAGGCCGCCGCCGAGGTGGTGCTGGCCGCCCGCGGCGACGCCCAGGCCAGCGGCAATGTCGTGCAACAGGCGGTCGCGGCCATGAGCGAAATCGAGAAGTCGGCCCAGGAGATCAGCCAGATCATCGGGGTGATCGACGAGATCGCCTTCCAGACCAACCTGCTGGCCCTGAACGCCGGCGTCGAGGCCGCCCGCGCCGGGGAAGCCGGCCGAGGGTTCGCGGTGGTTGCGTCTGAAGTCCGGGCGCTTGCCCAGCGTTCGGCGGAAGCCGCCAAGGAGATCAAGGCCCTGATCGGCGCCTCCAGCCAGCAGGTCAGCACCGGCGTCCAGCTGGTGGGCCAGACCGGCGACGCCCTGCAGCGGATCGTCGACCGGGTCGCCGAGATCGACGGCATGGTGGGCGAGATCGCCGCCACCGCCCAGGAACAGTCGGTGGGCCTGGCCCAGGTCAATACCGCCGTGAACCAGATGGACCAGGTCACCCAGCAGAACGCCGCCATGGTGGAGGAGACCACCGCCGCCGCCAGCAGCCTGAAGAACGAGGCCAGCGAACTGACCCGCCTGATCAGCGGCTTCCACACCGGCGCCCGCGCGGCCTCGGTCGCCAGCACCGCGCAACGCCGCCGCGCCGCGTAACGCGGCCGAAATCGCGGGCGACAAGGGGGCGACGACAGTGACGATCTCGGCGTGAAACCACTGCGTCCTTCTCCCCTTGCGGGAGAAGGTGGCCCTGCGGAGCAGGGTCGGATGAGGGGTCGATAGGCCTCTCGGGTTAGGGCCTTTCGGAGCATCCGGATGGGGGAGTGCGACCCCTCATCCGACCGGTCGCCGACCGGCCACCTTCTCCCGCAAGGGGAGAAGGAACCTGAACCTAACGCGCCGCGATCCTCAGCGCCTTCACTTGCTCGGCGCTCATCGAGATCACCACGACGGCCGGGGATTCGTCGTGCCGTTGCGCGGCCTGGTTGGGCATGTCGAGCCAGCGGACGTGGGGCGGTGAGGGCGGCTGGGCGGCCCAGGCGCCGACGCCGGCCGCGCCCGACAGGGCCATGACGATCCAGAAGCCGGCCAGGGCGCGGTTCTGGGACGGCCGCGCCTGTTTCAGCATGGCGACCCGGGCCTCCAGGGGATGGCGCGACGGCGCGGGCCAGTAGCAGCCGAAGGGCAGGGGCGTGGCGGCCAGTTGGGTCTTCAGCATGGTCTGGGCATAGAGCCGGCGCTCGCTGGGCCGGCGCGCCATCACCGTGGCGTCGCAGGCCAGCTCCTGGTCCAGACGCAGGTGATAGGCCGCGATGTGGACCAGGGGGTTGAACCAGTTCACCCCCTGAAACAGCGCCACCCAGGCGTTGGTCTTCGGATCGCCGCGGTCGATGTGGGCCCGCTCATGGGCGCGGACCAGGGCGCGTTCCTCAGGGCTGAAGCGGGTCTCGTGGTCGGCGGGGGTGACGACCCGGGGCGCGATGAAGCCCACCACCGCAGGTCCCGCCTCGCCGGCCTTGGCTCGCTGCAGGAAGCGCCATTGGCCGACGACCATCAGGGCCAGGATCGCCAGGGCGCCGGCGACCCAGATCTCCGCGGTGAACGACACCGCGTGGGGCTGGGTCAGCGGGATCGGCAGGGGCAGGGAGGGGCCGGGGGTTCCGGTCGGCGCCTCGGCCGCCGGGATCAGGCTGGCGGCGAAGGCGAGCGGCACGATCAGCCACAGGCGGTAGGCCATCTCCGCCCCAAATATGCGCCGCGCCGGCAGGCGGATCGCCAACACGAAGGCGATGGCCAGGCTGGCGGCCAGATTGGCCCGCAGCAGGTCGGCGATCAGGTCAGTCATCGTCGTCCAACTCCGCGATCAGCTTCTTCAGGCGCGCGATTTCGTCGGGTTTCAGCTTCCGGTTCTGGGCGAAGTGGGCCACCAGCGGCGCGAGCTGGCCCTCGAACAGCCGGTCCAGCAGGCCCTGGCTCTCGTCCTGCACATAGTTGGCGTGGTCCACGAGGGGCACATACTGGTGGCGGCCGTCGACCCGCTCGGACCGGATGGCCTTCTTCTTCAGCAGGCGGTTGATCAGGGTCTTCACCGTCGCCTCGGCCCAGGGCTGGCGGGCGCGGACATCGGCCACGATCTCGTCGGCGGTCAGCGGCGTCTTCCGCCACAGCGCCTGCATGATCTGACTTTCGGCTTCGGTGATGTTCATGGGACTACGCTTGTAATTTGAGCTCAGGCTACGCCCCTGCCGTCCCAAGTCAAGCGGCCTGGCGAGGTCCGTTTCCCGCCAGCGCGACTCTCCGTTTTTTGGTAGCCTGGGGTTATGTCAGAGCTCGGCTACACCCTCTTCGACACCGCCATCGGCCGCTGCGGCCTGGCCTGGGGCGAGGCTGGCATCGTTTCGGTTCGCCTCCCCGACAGCTCGGACGAACGGGCCCAGGCTCGGTTCGAGCAGCGCTTCCCCGGCATCGCGGACTCCGAGCCGACGCCGGAGATTGTCGCCGCCATCGCCCGCATCCAGGGCCTGCTCACCGGCGCCAAGGACGACCTGGCCGACATCGTCCTGGACATGAGTTCGGTGAGTGAGTTCCAGCGGGCAGTCTACGCCATCGGCCGCGCCATCCCGCCCGGCCAGACCCTGACCTATGGCGAGGTGGCCAAACGCCTGGGTGATCCCACCGCCAGCCGCGCCGTCGGCGAGGCCATGGGCAAGAACCCGTTCCCGATCATCATGCCCTGCCACCGGGTCCAGGGCGCCGACGGCAAGCTGGGGGGTTTCTCCGCGCCGGGGGGCGGGGTGACCAAGCTGAAGCTGCTGGAGATCGAGGGCGCGACGTCCGTGGACAGCCTGCCCCTCTTTGCGCGCTAGGCGCTGGCGAGCGCGCTCTGGAACAGGATCGCGCCGTCGGCGGAGCCCAGCTCGGCCTCGAAGGCGCGGTCGGGGTGGGGCATCAGGCCCAGCACATTGCCCCGCGCATTGACCACGCCGGCGATGGCGTTGGTGGAGCCGTTGGGATTGTCCTGATAGCGGAACACCACCTGACCCTCGCCCTCGATGCGGGCCAGGGTGTCGGCGTCGGCGAAGAAGTTCCCCTCGCCATTGCCCACCGTCATGGTCACTTCGCGGCGTCCGGCATAGCCGGCGGTGAAGCGGGTCTGGGCGTTGGTGACCTCGAGCGCCACCGGCTTGCAGACGTACTTGAGCGCCTCGTTGCGCAGCAGGGCGCCGGGCAGCATGCCGGCCTCGCACAGCACCTGAAAACCGTTGCAGATGCCCACGGTGGCCACGCCGCGGTCGGCGGCCAGCTTGACCTCGTTCATCACCGGCGACAGCGAGGCCATGGCCCCGCAGCGCAGGTAGTCGCCGTAGGAGAAGCCGCCCGGCAGGACGATCAGGTCCAGGCCATGGGGCAGGGCGGTGTCGCCGTGCCAGACCATCTCGACGGCGGCGCCCGTGGAGCGCTCGATGGCGACCTTGCAGTCGCGGTCGCAGTTGGACCCGGGGAAGACGATGACAGCGGCTTTCATGGGCGGGTTCCTAGAGGGATTTGGCCGGGATTTCCAGGCGTGGCGCGGTCATTTGGCGCGCGCCTTGGCCAGGGCCTCCAGATAGGCCACGAGTTCGCCGTAGCCCTTCTCGTCGCCATAGGCGCAGCCGGAGTTCTGGATTCCGGAGGGCGTGACTTCCTGCTTCAGGATCGCCGGATGCCCCGGCGCCCCAGGCTCGGTGATCATGTAGGAACTCTGGCCGCCGTCGGCATTGTAGTAGCGGAACGGTTCGCTCCGCTCCTTCACCGCCGGCTTCATGCCCGGCGCGGCGACGATCGCGGCGCTCAACGCCTCGAAACCGAGCGCGCAGTCCAGCTTCAGCTGCGGGGGCGGCGGCGGCTCGGGCGGAGCGCACGCAGACAGCAGGAGCGCTCCCATCAGCGGGAGCGCCCAGGGCCTCACGCCACCTCGACCCGGTAGCTTTCGATGACCGTGTTGGCGAGCAGCTTCTCGCACATGTCCTTGACCTCGCTCTCGGTCTCGGCGGCGTCCTTGCCCTTGAGGTCGAACTCGATGGTCTTGCCGACCCGAACACCCTCGACATGACCCCAGCCGAGGCCGTGCAGGGCGGCCTCGACGGCCTTGCCCTGGACGTCCAGCACGCCGGGTTTCAGGAACACATGAACTTTCGCGCGCACTAGTGCAGGCCTCCTTGGATCACGGTGGGCATCTCTTTCATGATCCCCAGCCGCCGGGCGACTTCGGTATAGCTTTCGATGACGTCGCCCAAATCGCGGCGGAATCGGTCCTTGTCCAGCTTCTCGTTGGTCTGGGCGTCCCAGAGCCGGCAGCTGTCGGGGCTGATCTCGTCGGCCAGGATGACCCGGGCGAAGTCGTTCTCCCACAGCCGGCCGAACTCCACCTTGAAGTCCACCAGGGTGATGCCGACGGCGCCGAAGGTGCCGGTGAGGAAGTCGTTCACTCGCAGGGTGAGCGCCATCATGTCGTCGATCTCCTGGGTCGAGGCCCAGTTGAAGGCGGTGATGTGCTCCTCGGTGACCATCGGGTCGCCCAGCTTGTCGTCCTTCAGGTAGAACTCGATGATCGAGCGCGGCAGGGCCTGGCCCTCGGGCAGGCCGAACCGCTGCGACAGGGAGCCGGCCGCCACATTGCGGCACACCACCTCCAGCGGGATGATCTCCAGCTCGCGGATCAGCTGCTCGCGCAGGTTCAGGCGGCGGATGAAGTGGTTCTGCACCCCGATGGAGTTCAGCCGCGTCATCACATATTCGCTGATGCGGTTGTTGATGACGCCCTTGCCCTCAAGGACGGCCTTCTTCGTCGAATTGAAGGCCGTCGCATCGTCCTTGAAGTACTGGATGAGGGTGCCGGGTTCGGGCCCCTCGTAGAGAATCTTGCCCTTGCCTTCGAAGATCTTCTTGCGGCGGGTGGTCATACGCAGCCTTCTCCACGTGGCGAGGGTTCTGGCCGGGAGCCGAAACGAAAAACGCGCGCCGTTGGTCCCAACGCGCGCGATCCCGACTCCAAGCCTCTCGCCGATCTGAGGCTGGCGAAAAATAGACGATCGGGCCCCTCCGCGCAAACGCCATGGCCACACCGGCGCCCACATCGGCCGTCAAGCGATGCGTTTACATTGCGACCTCGCGCCCCAAGGGATATGCAACGCCGCTAAGGCCACCTCTGGGAGACCCCATGACCACCTTCGACGACCGCCAACGTGGCTTTGAAAACAAATTCGCGCTGGACCAGGACCAAGAGTTCAAGGCCGGGGCGCGTCGCAACCGTCTGCTGGGCGAATGGGCCGCGGGCCTGATGGGCCTGGAGGGCGACCGCGTGGCCGAATACGCCAAGGCCGTGGTGAAGTCCGATTTTGAACTGCCCGGCGACGAAGACGTGCTGCGCAAGGTGTTCGAGGATCTCAAGGGCTCGGGCGTCAACACCAGCGAGGGCGACGTCCGCATGAAGATGGACGAACTGCTGGCCCAGGCCCGCGAAGCCATCAAGTCCGGCAACTAGCCGCCAGCTATTCTCGGCTCCGCCGACACAGACGCCGCCTCGCAAGGGCGGCGTTTTTTGTGTCTGCTCCCCTGATGACCGCCGAATCGGCCGCCGCCGTGATCGCCCGCCTGAACCTTAGCCCCCACCCGGAGGGCGGCTGGTATCGCGAGACCTGGCGCGCGCCGGCCGGCGTCGGCATTCGCAGCCCCGGCACCGCGATCCTTTTCCTGCTGGAAGCCGGCCAGGCGTCTCATTGGCACCGCATCGACGCCACGGAGCTGTGGCTGTTCCAGGCGGGCACGGCGTTGACGCTGAAGACGGCAGAGGGTGATGCCGGCCCGGTCGTCGCCACGCGCCTTGGTCCCGACGTGCTCACGGGCGACGCGCCGCAAGGCGTGGTGGCGCCCGGCGAATGGCAGGCGGCGCAGGCCAGTCCCGACGGCTGGGCGCTGGTGGCCTGCGTGGTGGTCCCCGGGTTCGACTTCGCGGGGTTCCAACTGGCGGCGGCGGGGTGGGCGCCGGGAGTTTAGTCGCCTACTGCCCGATGTGCTTGGCGAATAGGGGCAGGGCGCCGGTCCAGCGGTCGAGGGTCTTGTCGAGCTGCTCCCAGGTGCCGCCTGGGCTGATGTCGACGTCGAACTCCCCCCAGACGGAGCCCTTTTCGCCCTGATAGGCGCGGATATAGCGGTTGTCGCGGTTCCAGGTGTTGAGTGTGTCGTCGGCGACGGTGACGCCGCTCCATCCGGCGGCGTACTGCAGGTCCGGGCAGCGGCCGGCGCCATTGCACTCATAGACATAGATGTCCCAGTTCAACCCGTCCGAGGCGCTGGTGACGATGCTGGTCCCCGAGCTGTCGTCGTGGATCTTCGCCTTGTAGCCATGGCCCTGCAGCCATTGGGCAATCTCGGCGCGGGTGAGGCCGCCGGCGGGCAGGTCTCGGGCGCTGGCCCTGGCGGCGGGGAGGGCGGCAAGGAGAATGGCTGCGGCGAGGGTGGCGATACGCTTACCGGTCATGGGTTGTGCTCCCGGACGGGCGGGCGCGGGTCGCACCCGACGGTGAAGCTTGACCCGGCGGCGGGGCAGGTCAAGGTCGTGCAACTTGTAAGAGCTACAGCAGGTCGACGAGTTGGCCGTCGCCGCGCCAGATCTTCATCGACGCGCTCGGGCGCCATCCGTGGCCAGGGCCTGGAACCCCTGTTTTGCTGCGTCCCCGGACCCGGGCGGGACCGGGGACGCGCTCGCGGTGACCAGCTTGGCGCCCCAGGATTGCGGAGGTCAGGTCCAGGGTTGAGTGACTTCTTCCTTCACGCGAAGGAGGTTTCCAGGCGCAGCGCGGCCGAACTAAGCTGTGACGTGGTCTGGGGGGACCATGACATGATCTTCAAACGGGACATCGTCGAAACACATCCGGGCGTCGAGCGTCCCCGGGCGGGTACGCCGCTGATCCTGGCGCTGGGCCTGGCGCTGTCGGTGGCCTTGGGCGGAGCGGCCTGGACCCAGGCGGTGGAGGAGCCCCCGGCGGCGGCCGACAGCATGGCCGTGGAGGCCGCGCCCGCGCCGCCAGCCACTCTGGCGCCCGCGGCGGCCAAGGACCCCTGGCGGCGGTTCAATCGCGGGTCCTACGCCTTCAACGGATTCCTCGACCGGGCCCTGATCCGGCCGATCACGCGGGCCTATATGAAGATCACGCCCTCACCGGTCCGAAGGGGCCTGGGGCGGGTCGTGGACAACCTGCGGGAACCCTCGACGGTGCTCAATGCGAGCCTGCAGGGGCATCCCCGGCGCGCGGTGCAGGCCGGCGTCCGCTTCGCCATCAATTCCACCGTGGGCGTCCTTGGCGTGTTCGACGTGGCGAGCCGGGTGGGGCTGGATCGCAGCCGCGCCGACTTCGGCCAGACCCTGGGACGCTACGGCGTCGGGACCGGACCCTATCTCTATCTGCCGCTCGTCGGACCGTTGAACGTGCGCGACGGCCTGGGGCAGGTGGTGGACGCCTTGACCGACCCCATTTCCCTGGCGACGGGCGGACTTGGCAGCGACTTCGGGGCTGGTCGTCTGGGCGTCACCGCCCTGGACTACAGGTCGAGCGCCGACGCCACCCTGGCGGCGGTCGCTGAAGAGGCGACGGACCCCTATGCGACGATCCAGTCGGCCTATCTGCAGAACCGGGAGTCGGTGGTGCGCGAGGCCACCGGCGCGGTGGAAGTCCTGCCCGACTTCGAGGCCGCGCCCGATACGCCAGCGCCCGCCGAGACAGTCGCCCTTGCGGCGAACAACGTCTCAGAGCCCATCTACTAGGCCATCGCGCCCATCCGCCGCCCGAGGTAAGATACACATGCGACCCGCCCCAGCCCGCCGCCACGTCCTCATGCGCCTGGGAGGCGCCGTGGCGCTCGCTGGGATGGCGGCGGCCGCCATGGCGCAGCCGGCGGCCCGGCGCAGCGCGCGCGATCTCCAGGCCGAGGCGTTCGTCGAGGTCCAGGCCCAGAAGGTGCTGTCGGTGCTGGCCGATCGCGGCCTGAGCCTGGCGCAGAAGCAGCAGGCCTTCCGCAAGCTGATCGATCAGATCGCCGATGTTCCGAAGATCACCAATTTCGTGCTGGGCAAGTACGCGCGCACCATCACCCCGGCCCAGCGGGCGAAGTTCAACACGGTGTTCCGCGCCTATGCGGAGTCCGTCTACCAGAGCCGCATCTCCGAATTCAGGGGCGAGACCCTGCGGGTCAGCGGATCGGTCGCTCGGGCGGCCGGCGACGTGGTGGTCAACACCCTGGTCGTGGGGGGCGGCCGCGACCCGATCCCGGTGTCCTGGCGGGTCCTGGGGAGCGGCGCGGCCTGGAAGATCGTCGATGTCCAGATCCGCGGGGTCTGGCTGGCGATCACCCAGCAGCAGGACTTCGTCTCCACCATAGACAACGCCGGCGGCGACATCGGCGTGCTCATCGCCCAGCTTCAGCGCAACACCAGGACTTGAAGGCGACCGTGCGGGGACAATGGGCTGAGACCGTCGTGGGCGTCCTGGTGCTGGGCTTGGCCGCAGCGTTCCTGGTCTATGCGATGCGGGTCGGAGGAGGTGGGCTGAGCCCGCGCGGCTACGAGCTCACCGCCAAGTTTGGCGAGGTCGGGTCCCTGGCGCCGGGCGCCACCGTCACCGTGGCGGGGGTCAAGATCGGCACGGTCTCGAAGGTCTCCCTGGAGCCCGACACCTATCTGGCCAAGGTCGGCCTGGCCATCGATCCCGAGGTCCGGCTGCCCGCCGATTCTACCGCCAAGATCACCAGCGACAGCCTGCTCGGGGGCGTGCACGTCGCCATCGGGGCGGGCGGAGCGGCCGAGGACCTCAAGCCGGGCGGCGAGATCGAGAACACCCAGGGCGCCGTGGATCTGTTCGGCCTGATCGGCCAGGCGGTGCGGCCCGCCGCCCCCGCGCCGGAGAGCCAGTGAGATGACCGCCGCCGTGGCCTTGACCCCGGTCCGGGCGGTCGGCCGCCTGGCCCTGCTGTCACTGCGCACGGTGGGGGCCGTGACTCTGTTTGCCCTGCGCAGTCTCCAGGCCGTGGCGCTGGGGCCGTGGTTCCCGGGCCAGACCCTGCGCCAGCTCGCCGTGATCGGCTTCTTCTCGCTGCCGGTCATCGGCCTGACGGCGGTGTTCACCGGCGCGGCACTGGCGCTGAACATCTACACCGGCGGCGGACGGTTCAACGCCGAGCAGATCATGCCGCAGATCGTCGCCCTGGGGATCGCCCGCGAACTTGGCCCGGTGCTGGCCGCCCTGATGCTGGCCGGCCGCGTCTCGGCCACCATCGCCGCGGAGATCGGGGCCATGCGCGCCACCGAGCAGATCGATGCGATGAGGACCCTGTCCACCGACCCCTTCGGCTACCTGGTGGCGCCCCGGCTGATGGCCGCGGTCATCGCCCTGCCGATCCTCACCGTGGTGGCCGACATCATCGGGATCGCCGGCGGATGGGCGGTGGCGGTGGGGTTCCTGGACTTCAATCCCACCGTCTATATCCGCAGCACCGTCGACTTCGTGCAGGCCGGAGACGTGGGCACGGGCCTGCTGAAGGCCATGGTGTTCGGTTTCATCGTCGCCCTGATGGGCTGCTATCACGGCTACCGCGCCACCGGCGGCGCGCGCGGGGTCGGGCGGGCCACCACCGACGCGGTGGTCTCAGCCGCCATCCTGATCTTCGCCTCCGACTATCTGCTCACGACCCTGTTCACCCAGCGATGACCCGCTCCAGTCCCAAGCTGGAGTGGCGCAACGTCACCAAGCGGTTCGGGGACGTCACCGTCCTCGACCGGCTGAGCCTCAGCGTCGAGGCCGGGCGCTCCATGGTGATCATCGGCGGGTCGGGACAGGGCAAGTCGGTCATGGTCAAGCTTGCGCTCGGCCTGGTGGCGCCGGACGCTGGAAAGGTCCTCCTGGACGGCCGGGGGCTTCCGGGGTTCGGCGGCCGGCTGCAGCGCCGGCTGTTGTCCCGCTCAGGCGTGCTGTTCCAGAGCGCGGCGCTGTTCGACAGCCTGACGGTTTGGGAGAACGTCGCCTTCCGGCTGATCAACGCCGACGGCGTTTCGCGCAAGGCCGCCAGGGTCCGGGCGCTCGACGCCCTGGCGCGGGTGCGCCTGGACGTCGTCGTCGCCGATGCCTTCCCGTCGGACCTGTCGGGTGGGATGCAGAAGCGGGTCGGGCTGGCCCGCGCCATCGCCGCCGATCCGGACGTGCTGTTCTTCGATGAGCCGACCACCGGCCTGGACCCGATCACCGCAACGGCGATCAATGATCTGATCGTCGACCAGGTGAAGCGGTTGGGCTGCACGGCGATCTCGATCACCCACGACCTCGCCTCGGCCCGCAGGATCGGCGACCAGATCGCCATGCTGCACGAGGGGGCCATCGTCTGGCAGGGCGCGCCCGGAGAGCTCGACCAGACGAGCAATCCCCATGTCCGGGCCTTTGTCGACGGCGGCTAAAGCATGATCTGTCGAGGGCTCCTTACGGCCCGGCGGATTGCTCCACCGGGCCGATTTCGCCACCCCGGAGCCGGTTCTTAAGCCGCTTCGCCGCGGTCGGTGCGGGCCTTGGAGAGCGCCTTGGCCAGGCCGAAGGAGCCCAGCAGGTAGTGGAAGGCGGCCCAGAGGTAGAAGCAGACCGAGACGATGATCCCCGACTGGGTCGCCGCCTTCAGACTGGCCTTGCAGTGGTCCACCACCTCAAGCGCCGCGCCCACCGGCGCCTTGCCGCCCGGGCAGGCGGTGGCGAAGCTGATGGTCCCGCCGTCGCCGCCAAGCATGGCGCTGATGGAAGCCAGCATGCCGTGGCCGCCTGGGTGGTTGAAGTTGAACTGGGCGAAGTGGTCGATGACCCAGCCGGTGAAGGGCGGGCCGCCGCCCAGCGCGATGAGGTTCAGGAAGAAGAACAGCAGGGCCGTGGCCGTGGCCCGCCTGCGCGTCGGGACCATGTTCTGCACCACCCCGAAGGTGGGGCCGAGATAGGTGTAGTGGAAGATCCCCGGGATCAGCAGGATCAGGGCCGCGGTCTGCCACGAGGGCTGCAGGTAGGCGGCGATATAGATGGGCGTGGCGATGGCCAGGCCGATGGCCGGCGTCAGCGAGTACCAGCGCGGCGAGCGCTTGCTCATGCGGTCGGTGATGACCCCGCCCAGCAGGGTGCCGATCCCCGAGGAGATGCCGCCGACGATGCCGGTGATCATGCCGATCTTGGCCAGATCCAGCAGGTAGGGGTGGTTGGGGTCGGCCAGGAAATGCAGCCAGGTCCAGCTGGCGTGGCCGGACGGATCGCCGAAGGCGCGGGCGAAATACGGCGGTACGAACTGGCCCGCCCCATAGGAGCCAAAGGAGGCGATGGTGACGCCCAGCACCATGTTGACCACGGGCCACTTGCCAAACAGTGTGCCGGCGACGCTGGCCAGTTCCTTGAGCTCACCGAAGAAGGAGAACGGCGGGGCGGCGGGCGCCACGACGGCGACGTCCTCGGGTGAGGCGGGAGCCTGGTCGGGCTCTGAATGGCCCCGCGGCGGCTCCTTGATCAGCAGCTTCATGGCGATGGCGATGAGGATGCCCGGCGCGCCGACGATCATGAAGGCGATGCGCCAGGAGAAGTTCTGGGCCAGCCAGCCGCCGGCGACCGCGCCGATCATGGTGCCGAGCGGGATGCCGAAGGAATAGACCGACAGCGCTGTGGCCCGCTTCTTGGGTTCGAAATAGTCGCTGAGCAGGGAATGGGCGGGCGGAGAGAGGCCGGCCTCGCCGAACCCGACGCCGAAGCGGTAGGCGGCCAGCTGCGCAAAGCTGGTGGCGGTGCCGCACAGGGCAGTGAAGCCCGACCAGATCAGGATGGCGGCGGAGATGATGGAGACGCGGTTGAAGCGCTCGGCCAGACGGGCGATCGGAATGCCCAGCAGGGTGTAGAGCAGGGCGAAATAAAGCCCGCCCAGCAGGCCAAGCTGGGTGTCGGTGATCTTCAGGTCATCCTTGATGGCCTGGCCGATGGTGGCGATGATCGTCCGGTCGATGAAGTTGAGCGTGTAGGCGGTGACCAGCAGGCCCAGCACCACGCCCTTGTAACTATCTGAATAGACCGGCTTACCGCCGGCTTCGAGCGCCGCAGCCATACGCACGTTCCCCCCATGCACTTTCTTGGGCGGACTTTAGGCAGAGCCGGAGGGCGAGGGGAAGGGGCTCCCGCCGCCTCGGGGTCCTCGGGCCCTAAGTCGGGTAGGTAGCAGACGCCCCGTCAGGTTGATGGTCAGGTCCAGCTTCACCTGGGATACCGCCGCCGTGCCCGCCTATACCTTCTTCCCGTATCTTTCCGGCGGCACGAGCCTGACGTTCGAGGCCGTTGAACTGTCGGACGACCACGCGGCGATGAGCAAGGGCGTGCAGATTTTGGCCGAGCACGGCAGCGCCGCCGAGGTGGAGATCTGGCGCGATGACCGGTTGATCCACCGCGAACGGCGGGTGGGCGGCGGCGGGTCGGCGACCGGCTGAAGCTGGGCCTCAGGCCGGAGTTTTCAAAAGACGGTCGAAGCGCACCTTGCTGAGCGCGTAGCACTCGCAGGCCTCCCGCTCGAGCCCGGCCCGGTCGAGGATGGTGATGGCGCCCCGCCGATAGTTGATCAACCCCGCGCGCTTGAAGGCGCTGGCCACCAGGGTGACGGTGGTGCGCTGAACCCCCAGCATGATGGCCAGGTATTCCTGGGTCAGCGGCACGACGGGGCCAGACACCCGATCCTGGGTCATCAGCAGCCAGCGGGCCAGGCGCTGTCCGGCCTCGTGCAGGGCGTTGCAGGCCACCGACTGCTGGGCCTGGCTGATATTGGCTTCGATGTGGCGCAGCAGCAGGTGCAACAGCGGCGCGCTCCTGAAGGCCTGTTCCTGCAGCTTGTCGGCCGGCAGGCGGATGGCGCTGCCGGCGACCTGGGTGAAGACGCGGCTGGAGCTGGGCTCGCCGCTGAGGGCCGACGGCAGGCCGGTGACGCTCTCGAACCCGATGGTGGCGCTCTCCACGCTGCGGCCGTCGCGGGTGGGGGTGACCACCGAGGCCACGGCGCTGGAGGGGAAATAGATCACCTCCACCGGCTGTTCGGGTTGATGGAGCAATTCGCCGGTCGACAGCGCTGTTTCTGTGAGGAATGGGCCTAGGGCGGCCATGTCCTCAGGGTCCATGGCCGACAGGAGGTAATTTCTAAAATTCACTGGGGGTCCGAACGATGGGCCAAATACAAAAAGCTTATCGAGTCGATCATGTCACAGATTTCGCCACGTAAAGACAGATAACTGTGGCCTGCCATTTCCAATAAATATCTTATAGATCGAATAGTTGTGCGAGTAATGCACTTCGAGTATTGTGCAGGACAGAATATGTAAGGTTAAGAACCTTATATGATCGATCCCCGACGTTGGAGGTGAAGCGATTTTTGGAGCGCCGCGCGCAAGTTAAGCGGCGATCAACCGCCGAAATCCGAAGGAACGCGGCCGATGCTCAGGCCGCGCCGGCTGCGGCGTAGCCCCCAAAAGCAAGCCGCCCCAGACGATGCTGAGGCGGCCCGATTTCTTCAATTCAGATAAGTGCAGCGACGCCGTGCGCCGCCACCGGGCGCGTGGCGCGAGATCAGTTGGCCTTGGCGGGCGCCATCTGGGCCATCAGTTCTTCCTTGCGGGCCGCCATGCGCTCGCCCATGGCGTCGAGGTCTTCGTCACCCTTCTTGGCCTGGGAGAACATGCCGCCGGGCTGTTCCTCTTCCTTGACGTGGTGGGAGATGTACTCGCCCAGCACCTTGACCTTGGCGTCATAGAACTGCTCGCTGGGCTTCATGGCCTCGATCTCCGCGATCAGCTTCTTGGCCCCGTCGTGTTCGGCATAGGCCTCGTCCATGAGGTCGTCCTCAACATCGCCCCGCTCCTCGGGGTAGAAGATCTCTTCCTCGATCGCGGTGTGGACCTTCAGGGCCAGGGCGATCTTGTTGAACAGGGCGAGCTTCTCGGCGTCCTTCTCCAGCTGCTCGTACTCATCGAACATGGCGGCCACCTCGCGGTGATCCTTCTTGAGCAGGCTGATGGCCAGCGGGTCGCGGCGGTTGGTGCGGCGCGTCCGGCGCGCGGCCGCGGTCTTCTTGGTGGTGGTTTTCTTCGCTGTATCGGCCTTCGCGGTGGTCGCCATGATGTCCCTCATTCCTGAACCTGCGGGCGGTGCGCCCAGAGTTCGGAAAACACCGCTTTCAGACCCAGGTTCCGACGGATATCCGACAGACAGGTAGGAATCGCGTCGCTTGCGAGACGATCGCAAGAAGGCCCTAGTCGATGGCTCGGATCGGCAGTTCCGATAACGGAAACTCGTCGGCGAAATAGCGCCAGGTGCCGATCAGGGCGCGGGTGCGGTCATGGATCAGCACCTGGGCGTCATGGCCGGTGGCGGCCAGGCGTTCGGCGAGCGACTTGGCCTTCTCCTCGGCCTTGGCGCCGGAGAGGAACATCAGAGGGGTGTCGTCCAGGGGAGAAAGCACGCGCCAGCCCCCCTCCACCGGAACAACCGAGATGTGATGATCGGTGTCGGGTGTCATTGGAGCTCTCCTCTCACGCGTACTGTACGCCAACTGGTGAGCCCGTCTGCCCGGCGCCACCCCAGGTCACGGACCTTTGAGCGGCCGGCCGACGAGGTCCGGCTCAACGGTTGCGGGTCCTAGGCGTTCCGCGCCATCAGGCCGCCGTCCACCGGGATGGTGACCCCGGTGAGGTAGCTGGCGGCCGGCAGGCACAGGCTCAGCGTGATGTGGGCGACCTCCTCGGGCGCGCCATAGCGGCCCAGCGCCGTGCGGCGTCTGGCATAGGTCTGGCGGGCCTCGTCGGGAATGGCGTCGGTCATGCCGGTGAGGATGGGGCCCGGGCAGATGCAGTTGACGGTGATCCCCTCGCGGCCGAGCTCAACGGCGAGCGCCCGGGTCAGACCGGTGACGCCGGCCTTGGCCGCCGCATAGGCGCTGTCGCGGGCGGTGGCGCCCAGGGCCTCGGTCGACGCGATGTTGACGATCCGCGGGGCGGCGGACCTGCGCAGATGGGGCAGGGCCGCGCGGATCACCCGGTGGTGCGAGGTCAACAGGATGGCGATGGAACGGTCCCAGACCGCCTCGTAGCCGTCGTCGTCGATGGCCGAGAAGCCGGAGATCCCGGCATTGTTGATCACGCAGTCGAGGCCGCCGAAGCGGGCGGCGACCTGCGCCACGACATCCATGATCTGGCCGGGATCGGAGACGTCCAGGGGCCAGGCCTGGGCCGACTGGCCCTGCGCCGTGATGGCGTCGGCGACGCCTTGCGCGGCCGCGGCGTTGCGGTCGGTGACGGCGACATGGGCGCCCTCGGCGGCGAACACCGCGGCGGTGGCCGCCCCCATGCCGCTGCCCGCCCCGGTGACGAGGACCACGGAACCCTGGACCGAGCGGCTGAGCGACATCGTAAAATCCTTCACGAGAGCGACAGGCCGCCGTCGACGATCAGGGTCTGGCCGTTGACGTAGGACGCCAGCGGCGAGGCCAGGAACAGGGCGGCGCCGGCCATGTCGTCGGGCGTACCCATGCGGCCGGCGGGGATGGCGCGCAGGGCGCCGGCCAGGCGGTCGGGGTTGTCGGTGGTGACGGCGGTGAGCTTGGTGGCCACCAGCCCCGGCGCCAGGCCGTTCACCCGGATGCCGTCCCGGGCCCAGGCCTCGCCCAGGGTCTTGGTCAGGCTGACCGCGCCGGCCTTGGAGGCGGCATAGGCGGGATTGCCGCGGTTGGACTGGAAGCCCGACACCGAGCTGACGATGATGATCGACCCCTTGGCGGCCGCCAGCCGGCCGTAGAAGGCGTTGGAGCAGTCCATCAGGCTGTCGAGATTGACCGCCATGACGTGGTCCCAGCCGGCCGGCGCGAACTCGCCGCGCTTGTAGATCACCGTGCCCTGGCACAGCACCAGGACGTCGAGGTGGGGCAGGTTCGGGGCCTCGGCGGCGATGGCCGCGCGGTCGGAAACATCGACCGACACATAGCTCAGGCCGGAAAGGTCCGAGCCCTCGACGCCGTCATAGTCAGCCGCCGTCGCCCGGGTGCCCCAGACCTGGACCGCCGCGCCGCGCTTTGCGAAGCCGTGGGCGATCCCATTGCCGATCCCGCTGGACCCGCCCACCACGAGGACGGTCTGGCCGGTGAAGTCGAGATCGGACATGGCGGGCTCCCTTTGCGTCGATCAGACTCGTCTGTCGCAGCGTCAGGCAATGGGGAAAGCTAGGCCTTGACGCGTTCCGCCAGCCCCCGCGCCTTGGCCTCGGCGGCGGTGAAATAGACCAGGCCGTCGCCCCAGTCGTAGGTGACCACGCCAGCCGGCGGCGCTGCGCTCTCGCCGCAGAGCACGGCCAGTTCCTTGGCGGTCAGCACCGGCCAGCGGGCGAAGGCCTCCTCCGGCGTCGGGTCGGGGCGCGGATCGGCGGTGGCGCCCGGCAGGGCGGCCTCCAGGGCGGCGACGTACTCTTCGTAGCCGACCCAGCCGGCGACGGTCTGGTCGCCGTTCGGACCCCGGAAGATGAGGGTCGGCAGGGCGTAGCGGTCGTGGCCCTCGGAGTGCTTGAGCTCGCCGTTCATCGGGCTGTCGTGCTTGAGGTTGCGCACATAGGCGTTCGGCGCGCGGGTTTCCTCCCAATCGGCGCGGTAGGCGGCCGCCGTCGCGGCGCTGGCCTGGTCGGCGCGCCAGCGGGCCTGGTCCAGGCCGGGCACGCCTTGCGTCGCCGCCTCGAACTCGTCGGGGGTCTGCGGGCCCAGGCCGAAGATGAAGATCTGCTCGCGGAAGCGGCGCAGGACGGCGTGGGCCACGTCCTGGCCCTGCAGCTCGGCCGCCTTCACCGCTGCGCCCATCGGGTCGGTGGACTGCAGCATCAGGTGCATGGGGTTGGGATAGGGCATGCCGGTCAGCGCCCAGACCCGCTTCCAGTAGGCGCGCATGGGGCCTGCCGCGCTGACCCTGTCCCAGTCGTCCTTGCCGGTGGCGGCGTCGCCCACCAGCCCGCCCATGACCTTGCGCCAGGTGAGGTGGTGGCCGTGACGCCAGTCCAGCAGCCGCAGCAGCGGCTCGGCGCCCCAGGCGGTGGAGCAGACGGCGTCGGTATATTCGATCGCCTCGATGCGGTCGGTCATGACGCGCGTCCTTCCCTTGAGCCGCCCTCTGTGGAGCGTGTGGAAAGGCTATCACAGACCTCAGTTCGTGGAACCGATCATCCCCACCCTCAGGTCGGTGGCGACATAGGCCAGCATGTCGTCGGCGAACAGCTTGCCCTCCGCCACCCCCAGCGCCAGTGCGCCGCGCCGGACCTGCCGCAGGCTCACTTCGTAGCGCACCAGCTTCGTCGCCGGCGTGATGTCGCTCCGGAAACGGACCTCCCCGCCGATGGCCCGGCCCTTGCCGGGCGATCCTGACCAGCCCAGCCAGTAGCCGACCAACTGCCACATGGCGTCCAGCCCCAGGCAGCCGGGCATGACCGGGTCGCCAGGGAAGTGGCAGGCGAAGAACCAGAGGTCCGGGGTGATATCCAGTTCGGCGATGGCGTGGCCCTTGCCGAACGCGCCGCCGTCCAGGCTCAGCTGCGTGATCCGGTCCATCATCAGCATCGGCGGCGCGGGGAGCTGCGCATTGCCGGGGCCGAAATAGCCGCCTCGGCTGGAGGCGATCAGGTCGTCGCGGCTGTAGCTGGACTTCGGCTGATGGAATTCATGCGGACTGGCCACGGCGTCGGTTCCTTTCTGGAAGCGCCTCGGGGACGGGCAGGCGCAGGCCGCCGCAGACGAAGACCCAGATCTTCTCGGTCAGCTCGCCGCGGTCGCGCCGATTGTCGGTGGTCAGCGTCGCGATGAGCGCCTGGCGGATACCGCCGATCAGCAGGGCGATGGTCAGCCGCGGGTCGAGGTCGGAGGGGATCACCCCGTCCCGCTGACCGGCCCGCAGGTTGTAGGCCCCGGCCGTCAACTGCCGGCGGGTGAAGGCCTGCTCGACATCCAGCACCTCGGGCGCGCGGCTCAACGGCCCCACGACCAGGGGGGCGAAGGGATGGTCGTAGTGGAAGGCGATATAGGCTGCGATCCGCTCCTTCTCGCGGCCCGCCCAGTCGGGCGACACCAGCTTGGAGGGGCTGAAGGCGGCGTCTTCAAGCCGGTTGTAGAACCCCTCCACCACGGCGGCGATCAGCCCGGCCTTGGAACCGAAGTGGTGATAGGCCAGCCCCACCGAGACCTTGGCCCGCTTGGCCACCGCCTGCATCTCCAGCAGGCCGTGGCTGGCGATCAGCTCCTCCTGGGCCGCACGGATCAGCCGTTCCGAGGCGCCGATCTTGGGGATGCTCATGGCGGGTCCTGAAATTGAACTGAATTCAATTCAAACGCACGGACGCGCGAACCACAAGCCCCAATCGGCGATCAGCCCCGTCAGGCGGGCGGTAGGTTCTGGATTTGCAGGACGGTGAAGGCGTTGACCTGGGCCGGCGTCATGGCCGCCACCAGGGTCGAGGTCAGCTGGCGCACCTGCGTCACCGTCAGCCTGGGGATCTGGGTGGCCGTGAAGGCCTGGACCTGGGTTGTGGTGAGCGCCCCGATCACTGTGGTGGAGAGCGATCCGATCTGCGCGCCGGGCAGGGCGGCGATCTGGCCGGTCGTGAAGCTCTGGAACTGGGTGGTGTCGAGGGCCGAGAGCTGGGTCGTCGTCAGGCCGGCGATCTGGGTGGCGGCCAGGGTCCCGAACTGGGTCTCAGACAGGCCAAACAGGTTGGTGGTGGTGAGCGCCCCCACCTGGCCGGCGGTCAGGCGCGTGAGCTGGGTGGCGGTCAGTTCGCCGAAGTCGGTGGCGCTGAGGCCGCGGATGTTGGCGGCGCTGATGCCCTGGATCTGGGTCGCGCTGAGGCCCGCCACCTGGGTTTGCGTCAAGGCCGAGAGGTTGGTGGCGGTCAGCCCGCCGATCTGCAGGGCGGTGAGCGCCCCCAGCCGGGTCTCGTCCAGGGCGGCCAGGGCGCCGGCGCCGAAGGCGTTGATCTGGGTCGCCGACATGGCGCCGAGCTGGGTCAGGGCGAACTCGCCGAGGTCGGTGGCCGAGAGCCCGGCGAGCTGGGTGGCGGTGAGCGCCTTGACCTGGGTGGTGGTGAGGTCGGTGACCTGGGTGGCGTCGAGGACCGACAGGTTGGTGGAGGATAGGGCTCCGAGCTGGGCCGGCGTCAGGCTGCCGATCTGCACCGGGCTGAACCGGCCGAAGTCGGTGGAGGACAGGTCCCCCAGCGCCGTGGTGCTGATGCCGCGCAGCTGGGTCGTTGAGAGCCAGCCGATCTGGGTGTCGTTGAGCGCCGCGACGCCGGAGGCCGAGAGCCCGCCGATCTGCAGGGCGCTGAGCCCCTCGAACTGGGTGTCGAACAGGGCCGGCAGGGCGTTGGCCGACAGCGAGCCGAACTGGGCCGGCGTGAAGCCCTTGATCTGGGTGGCGGTGAATTCTTGCACGTCGGTGGAGGTCAGGGCCCGGACCTGGAAGGCGGTGAGGCCTTGCAGCTGGGTGTTGCTGAGCTGCTGGATCACCGTGGCGTTCAGCGAGGAGACGTTGGTGGCCGACAGAGCGCCGATCTGGGCGGCTGACAGGCTGACGATCTGGGTCGGTGTGAACCGCGCGAAGTCGGTGGCCCCCAGGCCACCCAGCTGGCTGGCGGTGAGGCCGCGGATCTTGCTGGGGTCCAGGGCTGCGAACTGGGTGGCCGACAGCCCGGTCAGGTTGGTGATCGACAAGCCGCCCACCTGGGTGGCGGTCAGGGCCGCGACCTGGGTCGTAGCCAACTCGGCGAAGTCGGCGTCCGACAGGCTGGCCATCTGGGTGGCGGTGAAGCCGCCGGTCTGGGTGGTGGTCAGGCCGCGGACCTGCGTCTGGTCCAGGCCGGCCAGGTTGGTGGCCGACAGCGCGCCGAACTGGGTGGCCGTCAGCGCCCCGATCTGCCCGGAGGTGAACTTGCCGAAGTCGGTGGTCTCCAGGCCACGCACCTGGGTGGCGGTGAGGCCCTGGACCTGGGTGGTGGTGAGCGCGGCGATCTGGGTGGTGTCGAGGGCCGACAGACCCGACGAGGAGAGACCGGCGATCTGGGTGGCCGACAGGGCCGCCAGGGCCCCCGGCGCCAGGGCCGCGAAATTGGTGGCGGCGATGGCCCCGACCTGGGTCGACGACAGGGCGCCGACCTGGCTGGCGGTGAGCCTGCCCAGGGTGGCTGAGTCCATGTCGCGCAGCTGCAGGGTGTTGAGGCCCTTCACCTGGGTGGCCGAAAGACTGGCCATCTCGGTGGCGTCGAACTGCGCCAGGTGGGTGGTGGCCAGCACGCCGATCTGGGTGGCGGTGAAGCCGCCGATCTGGGTGAGGTTGAACTCGTCGATATCGGCGGCGGTCAGGCCCTTGATCTGGCTGGTGGTCAGCCCCTTCACCTGGGTGGCCGACAGCGCGGAGATCTGGGTGGCGTTGAGACCCGAAAGACCGGCCGCCGACAGGCCGCCCACCTGGGTGGCGGCCAGGGCGGCGATGCGGGTGGTGTCCAGCGCCGCGATCTGGCTGGCGCTCAGGCCGCCCACCTGGGAGGCGCTCAATGCCGTCAGTTGGGCGGTATTGAACACCACCGAGCTGGAGAAGTGCGAGATCTGCGTCGCCTTCAGGCCCTTGACCTGGGTCGCCGACAGGGCCGCGACCTGGCTGACCGACAGGCTCTCGATTCCGGTCACGCTGAGGGCGCCCACCTGGGTCGAGGTGAGCTGCTGCGTCTTCGTGGTCGAGAGCGACTGCAGGACCGTCGCCGAGAGGGCGGAGATCTGCGCAGCCGAGAGATACGAGATCGGCATGACGGCGATCCTAGCGCGTCACGCTTAAGCGATGATCAACCGTCGAGTGATTCACGGCCGGGGGAGTGGCCATTTCAGGTGGTGGCGCCTTCAGCTCACCAGGTCGCGCACCATCGTCTTGCGGGCCATCCAGAAGATGGCGGCGCTGAGCAGGGTGAAGAGCGAGGTCAGCACCAGGGCCCAACGCAGCCCCTCGGACGGTCCGAAGTGGGCGAGGTTGGACAGGCCGTCGCTCAGCGCGCCGACGAACAGCGGGCCCAGGCCCAGGCCGATCAGGTTCAGCACCAGCAGCAGCAGGGCCGCCGCCGTGGCGCGGGTATGGGCCGGGACCACGCTCTGGGCGGTGGCGAAGACCGGGCCGTACCAGAGCGAGCCCAGGACGCTGGGGATGATGTTGAGCCACAGCGCCGTCATCGGGTCGGCCACGGTGTAGATGAAGTAGTAGGAGGGCAGGGCCAGGACCGCGGCGGCCGCCGGGACGACAGCGTACCCGCGGGCGTCCTTGCGGGCGGCGATGTCGGCGAACCAGCCCCCCAGCAGGGTGCCGATGATGCCGGCCGCCCCGCCGATCAGCCCCAGCGCCAGACCCAGGAACCCGGCCGACTTCAGGCCGAAGGGCGCGGCCAGCGCGGCCAGCTGGTCGCCGTGCAGGCGCAGGAAGAAGGCGGCGTTGAAGGCGCCCTGGCCGTAGCCCACGAAGGCCATGATCCCCGCGGCCACCGCCATCAGCCAGAAGGTGGGCTTGCCGGCCAGCACCTTCAGCGCGGCCGACAGCGGCGGGGCGGCCTCCACCTGGGTCGTGGCGATCGCCGCCATGTGCTTGCGCGGCTCCTTCAGGAAGATCCCCGCCACCAGGGCCAGCACCAGGCCCGGCGCGCCCGCCACCAGGAAGGCCGCGCGCCAGCCATAGGCGTCGGCGATCAACCCGCCCATCACCAGCCCCAGTAGGCTGCCGATGGGGATGCCGAGCGAATAGGTGGCGAGCGCCGAGGCGCGCTTTTCCTTGGGGGTATAGTCGGCGATCAGCGAGTGGGCGCAGGGGTTGCAGCCGGCCTCGCCGAAGCCGACCCCCATGCGCGCCACCAGCATCTGCGGGAAGGTCTGGGCCCGGCCGCTGAGCACGGTGAACAGGCTCCACAGCGCCATGCAGCCGGCGATGATCCAGGGCCGGGAGAACCGCTCGGCCAGCCGGGCGATCGGGATGCCGAGCGTCGTATAAAAGAGCGCGAAGGCCAGGCCGGTCAGCATGCCCAGCTGCCAGTCGGCCAGGCCCAGATCCTGTTTGATCGGCTCGGCCAGGATCGAGACCACCTGCCGGTCCAGGAAGGACAGGATGTAGGCGCCCAGCAGGATCGAGAGCGCGAAGGCCCGGTATCGGGCGTCGAAGGGGGTGCGGGTTTCCACCGGTATGGCGGCGGGGGCGACAGCGTCGACCATGGTCTCACTCCCTGACTTTTTTATCGTTGGCGTCAGATTGGCTCAGTTGAGGGCGATGCGCCACCGTCCTTGACCGCCCGGCGATAGACGCCTCGAAGTGACGCACCTCTTTGGCGGCTCGCGCGTTAAGGGTGCTGACGTCGAACAAGGATTCCCATGGCCGCTTCCCGCCTCCTGCTCGCCGGCGCCGCCGCGCTCGCGCTCGCCGCCTGCAGTCCGCAAAAGCCCGCGACGCCGCCGGCCCAGTTCCCGGCCACGGTGCCTGAGGCGCCCGCCCCAGTGCCGACCCCGGTTCCTGTCCAAGATCCAAGTGCGCCGGTAGAGGCCCCCGCGCCGGGCTCGCCCGCCGGCCTGCCCGACGACAGGACTCCGATCTCCGAGGCCCCCTTCACCCCGCAGAGCGCCCAGGGCGCGGCCAATGTGGTGCAGACCTATTACGCCCTGATCGGTGAGAAGAAGTACGCCAAGGCCTGGGCTCTGTGGGGCGACGGCGGCAAGGCCAGCGGCATGACGGTCGAGCAGTTCGCCGCCAGCTTCGACAAGTATTCCCAGTACTACGGCAATGTCGGCGCGCCGGGCGAGATGGAGGGCGCGGCGGGCTCGTCCTATGTCGAGGTCCCGGCCATCGCCTTTGGCCGCCTGAAGACCGGCGAACCGTTCAATCTCAAGGGCGTGATCACCCTCAAGCGCGTCAATGATGTCCCCGGCTCCACGGCCGAACAGCGCAAGTGGCACATCGCCACCAGCGGCCTGAAGCCGGTCCAGCCGTGATGTCATGAGTTCCGACGCCCTGGACGACAACGTCGAGGAGACGGTCGAAGCCGTCGCAAAGCTGCACCAGGATCACCACCAGGCAGCGGGGGTCCTGCAGCGGGGCCTCGACGGCGTCACCGGCCTGCTGGCCAAGCCGCCGGCCATGGTGCTGCTGATCCTGGCGGTGACGGCGTGGATCCTTGGCAACCGCTTCGGGCCAGGCTGGCCCGACCCGGATTTTGTGGGTCTGGAGCTGGGGGCGACCCTGGCGGCCTTGTTGGTGACCCTGTTGATCTTGGTGACCCAGAGCCGGGACGACCGTCTGGCCGAACGCCGCGAGAAGCTGACCCTCGAACTGGCCCTGCTGAACGAGCAGAAGAGCGCCAAGATCATCTCGCTGCTGGAAGAACTGCGTCGGGATGCGCCATCCATCGCCGATCGTCGCGACGAGGAGTCCGAAGCCATGGGCAAGCCCACGGATGCGGCTAGCGTGCTTTCCGAGATCGAAAACCGTACGGCGCGGCCCGCCGTCCTGAAGAAGGACTAAGCCCCATGCGCGCCAACCCGTGGATGAAGCTGACGATGGACACCTGGTCCTTAGGCGTGGAGGCGTCCTCGGTGATCGGCCTGCGCACCCTGAAGATGGCGGCGGGCGGACCGGCGGCCCAGACCGAGGCCGCCCTGATGATCAATGAGAAGATCGCCTCGACGCTCGCCCTGCAGATGCGCGCCATGACCGGCGGCCTGGGGATCACTCCGCACGGGGCGGCGGCCAAGACGGTGGCCCACTATCGCCGCAAGGTGCGCGCCAACCGCCGGCGGCTGTCGAAGGTCTGAGGAGTCGATAGACCAAACCCAAGACGTCATCCCGGCCGCAGCGTAGCGGAGAGCCGGGACCCAGGGGCGGTATGCTGAGCCCCTGGGTCCCGGATCGCCTGTCGGCGTCCGGGATGCCGTGATCGTCTAGCGGCCGCGAACGGCGCTGAGCAGGAACAGCAGCAGCATCGCGCCGAGGGTGGAGATCACCAGGCTGCCGATGATGCCGCCGAAGCTGATGCCGAGCGCGCCGGCGATGAAGCCGCCCAGCAGGGCGCCCACCAGGCCGACGATCATGTTGGTGAGCAGGCCGTGCTTGCGGCCCATGAGTTGTTCCGCGATCCAGCCGGCCAAGATGCCGATGATGATCGCGCCGAGAATTCCTACGCCACTCATGATGTTAGCCCTCTCTGATGATTTGACGGGAGGTGAACGCGGATCTGCGGCCAAGGTTCAGATCGACTTGCATCGGCGCGCGCCAGATGAGAGGCGAGGCGCATGAATGACACCCAAGCCCTGGTCGGCCTGTGGCGGCGCATCCGTCGTCGGATCGCCAACACCCGCCTGAGCCTTGACACCGTCGCGGACGGCCAGGCCGAGCTGACCGCCGTCGAGGCCGACCTGCCGGTCCACCTGTGGGCCTATCGCGAGGTGCTGGGGCCGTGGCTGGCTTCGGCCGCGGCGGCGGGCGACCTCGCCGACCAGCTGGTCCGCTGGCTGCATCGGCACAACCAGTTCCTGTACGCGAGGGCGGAAACTCGCGCGGAACTGGGTCAGGTCTATGCCCGGGCCCTCTCCGACACCGCCGAGCTGCTGGCCGAGGCGCGGTCGCAGGACGAGATCACGGCCGGCCTGCCCGAGCTGTTCGCCGAGCATCACCAGCGGCTGGCCCTGGCCCTGAAGGTGGCCTTCGGCGCGCGGCTGCATGACACGGTGCAGGCGGAGTATTCTCCGGCCCTGCAGATTGCGGTGCTGGGCCTGGATCGCGTTGAGACCCCCGTGCTCGACGTCGGCTGCGGGGCCACCGCCGCCCTGGTGGAGTATCTGCGCGCCGCCGGGATCGAGGGCGTTGGCATGGACCGCGACGCCCAGGCGCCAGGCGTGGTCCAGGCCGACTGGCTGACCCAGGACTATGGGCGGGGGATCTGGGGGACAGTGATCTCCCACCTCGGCTTCTCCCTGCACTTCCTGCATCACCACCTGTCCGACCACGAACTGGCCTTCGACTACGCCCGGGCCTACATGCGGATTCTGGTGTCGCTGAAGGTCGGCGGCCGCTTCGCCTACGCCCCGGCCCTGCCGTTCCTGGAGGCGGTGCTGGGGGACGGCTACCGCGTCGAAAGCCGCACCTTTGACGGCTACGGCGGCGGCCTGCCCATCGAGAGCTCGACGGTGGTGACGCGGCTGGTCTAGGGCTCGGCTAGATGGTTCGAGGGCGGCGGCGCGCGGTCAGTCCCTGGCCGGCCGCCAGAGAGGCCCGACCGCCAGCAGCAGAACCAGCACGTTGAAGCCGGCGTTCGAGGGATTGCCTGACGCGATCGATCCGGCGCTGTCGAGGAAGAACCAGGCGAGCAGGCCGGTCAGAACGGTACGACGCACTGCCTCGGGCGCGGCGTCGTAGACCCACGACGAGAGACACCAGATCATGACCCCCCAGCCGAGCAGGAAGCCGCCGGTCAGGGCCGAGAGAAATCGGGTGTCTGGGGACGCGTAGCTGGTGGCGCCATCAAGGGGCCAGCTGAGGATATCCAGGGTGAGGCGGGCCGGCTCGTGCGTCGCCGGCAGGGTTCCCAGGAAGAAGATCGGGCCGAAGGATCCGACGACCAGGGCCGTCACCTTCAGCCAGGCCTTATGAAACTTGCGGGACATGGCGCGGCTCCAGGTTGACGATGCACCCGCAGGCTGACGCGGGGATCAAAGCTCGGCAACTACCTGCCGGGTTATTGAATGGCCTCCGCCGCAGGACGTCACCGCCGACGAACTTCCGATTGAGACCCTGTTTCGAGCCTCCGCGGCCGCTTGATGACCCCTGAGGTAATTGCGGAGGCGCAGGCGGATCAGACAGGTGGATGTGAACCGAGCATTGGAGAATCCCATGGATGCATCATCCCCCGCCGAGATTGTTCGCCAGTTCCTGAGGGACATGGAGCGGCTGGACTACGACAGCGCCCTGAAGCTGGTCACTGACACCTGCGAATATACCAACCCCCCGCCGCTCGGCGTGGTGCGGGGGCCGGCCGGCATCCGGGGCGTGCTGGAACCCTTCTTCGCCCCGACCCTGGAGAACGAGTTCAGGATTCTGCGAGAGGCTTCGAGCGGGCCGATGGTCTTCATGGAGCGCCTGGACCGCCATCGCCTCGCCGACAAGTGGGTCGAGCTCCCGGTGACCGGGGTCTTTGAGGTCCATGATGGCCGCATTGCTGTCTGGCGCGACTATTTCGACATCACCACCATCATGTCCCAGTGGCCCGCGGCCTGACGCGCCTCTAGACCGCCGCCGAGGTCATCACCGGGGCGCCGTCGAGGGTATCGGCGATGGCGGTCAGCGCGCGCTCGATCTGGACGCGTGAGGCGGGACCGCCGAGCCCGATGCGGACGGCTTCGGGCGGGCCCGCGATGGTGGCGAAGGCGTCGGAGACCACCACCCCCATGCCGCTGGCGCGCAGCTGGATCGCGAACTCCCCTCGCGTCCAGCCGGCTGGCAGGGTCAGCCACAGATGGAAGCCGTCGGGATGGGCGTCGAAGCTTCCCGCCGGCAGCAGGCGCGCGGCCAGGCGCTGGCGGGCGCGGGCCTCGGCGCGGATGGCGTCGCGGACCTTGTAGGCGGTTCCGCCCGTGATCCAGCGCGTGGCGATGGCGGCGGTGAGCGGCGAGGCCATGGCGGCGGTCGCCCGGATCGCGGCGCGCACCTTGGCCCCCGAGCGATTATCCGGCGCCACGAGGTAGGCGATCCGCAGGGCCGGCGAGACGTGCTTGGCCAGGCCCGCGATGTGGAAGGTGAGCTCGGGCGCCAGGGCGGCCACGGACGGCGGCGCGTTCTCCGGCAGCAGGCCGTAGGCGTCGTCCTCGACGATGGGGACGCCGTGGGCGCGGGCGATGGCGACCAGGGCCTCGCGCCGCGCCAGGGACATGGTGGCGGTGGTGGGGTTCTGCAGGGTTGGCGTGCAGCACAGGGCCTTGACCGTATGCTCGCGGCAGGCAGCCTCGAAGGCGCCGGGCAGAATGCCCTCGGCGTCCATGGCCAGACCGACGATGGTCACACGAAGCTGGGCGGCCAGGGCCTTGAGGCCGGGATAGGTGAGCGCCTCGGCGCAGATGACGTCGCCGGGCGCCGCCAGGGTTCCGATCACCGCCAGCAGGGCGCTCTGGGCGCCGGGGCAGACGGTGACGCGGTCGGGGTCGAGGCCGGGAAGGCGGTCCTTCAGCCACAGGGCGCCGGCCTCGCGATCGGCGAGCGCCCCGCCCGCCTCCTGATAGCGCAGCAACAAATCGAGGCCCGTGGCCTGAAGTTCGCCGGCCTCGCGCCACATCCGCGCCGTCAGGGCGGCGTCCTCGAAGTGCGGCGGCAGGTTCATGCTGAGGTCGACGGGCCCGGCGGGCGGCGCCGTCGGCTCGGCGCCCCGCACATAGGTGCCCTGTCCCACGCGCCCCTCCACCAGGCCGCGCCGACGCGCCTCGGCATAGGCGCGGCTGACGGTGGTGAAGTCGATGCCCAGACGCTGGGCGAGCGTCCGCTGCGGCGGCAGCCGGCCGCCGGGCGCCAGCCGGCCCGCCGCCATGTCGCCGGCGATGGCCTCGGCGATGGCCAGATAGACCGGCCCCGCCGCGCGGGCGAGATCAGGGTGCCAGTCATCGCTCATGGTGGTTTCCATACATTCAGATATTGTATGGGTCATCGCCTATCAACGCAAGCGCCGTGTGAATGATAGATTCATGCTGTGAAGGCATCTTGGTGCGAATACATGCAATCAATATTGAATGTAGATTGATGGCGCCCTATATCCCTCCTGCGTCCTGAGCGGACGCGGGCTTTGAGGGATCAAGCGACATGGACGCCAAGCGGTCCGCCAGTGAAGGCTTCAAGCGGGGCCTGCAACGCCGTTGCCCCAACTGCGGCGAGGGCAGTCTGTTCCGCGGCTACCTCGCGGTGCAATCCACCTGCGAGGCCTGCGGTCACGACAACGCCGCCTACCGCGCCGACGACGGACCGGCCTATTTCACCATCGTGCTGGTGGGCCACCTGGTGGTTGCCCCGCTGCTCTGCTTCCCGTTCATCTGGCAGGCGCCGGTGGCCTTCGTGCTGCCCTTCACCCTGTCTCTGGTGACGCTGGCCACCCTGGCGCTGCTGCCGGTGGTGAAGGGGGCCTTCATCGGGGTACAGTGGAGCGCCCGGGCGACCACCACGCAGTAGCCTTCGCCGGGGCCTGGAGATGTCCGTGGCTCGAACCGCTCTGATGCTGTCTGCCATGCTGGCCGGCGCCCTGATCTCCGCCCAGGCCCTGGCCCAGGACGTGGCCACCGACGCCTCGGCCGACCGGGGGCGGGATCTGGTGCTGAAGCACTGCAACCGCTGCCATTCGCTGGCGGCCACCGGCCCCAGTTCCGAGCCGACCGCGCCGCCGTTCCGCGACCTGTACAAGAGGTACCCGGTGGAAAACCTGGGGGAGGCCCTGGCCGAGGGAATCCTGGTGGGACACCCCCAGATGCCGGAGTTCAAGTTCGCCCCCGACGACGTCACCGCCGTGATCGATTACCTGACCCGGATCCAGTCGGGGACCGCCAAGCCCACCCCCTGATTCCTAAAGTGTGCATAACCGTTTGTTCGTCACTCGGTGGCTACAAGGGGGTCACGCAGCGGAGGGAATAATGCCGGGAAACGCGACCTCATCACGGCAATCCCTGTCCCAGGCCCTGGGCAGCGTCGCCAAGGCGCAGGCGGCCGTCCAGGCGCTGTCGAGCAATTTCGACGGCTGGATGAGCGAGGAAGTGGCGAAGCTCGACGCCGCGCGCGAAGCGCTGCCGCGCGACAGCTACGGCATCGAGGCCGTCAGCGTGCTCTATATGCGCGCCCACGACATGAAGGGCCTGGCGCCCACCTTCGGCTATCCGCTGATCCACCAGCTGGCCGCGGGGCTCTGCGTGCTCATCGACGACGACAACCTGCCCTTCGAGTCGCGGCTGCCGCTGATCGACGACCACATCGACGCCATCCGCACCCTGGCCGGCCGAAAGGTCAGGAGCCAGGCCGACGCCTTCGGCCGCAAGCTGGTGGCCCAGCTGGAAGGCGACCTTCGGCAACTGATGGAAACCGCCTAGGCGGCCGCCTTGGCGCCATGGGTCTCCACCCAGCGGCGCAATAGGTTGATGTCGGCCAGCCCCGCCTGGTTGGCGACGATCTTGCCGTCCTGGAACACGAACAGGGCCGGGATGCCCTTGATCCCGTACTGGGCCGAGAGCTGCGGTTCGGCGTCGACATCGATCTTCACGAACCGCGCGCGGGGCTCCAGCTCGGCGGCGGCACGCTCGAAGATCGGGGCCATGGCCTTGCAGGGCCCGCACCAGGCCGCCCAGAAATCCACGATGATCGGGATGCCGCTATTCGCAACATGCTTTCGGAAGCGCGCGGTGGTCAGGGCGGCGGGGTGACCGTCGAACAGCGCCTTGTGGCACTTGCCGCACTTGCCGGCCTTGGGGTCGCGCGCCTGCGGCAGGCGGTTGATCGCATCGCAGTGAACGCAGACGATCTGAACGGACATGACGGCCTCCTTCGGATGCGAAACGCGCAAAGCCTTAGATAGGCGCCCGGCTACGGCGCGAACAGGTCGCCGCCGCCCCGCTCCACGCCATCCTTGCGCAGGGTCTCGACGGTGAGGGCGCCGGCGGGCGGGGGCTCGAGGATCTCCGCCTGCGGCCGCGCAAGGGTCAGCCAGTCGAGGCCGTCCCTGGGCGCCAGGGGGATGATGCCGCGGTCGTGGTAGGGGGCGACGTCGGGGCCGGGGCGGGTGGTCAGCATCGAGAAGCAGCCCTCCTTGACGATGCCGGCGATCCAGAACCAGTCCTGCCCGGTCATGGTGAACTGATGCCTGTCCTTCAGCTTCACCTTCGCAGCCAGCGGCGCGGTGTACTCGAAGAAGGCGTCGGCGAAGATCAGCACCCGGTCGTTGTGGCTGAAGTCGCGGCCCTCGGACTTGAAGTTGAACACCGGCTTGCCGCCGGGACCCGGCCAGGCCCAGGGGGTCATGGAGGCGACCAGCTTGCCGTCTTGCAGCCGGAAGATCGGGGCGGTGTCGCGGATCTTCACGCTGGCCTTGCCGACCAGGTCATTGGGGGTGTGGTCGTTCTCCCAGGCGAAAAGCGGCGGAGGGTCGAAGGCGCTGGAGAACTGCGCGATCAGCTCATCCAGCGACTTGGTGCGTGCATACTCGTTGCACATCAGTCGACGCACATCCCGGGGCCGACATGGCCCTTCACCACCGTGGTGAAGCAGCCGCAGGGGTCCGAGGTCGCCTGGCACTGGCCTGTCACGACGGTCGCCGGATCGGCGGGGGCCTCACCCGTATAGAGGCAGCGGCCCTGGCAATCGGACTTGTCCGAGCAGGTCTTGCCGGCGTCGGTGTGGCTGATCACACAGGCCAGGTTCTGCATGCGGCAGACCGGCCGCACCGTGCCCCCCTTGGCCGTGCATTGCGCGACGTCGGGGCCGGTGGAGATGGGCGGCGGCGGCGCGGGCGCGCAGGAGACCATGACCAGGGCAAGGGCGGCGGCGAGGATTGATTTGAACATGGCCCGACTAGACCACGCGCCGGCGCCTAGGCCAACAACCGCCCGCAGGCCTGGGCCATCCGCTCGCCAAGGTGCGGACCATAGGTCGGGAACAGGTGCGGCTCGATGACCTCCAGCTCCATCAGCAGCGGCCCGGCGGGCGTGGGAATGACGTCCACCCGGCAGGCCAGGGCCGGAACGGGCAGGGCCGCGGCGAAGGCCCGCGCGGCCTCGATCTGCGCGGGGCTGGGATCATAGGGATGATCGCCGCCGCCGTGGATGACCTGGATGCGGTAGTCGCCGCCGCCGGGCAGCTTGCGCACCGCGTGGGAGAACTCGCCGTCGACGAAGATCAGTGAGACCTCGCCCTGCGTCATGATCTCGGGCACCAGCGGCTGGGCGAACTGGCCGGGCGCGATGAGGACGCCGTGGGCCTGGTCGCGGGTCAGCCGGGTCTGGCCAAAGCCGCCGGCGCCCACCACCGGCTTGAGGATCACCTCGTCCACGCCGAACAGATCGAAGGCCGCCGTCGCCGGCGTGGGCGTGTCGACGAACAGGCTGGGGATCACCGGCAGGCCCTTGGCGGCCAGTTCCTGGAGGTAGCGCTTCGACAGGTTCCAGCGCACCAGGGCCGGATCGTTGGCCACGGGCGCGAGCCGGGCGGCGCGGTCCAGGAAGGCCAGGAACTCGGCCTCGTGCTCCACATAGTCCCAGGTGGTGCGGATCAGCAGCAGGTCGAACTGGGCGGGATCACAGACCCGCCAGTCGGCCTCCGACAGCGACCAGCCCCGCGCCTGGAAGGCCGGCGTGAGGGCCGCCAGCTCCTGGTCGTGCTCGTAGGCGTCGGGCCTGCGCGTCTGCGCCGTGGTCAGGCACTCGGCGCAGGCCAGATAGGCGATCCGCTTCAGGAGACGATCTCTTCGCGGATGGTGCGGCGCGCGATCCAGAACAGCCCCGTGGCGACGACCCCCAGGAAGGCCGAGCCGATCAGCGCCCAGCGGACGCCCTCCGCCGAGCCCAGCTGCAGCGGACCGTTGGCCAGCACGTCGGACAGGATGCCGACGAACAGCGGGCCGAGGCCCAGGCCCACCAGGTTGATGATGAACAGCAGGATGGAGGCCGAGGTGGCGCGCATCTGCGGCGGCACCAGGCTCTGGGCGCTGGAATAGACCGGCCCGTACCAGAGCGAGCCCAGCAGGCCCGGCAGGATCAGCAGCCACAGGGCCCAGAAGGCCGACGGCAGCAGGATGGCGGTGGCGTAGATGAAGGGCGAGATCAGCGAGGCGACGGCCGGCACGCTCATATAGGCGCGGATGTCGCGCTTGGCGGCCCAGTCGGCGATGGCGCCGCCGGCCCAGGACGAGATGATCCCCGCCGTGCCGCCCATCAGGCCGAGCGCGAGGCCGAGGAAGCCCACCGAACCCAGGCCGAATTTGTCGGCCATCTGCGCCACCTCGGCGGCGTGATTGCGCAGGAAGAACGAGGCGGTGAAGGGCGCATGGCCGTAACCAATGAAGGCCTTTACCGCGGCCCCGAAGGCGATCAGCCAGAACACCGGCTTGCCGCGCAGGTACTTCAGGGTGGCGGCGAAGTGGCCCTTGCCCGGCGCGTGGGCGGCGGCCGCCGCCGCGCTCATGGCCTTGCGCGGCTCGCGCAGGGTCAGGAAGACCACGGCGGTGAAGAGCAGGCCGGGGACTCCGGCCAGCAGGAAGGCGGTGCGCCAGCCGTAGGCGTCGGCGATCAGCCCGCCCATGGCCAGGCCCAGCAGGCCCCCCAGCGGCGTGCCGATGGAGAAGAAGGCCAGCGCCGAGGCGCGCTTTTCCTTGGGCGCGTAGTCGGCGATCAGGGAGTGGGCGGTGGGCGTGCAGCCGGCCTCGCCGATTCCCACGCCGATGCGGGCGCCCACGAGTTGCGCGAAGCTGGTGGCCTGGCCGCACAGCACGGTGAAGCCCGACCAGACGGCCAGCGACCCGCCGATGATCCAGACCCGGTTGAAGCTTTCGGCCAGGCGCGCGATGGGCAGGCCCAGCACGGTGTAGAAGATGGCGAAGGCCAGGCCGGTCATCATCCCCAGCTGCCAGTCGGCGAGGCCCAGATCGTTCTTGATCGGCTCGGCCAGGATGGTGACGATCTGCCGATCGAGGAAGTTCAGGGTGTAGACCGCCAGCAGGATCACCAGGGCGTAGCGGCGGTAGGCGTCGGAGACCAGGGGGACGGCGGGACCCGTGCCGTCAGAAATGCTGGCGCCGATGGGGGCCGGGGCGGATGCCTCGGTCATGATGGGGTTTCCTCGAGTTTTTTGATCGTTGCCGACACTAGACGGCGCCCTGCCGCTCAAGCCAATAGCGGCTGCGTGATCAAGCGGAGGCGTTGACGATGGAATTGCTGATCGGAACCCGGAAGTGGTCGAGTTGGTCGCTGCGGCCCTGGCTGGCCATCAAGCGCACCGGCGCGCCCTTCACCGAGACCCTGATCGCCCTGCGCCAGGAGAACAACGCCACCTATGAGGCCATCCGCCCGGTCTCGAAATCGGGCCTGGTCCCGGCCCTGAAGGACGGCGACCTGGTGGTCTGGGACTCACTCGCCATCTGCGAATACCTGGCCGAGAAGTTCCCCGCCGCCAAGCTGTGGCCCGACGATCCGACGGCCCGCGCCATGGGACGCTCGGCCGCCGCCGAGATGCACGCCGGCTTCCAGGCCCTGCGCCAGGAATGCAGCATGGCCCTCGAGATCGCGCCGCATCAGGCCGAACTCTCCGAGGCGACACGCAAGAACATCGCCCGCATCACCGAGCTTTGGACCGAGCTGCTCACCCGCTTCGGCGGCCCCTTCCTGCTGGGCGACTGGTCCATCGCCGACGCCTTCTACGCCCCCGTCGCCAGCCGCTTCCGCACCTACGGGATCAAGCCGCAGGGCGCGGCGGGCGCCTATGTGGAGACCATCCTCGCCACGCCGGAGTTCCTGGAGTGGGAAGCCGCCTCCAGGACAGAGGACTAGCGCGTTCCGAAAAGTGGGGACCGGCGTTCGGATAAAACGCGCGTCAAAACAAAAACCTAGAGCGGGTTGCGAGCTGACTCTATCAGATCGCAACCCGCTCTAGCGCATCGTCGGGTGCGGCCGAGGCGGTGGGCGTTCGGCGGGTCGGTAGGGGTCGATGATGTGCCCTCCGCCACGGAGGTCGGAGACCCCATCGCGCACGGTGGCGCCCTCGTATCTCGCCTGTGGAAACGCCGTGCGGATCGTCCGGTCGAAGTCGGGTTGATAGATGACCGGGGGGTCGTGTCGGCGGTCGGTCCAGTCCAGGCCCTTGGCGTCGGCGGCGAAGAGTCGGTAGGCGTCGATGGCGTTGCCCGGCCTTACGAATTCCCGGGGCCGACGCGCCTGCAGCGCCGCCATGAGCGGCCTGTCCTTGAGCACCATGAAGGCGAAGGTCGCGGCGAACTGGGGGTTCTGGTTGGCATAGGCCAGGAAGGCCTGGTTCCATTCCGCCGCCGTGCCCTGCTGGCCGCCGCGCTTCATTTCAATCGCAAGGCCGCGCCGCGCGCGGCGCCACTCCGCGAAGAAGGCTTCCAGGTCCCGGCGTTGGCGGGGGGCGAGATTGTCAGGGCGCGGTGTCCGGGATTCGGGGGAGGACAGCCAGGTCTCGTCGCCAAGTTTTCCGGCTCGCAGATCAGCCTCCCAGTTCCGGCGCGACTCCGCCCAGTCGCCCAGGCCCTCGCCCCGCAGCGTCGGCGCGGCCGCGGTGTCGAGCAGGGCGTTGGTCCGACGGGCCTCCTCGTGCAGCCGACGGCGGGGCGCGATCACACTGCGGGCCACCGGCCGCACGGCGGCGGCGATCAGAGTCTGGGCGGTCTGGACGCGCGGATCGGCGCGGGCGGCGGCCATGCGCGTCTTCACATGCTTGGCGCAGGCGGGTGGGGCGGCGGCGCAACCCTTGGCGAGGTCGAAGGCCGTGTCGCGCACGGCCTCCTCGAACCGGCCCCGCACAGCGCCGGTGATCGAACCGGCCACCTTGTCGGTAAAGACCCCCATCACCCCCTTCAGATGCGGTTCGAGCTGGACGGGCAGCAGGTCCAGGGCGATGCCGATGGCCAGGCTGAGCAGATCGCGCAGCCGCCTGTCCTCCGGGCCCACCGACATGGCGGCGTCGCCGGCGATCGCGGCCTCGGCGTCGCCGATCGCCGACAGCGGTACGGAGTCCAGGCGGGGATCGCTCAGCGTCGGCTCAGCGGCTTGCGAGGCGCGCAGGACGGTGTCGGCCCGTTCCAGCTCGCCGACCACCTGGGCAGCCCGGTCCTGGGTCGCCGCGATGGGCGCCCGCTCCGGAAGGCCGACCTCCCGCGCCTCGTGGGGCCAGGTTTCTTGCAGGAACGCCGAACGGCTCAGGTCAGCGGCCAGCGTTGGCAGGGGGTCGTCGCAGGGCGGGGTCTCCACCCCGGCCAGGCAGGGATCTTCCTGCGCGATCGCCGCGTCGACAGGCTGGGCGATCAACTCGCGGGCCACGGCCTGTACCAGGCTGGCCGGCGCGCGGTTGACCGCGGCGAACTTGAAGCTGTGGGCGAGCGCGACCTGGACGCCTTCCCCCACCGACGACCCGGCCAGGGCGAAGGACCCGACGCAGATCGCGGTCAGGGTGACGATCCGCAGGCCCTTGGACACCTTCTTGCGGCCGGCCAGCAGGCGGTCGAAGGCCTTGGCGCCGCCTAGGGCCAGGAGGGCCGCGCCCCCCAGCAGGGTGAAGGCGGCGATGCGCAACGGCAGCTTGGCGGTCTTCATCCAGCCCAGCAGACCCGAGAACCGAGCTTGGGCGTCGAGGACGGCGGCGACCGTCCGGCCCTCGACATCGGGATCGGTGCGGCTGGCGATATAGGCGTTCAGGACGACGAAGACGAAGGCCGTCCCCGCCATGATCCAGAAGGCCAGGGCGAAGTCGGCGAAGAGACCGAAGTTCGATTTGGGGCGGCCCTGCGCCTTGGCGCGCGCCTCTGCCCGCTGGCTCACCACCTTGGAGGCGATGGCGGCGGTCATGGATACGGCCGCGGTGGCGCCGGCCGTGACCGCGCCGGGCGCCCAGGGTTGGGCCAGCAGGGCCCAGGCGCCGATCAGGCCCATGGCGCCCAGCCAGGCGGCATAGGGGCCGTCCTGCCAGGGCGTAGGTTCGCCAGCCTGCGTCTCGACGGTTTCCGCCATTCGCCCCTCCCCAGGCCAGCCTACGCCCGCCGGGGCGCCTGTCCAATCGGCGGTCGAGGCGCCAAGATCGGCGCGAGAGTCACCGGAACGCGACGCCATGGACCTGATCATCAACGGCGAGACGCGGGCGGTCACCGCCGACCCCACCGCCAACCTGCTGGACGTGCTGCGCGGCGAGCTCGGGCTCACCGGGCCGCGCTTCGGCTGCGGGGCGGGGCAGTGCGGGTCCTGCTCGGTGCTGGTGGACGGGCAGGATGTGGCCGCCTGCCTGGTCGAGGTGGGAAACCTGGCGGGCAAGGCCATCGTCACCGTCGAGGGCCTGGGGACGCCCGACGCGCCCCACCCCCTGCAGACCGCCTTCCTGGAGCTTCAGGCCGGCCAGTGCGGCTATTGCCTGTCGGGCATCCTGGTGGGGGCCAAGGGCCTGCTGGACCGCAACCCCAATCCCACCCGCAAGGAGGTCGCGCAGGCCCTGGCCTGGCACCTCTGCCGTTGCGGGGTGCACAATCGGGTGATGGACGCTGTCCTGCTCGCGGCCAAGCGCATGAACGCGGAGACCGCCCGATGATCCCCGCCAGCCTGCAGGCCAATCCCAGCCTCGACCGCTGGGTGGCCTTCCCCGCCCCCGGCGTCGCCCGCATCGCGTTTGGCAAGGTCGAGTACGGCCAAGGTGCGCTCACGGCGCTGGCCCAGATCGCGGCCGAGGAACTGGACGTCTCGATGGCCCAGGTCCAGGTGGCCAACGCCGCCACCGGCGCCGTGCCCGACGAGGGGATGACCGTCGGCTCCATGTCCATCGAGGTCTCGGGCTCGGCCGTCCGCGCCGCCTGCGCCGAGGTCCGCGCCCTGTTCGTGGCGCAGGCCGCGCGGCGCCTGGACTGCGCCGAGGGCCAGATCGACGTGCGTGACGGCGCCTTCCTGCGCGAGGGCCAGGCCACCGGCGAGACCTACTGGACGCTCGCCCCCGCCATCGACCTCGCCCAGCCCCCCAGCGGCCAGGCCCGCTGGAAGTCCCAGGATCAGCACCGCCTGGTGGGCCGCAGCGAACCGCGCCTGGACCTGCCCGCCAAGATGTTCGGCGGAGGATTCATCCAGGACCTCGTCATGCCCGGCATGTTGCACGCCCGGGTGCTGCGCCAGCCGGGACCCACCGCCCGCCTGGCGAAACTGGATGAGCCCGCCGCCCGCCGGGCCGCCGCGCCCGCCGACCTCGACATCCTGGTGGAGGGGTCCTTCGTGGCCTTCATCTCCCCCAGCGAAGCCGCCGCCGCCCGCGCCCACGCCGCCGTCGAACTGACCACCCAGTGGGACACGCCCCGCGATCTCTCGCCGACCCTCAGCGAAGCGGCGTCCCTAAAGGAGATGCCGACGACGGAACTGGAGACCGGCGCCCCGGCCGGCGGCCCCGCCAACCGCAAGCGTCTGCAGGCGGCCTATTCCCGGCCCTATATCGCCCACGGCTCCATGTCGCCCTCCTGCGGCATCGGCCATTTCGTGGACGGCAGGCTGACCGTCTGGACCCACGCCCAGGGGGTCTATCCGCCCCGGATGCAGATCGCCCGCATCACCGGTCTCGCCCCCGAGGCCATCGACCTGGAGCACGCCCAGGGCGCCGGCTGCTACGGCCACAACGGGGCGGAGGACGCGGCCTATGACGCCGCCTTCATCGCCAGCCGCCGGCCCGGCCCGCCGATCCGCGTCCAGTGGCGGCGCGAGGACGAGTTCGGCCATTCCCCGGTCAGCACCGCCATGCGCGTCGAGATGGCCGCCGAGTTGGACGCCTCGGGCCGCCTGGTGGACTGGACCACCGAGATCTGGACCAATCTGCACGTCAACCGCGGCCGCACCCTGATCGAGCCGGCCCTGCCTCAGGGTCCCCCCGACCTGCCGGCGCCCAACCAGGCCACGGCCTTCGGCGGGCGGCTCAACGCCGTGCCCTCCTATGACATCGAAGCCGTGCGGGTGAAGGAGCACCTGGTGGTCCATTCGCCGGTGCGCACCTCGTCCCTGCGCGGCCTGGGCGGGCCGGTGAACACCTATGCCGGCGAGTGCTTCCTGGACGAGATCGCGCAGGCCGCGGGCCAGGACCCGCTGGCCTTCCGCCTGGCCATGCTCAGCGATCCCCGCGCCCGGGCGGTGGTGGAGCGGATCGGCGTGGTCAGCGGCTGGAACGCGCGTGGCGCGGGCGGGGAGGGACAGGGTCTGGGCCTCGCCTATGACCGCCACCGCGACCGCGGCGCCTATGTCGCCGTCGCCGCCAAGGTCAGCGTCGATGAGGAGGTGCGGCTGGAGCACCTGTGGTGCGTCGCCGACGCCGGCCTGATCATCAATCCGGACGGGGCGAAGAACCAGATCGAGGGCGGCATGATCATGGCCGCCAGCTGGGCGCTCAAGGAACAGGTCAAGCTGGAGGGCCGCGGCGTCGCCTCGGTCACCTGGGACGACTATCCCATCCTGCGCTTCGACGAGGTGCCGCCGGTGGACATCGAGCTGATCGTGCCCCCGGGCGCCGCCCCCAACGGCATCGGCGAGATCTCGCTCGGCCCCTGTCTCGCCGCCATCGGCAACGCCGTGGCCCACGCCCTGGGCGCCCGCCTGCGCGACCTGCCCTATACGCGGGACCGGATCGCGCGGGCCCTGCTGGCGGAGTAGGACCGCCGAAGGCCGCCCCAGGCGTGGCGGCGGCCGACCAGCTGACCATGGGAATGTCAGAGGTAGGTGGTGCGCGAGCCTCTCCACCCGCAGCGCGGATTTGCGGACTCTACGCCTTCAGAAGTTGGAGCAATTCGCGTGCGGCAGGGCCGGACGAGGCGGGGTTTTGACCCGTCACGAGGTTTCCGTCCCGAACGATGTAGGGGGCCTGGTCCGGGCCCTTTTCGTACAGCCCGCCGTTGGCTTTCAGCATGTCTTCCAGGAGAAACGGCACCACCTGGCTCAGGCCCACACCGTCCTCCTCGCTGTTGGTGAAGCCTGTCACGCGGCGACCCGAGACGAGGGGTTCGCCGTTCGCCGCGACTGTCCGCCGGAAGACCGCCGGGGCATGGCAGACCGCGGCGATGGGGCGGTCGTTGGCGGCGAAGGCCTCAACCAGGCGGCGCGCCTCGGCGCTCTCCGCGAGATCCCACATCGGCCCGTGCCCGCCGGGGAAGAACACCCCGTCGTAATCGCCGGCCTGGATCTCCGCCAGCGGCGTGGTGGAGGCCAGGGCTTTCTGCGCTTCGGCGTCGGCCTTGAACCGCTCGGTCGCCGGGGTCTGCGCGTCCTTGGCGTCGCTCTTCGGGTCCAGGGGGGGGCTGGCCGCCCTTTGGCGAGGCCAGGGTGATATCGGCTCCGGCGTCGCGCAGCACGTAGTAGGGGGCCGCGAACTCCTCGAGCCAGAACCCGGTCTTCTCGCCGGTGTCCCCGAGGCGGTCGTGGGACGTCAGCACCATCAAAACGTTCATCGCAGGCTCTCCTGATCAACCGGGACCCCTGTCGACCACGAAGAACCGTGGGGGCGGGATCGCGCCGCGTCGCGGCGCGTGTGGTGTTTGCAACGCAACAAAACAGGCGCGCGCCGAAAAGGTTGCCGAGTCCAAGGGCGATGGTGCAGTGCGCAACCAAGCTGAGCCTTGAACGTTTCGCGATTTCAGCCAGAGCGCCGGATGGTACCGACGCAGGCCGGCCGGCGAGGCAGCATGGAACAGGCGGAGAGCGCCACCCCGCGCGGCGCGGACTACGAATTCCAGCCCCACGAGCGGCCGCTGATGCTGGGGTCGCCGGCGAACCCCGACCATCCGGTGCTACGGCGGGTGGGGTACGGCGTCATCGGGATCCTGATCGCACTGACCAGCGGGCTGAGCAACGGCCTGCTGATCGCCAACCTGCCCCAGATCCAGGGTTCGCTCGGTCTGACGCCTGTGGAGGGCGGTTGGCTGGTGGCGGCCTATTCCATGACCAACATCTTCGCCGGCTTCCTGATCGTCCGGGCGCGGCAACAGTTCGGGCTGCAGCGTCTCACTCGGATCTTCCTGATCGGCTTCGTGCTCCTGACCGGCGCGCAGATGCTGGCGCGCGCCTTCAGCGCCGAGCTGGTCATCCGCGCCGCGGCGGGGATCATCGCCAGCGGCCTCGCGCCACTGTCGTTCTTCTACATCATGCAGGCGATGCCGGCGCGGCTACGGATGGGCGGCATGATCATCGGTCTGGGATTGACCCAGGTCGCTTCGCCGCTCTCGCGGGTGATCTCGCCCCTCCTGCTCAGCGGCGGGGATATCCAGAACCTCCACCTGTTCGAATTCGGCCTGGCGCTGGCCTGCCTGGGCGCGATCGCGCTGCTGCGCCTGCCGCCGAGCGATCGGGCGGACGTCTTCGAGCGGCTTGACGTCCTGACCGCGCTGCTGCTCGCCCCCGGTCTGGCGCTGCTGACGGCGGTGCTGGTGCAGGGGCGGATCGTCTGGTGGTCGACCCCCTGGCTGGGCTACGCCACGGCCGGGTCGATCGTGTTGATCGGCGCGGCTCTGCGCATCGAACACAACCGGTCAAGTCCGCTGCTCAACACCCGCTGGATAGGCGGTCTGGACATGCTGCGGCTCGCGGCCGTGGCGGCGGTCATGCGGGTCCTGCTTTCCGAACAGAACTACGGATCGCTCGGGCTGCTCACCGTGGTCGGCATGGGCCAGGACCAGCTCGTGACGCTTTACGCCGTTGTCACGGGCGCGAGCCTGGCGGGCCTGGCGCTCAGCGTCTTGCGGCTGGACCCCACCGACCTGGTCCGGCCGATCGCCATCTCGGTGGCTCTGATCCTGGCCGGCGCCCTTATCGATGCGCACGCCACCAACCTGACCCGCCCGGCCAATTTCTACCTCAGCCAGGGGCTCATTGGCTTCGCCGCCGTCTATTTCCTGGGTCCCACCCTGATGCTGGGCGTCGTCCGCGCCCTCGCGCGCGGCCCCAGCCACATGGTCAGCTTCTCCGCGGTGTTCGGCATCGCCCAGACGGTGGGCGGGCTGGGGGGCTCGGCGCTCCTTGGCACCTTCCAAATCGTCCGGGAGAAATTTCATTCCCACGAGCTCGCCCAGTCCCTGGTGATCACCGACCCACAGGTCGCCCTGCGAATCCAGCAACTCGGCGGGGCCTACGGGCGTGTCCTCGGCGACCCGGCGCTTCGGCAGGCGCAGGGCGTCGCGCTGCTCGCCCGGCAGACGACGCGGGAGGCCAACATCCTGGCCTTCAATGATGTGTTCCTGCTGATCGCGGTGCTGGCTGGCGTCGGACTGCTGCTGGTGGTGGGGCGGTGGCTGCAGCTGCGGCGCAGTGGCGTCGACCCGCTCGCCGAGGAAATGGCCGCGATCGCGCGCCTACGGACGGAGACTCCCTGATGAACGGCCCCCAGCGACTTGAAGATCCCGTTGAGTCAGCGGCCGAGGCGACCGCGCCTCGCTGGTCGCCGCCGCGAAGCGGGCCCAAGAGCACGGCGCTGTTTGTCGCGCTGCTCGCGGCCGGAGTGCTGCTGGTGCTTTTCGCCTGGCGGCTCCCGCCGTTCGAGCGCCTGACCCAAACCACCGAAAACGCCTATGTGCGCGGCCAGACGACGGTGATCGCGCCGCAGGTGAACGGCTACGTCGCCCAGCTGATGGTGCAGGACTTCCAGACGGTCAGCGCCGGCCAGCCCTTGGCGCGCATCGATGACCGCATCTACCAGCAGCGGGTCGCGCAGGCGCAGGCCAACGTCGACGCCCAGGCGGCGAGCCTCAGCAATTCCCAGCAGAGCCAGCGGTCCAGCAAGGCCTCGCTGGCCGGTCAGGGTGCGGCGGTGGACAGCGCGCGGGCTCAACTTGCCCGCGCTCAGGCCGACATGCGCCGGGTCTCCGCTCTGGCCGCGGAGGGCTCGGTGTCCCTGCGCGAGCGGGATCAGACGCTTGCCGTCCTGCGCCAGACGGAAGCCGGGGTGCGGCAGGCGCAGGCGCAGCAGGCGATCGCCCAGGAGCAGGTTCGCACCGTGGTGGTCGGCCGCGGAGGCCTCGAGGCGGCGCTCGCCAGCGCCCAGGCCGCCAAGCGGCTGGCGCAGATCGATCTCGCCAACACGGTGGTCCGCGCGCCGCAGGACGGCCAGGTGAGCGAGCTGGGCGTGCGCCTTGGTCAATATGTGACGGCGGGCAGTCAGCTCATGTTCCTGGTGCCTCACAAGGTCTGGGTGGTGGCCAATTTCAAGGAGGACCAGACGGCGCGCATGGCGGCCGGGCAAGTCGCGACGGTGAAGGTTGACGCCCTCGGCGGGGCGGTGCTGCGGGGACGGGTGCAGCAGCTGGCCCCGGCGGCCGGGAGCGAATTCTCTGTGATCCGCCCCGACAATGCGACGGGCAACTTCGTCAAGGTCGCCCAGCGTATCGCTGTGCGGATCACAATAGACCCGAACCAACCCTTGGCCGCCAAGCTACGGCCGGGCATGTCGGTCCAGGCCCGCGTGGACACCGGCCGGTGAGGCGGCTTGTCGCCCTTGCGGCTGCTGGCCTGCTGAGCGGCTGCGCTGGCCTGAACCCGGCGGCGCCACCCCAGGCCACGATCGCGCCGCCGCCGGCTTGGCGTACGACCCTGGCGCCAGCCGCCCCCGTCGACGGAGCCTGGTGGGACGGGTTCGGCGATCCGGTCCTGACGGCGTTGGTGCGGCAGGCGCGGGAGCACAACCTTGACCTCGCCATCGCCGCCGCCCGTGTGCGCGAGGCCCGCGCGCAAGAACAGATCGCCCGCTCGCAGCTCTTCCCCAGCCTCGACCTGGGTGTGGGCGCGAGCCGCGCGCGCAGCCTCGACGCTTTCGGCCGGACGATGGAATCCACGGCCGCGCAGCCGGTCTTCCAGGCGGCCTACGAGCTCGACCTGTTCGGCCGCGTGGCGGCCCAGGCCACAGCGGCGCGCCGAAGCGCCGAGGCGACGGAGGCCGGGGCTGACGCCGCGGCCCTGAGCGTCGAGGCGGCCACGGCGAGCGGCTACATCACCCTTCGCGCCCTCGACGCGCGACTGACCGTGGCGCGCGCGACCCTGAGCAGCCGGGCCGAGGCGCTGCGCATCGCCCGCGCCCGCGCCCGGGTCGGTTACACCTCGGACCTGGAGCTGCGTCAGGCCGAGTCCGAATACGAAGCGACGGCCCAGCTCGTTCCCCAGGTCGAACAGCAGATCGCGCGCCAGGAAGACGCGCTCAGCGTTCTGGTGGGCGTCGCGCCGCGGGTGGTCGCGCGCGGGCAGGCGCTTTCGGCCCTGCGGGCGCCGCCGATTCCGGACGTCTTGCCGGCGGATCTCTTGCGGCGGCGGCCAGATATCGCGCAGGCGGAGCTCACCTTGGCCGCCACCGACGCCTCCCTGGCCTCGGCGCGGGCGCAATTCCTGCCGCAGATCCGGCTGACCGCCACCGCCGGGGCGGTTCTGTCCTCGGCGCTGAGGGACCCGGTGGCCGTCTGGTCCATCGGCGGCAGCGTCCTGGCGCCGATCCTCAATGGCGGGCGCCTCAGGGCGCAGGCTGGGGCGGCGGCGGCGCGGCGCGATCAGGCCGCCCTGGCCTATGCCCGCACCGTGCTGACCGCCTTCCGCGAGGTCGAGGACAATCTGGCGGCCGTATCGCGTCTGGCCGACCAGCGAACCCATCTCGCGCGCCAGCGCGCTGCGACGGCGGACGCTTTGCGGCACGCGCAAAACCGCTATCAGGCGGGGTACTCACCCTATCTCGAGGTGGTCGACGCACAGCGCGCCCTGCTCAGCGTCGACCTGACCCTCTTGCAGGTCGAGGCCGACCAGCTCAACGCGCGCGTGAGCCTCTATCAGGCCATGGGCGGCGGCTGGCGCTCCGAGCGGCCGGCGCCATGATCGGGCCGTCGCCACCGAGCGGGCGCCCGGGTTCCGGGCGGCGTGAGCCCACGGACACTGCGGCGATGCCTGAAAAGGAGATCATCGTGGGCCGTGGCCGCAAACTCCGCCTTCGTCCCATTCGCATGGATGACGCCGAGTCCTTGGTCGAGATGGGGCTGCGCTCCACACCGGAAGATCTGCGCCTGAGGTTCTTTTCGCCCGTCCGCCCGGCCGTGGGTCATCTGACGGCGCTGCTCACCGAGTTCAACCGAGAGCGTCACATCGCTGTCGCCGCCTATGACCCCGCGGCGGCGGAGGGAGAAAACGGCATCCTCGGCGTCGTTCGCCTGGTGCTCTCCCAGGATGAGCCGGAAGGGGAATTCGCCATCATGGTCCGCTCAGACCAGGCCAGCCACGGGCTCGGCCATCGCTTGATGGAGGAGATGCTGGGCTGGGCCCGCGACCGCGGGCTTAAGCGCGTTGGGGCAGAAATCATGTTCGAAAACAAACGAATGCTGCGCCTCGCGCGGACTTTCGGCGGCGTTGTCCAGCCGCAATCGCAGGACTTCCACACGGTCCAGGTGGCGATCGACCTGGACCGCTGATGCTTTCGATCCAACGCATATTTGGGTGACATTATTTGGGTGACAGGATATCAGTATTTAGGTGACAGGATATCAAATGCCCATTTCCGCTGGGTAAGTCCAGCCAGCCGAAAGACGTTTATACAATTGGTATCACGTCACCGTAATCGGGGCATGAAGGGTCCATTCGCAGGGAGGCTGCCAGCAAGCGCGACCACGGCCTCGCCAGCAAGGGCCAACAGCCCGTGAGCGGCTCGCGGTTGTCAGGCGACCGTTTAGTGGACAGGCTCCAGCCGCCCAGCAGGAGACGCCGCCCATGCCCACCCAGGACATCGACTACACCGCCGACGGCGCCGCCCTGGTGGGGCGCCTGTTCCGACCTGACGGCAAGGCCAATGGCGCCGCCGTGCTGGTGGCCCACGAGGGTCCGGGCCTCTCGGACCACACCTATACGATCGCGGCGCGCCTGGCGGACCTTGGCTACATCGCCTTCGCCCTGGACTATCACGGTGGCGGCCAGGCGGTGGGGATGGACGTGGCGCGGTCCCGCATCGGCGCCTGGCTGGCCGACCCGACCGGCATCCGCGCGCGGGCCACGGCGGCCCTGGCCGTGCTCACCGCGCAGGCCGGCGTGGACCCCGCCCGCGTCGCAGGCATCGGCTACTGCTTCGGCGGCACCACGGTGCTGGAGCTGGCGCGGTCGGGCGCGACCCTGGCCGCCGTGGTGGGCTTCCACTCCGGCCTCGGAACCGCCCGGCCCCAGGACGCCGCCAACATCAAGGGCAAGGTCCTGACCCTGATCGGCACGGCCGACCCCCTGATCCCCCCCGAGCAGCGCGTCGCCTTCGAGGCCGAGATGAGAGCCGCCAAGGTCGACTGGCAGATGCACCTCTTTGGCGGCGTCGCCCACAGCTTCACCAACCCGGAGGCCGACGGCTCCCGCATGCCCGGCATCCTCTACGACGCCGGCGCCGACGCCCGCTCGTGGCGCGAAATGCGCGCCCTCTTCGCCGAGACCATCGACCGCTAGGGGCCATTCGCATCCGACAGGCTCGGCCGGCACGTGGTGGGACCTCGACGGTCACTTGTCGGCCAATGTCGGCGGCGCGCGCCCCGCCTTCGCCAACGGGGAATTCCGCCCCCGACCGACCGGTTCGACACCTCCGGAGGGCCTTGTCTTCCCTCCGCGACGACCGACATGTGCGCCGCCTAGCCGCCGGTCTTCCAGCGCTCGAACATCTGGCGGAAGGCGTCCTCCAGGATGGCCGTGAACCCCGCCTCGTCGCGGATCGGGGAGGCCTCGAACCGCGGGCGGACTTCGGCGCGCAGGGCGTCGAGGGCAGCCAGGTCTTCGGTCAGGGCCAGGGCCTTGGCGACATAGTCGTCCCAGCTCTCGGCCACCAGTTGGTGCAGGCCCAGCGGCTCCAGCCGCAGGGTCCCGACGCGGCTGTAGAAGTCGGGGCCGCGCAGGGTCAGCAGCGGCACGCCGTTGCTGACCGCCTCTGACGAGGTGGTGCCGCCGGGCGCCGGCGACGGGTCGAGCGCCAGGTCGATGCGGCCGAAGCTCTTCAGATAGTCGGGCCCGGTGGAGTGGCCCTCGAAGACGATCCGCTCGGCGGTGACACCGTGGCCCAGGAAGCGCGCCAGCACCGCCTGCTGCAGCACCGGATCGAGGAAGTAGCGGTACTTGAGCAGCAGCCTGGAGCCCGCGCGGCCCTTGAGGATCCTCGCCCAGGCGGCGACGGTGGCGTCGTTCAGGCGGGCCGGATGGTTGAAGCTGGCGAAGGTGACAAAGCCGTTGGCGAGCGCCGGGGTCGGGGTGGGGTCGAGACGCGCGCCCGGCCTGAAGGGGACGGCGATGGGGCCGAGGCGCCAGATCTGCTCGACGAACAGCGCATCGTCGTCGGCCGCCTGGGTGCCGTCGGCGTGCAGCACATAGTCGATGGCCGCGAGACCCGTGGTCTGGACGTAGTTGATCCAGGCGGCCTGGACCGGTGCTGGCTTCAGGGCGAAGACCCCCAGCCGGCCGTCGGCGGTATGGCCCCAGAGGTCGATCAGGATGTCGATGCCGTCGCTGGCGATCAGGCTGGCGGCGTCGATGTCGCTGAGCGTCTCGATGCCGCGCACGGCGGTGGCGCGAATGCCGATCTCGGTCTTCGGGTCGGCGCAGTAGATGAAGACGTCCAGCTGATCGAGGTCGTGGTTCTCCAGCACCGGGACGATGAACGGATTGAGCTGGCTGCGCAGCAGGGTGGGGGCGACATATCCGATCCGCAGCTTGCGGCCGGCGAGGTCGGAATTGGCGAAGGGCAGGTTTGCGGGGGGCGGCGCGTAGAGCTGCGCCCACCGCCGGGCCTCGGCCGCGTGGAGGCGGACCCCGTTCTCCGCGAAGAAGCAGGCATAGAGCAGGAACTCGTGGGCAATCGAGCTCTTGTAGGTGTCGGCCGCCAGGGTGAAGGCGGTGATGGCCTCCTGGACGCGGCCCTGGTGCAGCAGGGACAGCCCCCATCGCATGATCACATAGAACGTCGCGCCCGGCTGCGGCGCCAGCTGGCCGAAGGCGGCCGCCGCGAGGCCCATCTTGCCGTCGGCATAGGCCTGATCGCCGATCTGCAGGGCGTAGTCGGGCTCGGAGACGAAGCGGGCCATGTCGACCCCGTCCTGCTCACTGATCGCCTGCAGCGCATGGAAGGTCTGGGCGTCCAGCAGCCAGGACCGCTGGCCCTCGACGTCGCCCACCGCGCCCAGGGCGGCGGCCATGGCGTAGTGCAGCCGGTGGTCGTAGATCGGGACCTCGATGAGGGTCTGGAGGCGGTCGACAGCCTCCACGATCCGCCCCGCCGCGACATCGGCCCGGGCCTGCGCGATCTCGGCGTCCAGGTCAGGCTCGTCGCCAGGAATGTCCATCGGGTCCTCGGCGGGAATGCATCGGCAGGCAAATCGCGGTTAAGTCACCTAAGACCATCCACCGACTCGGGCGAGGCAAAAGGTTGAGAGCCGCGACGCGACGCAGACCTGAGCGCCGCCCATGATCGCCGCGATCATGCAGCCCTACCTGCTGCCCTATATCGGCTATTTCCAGCTGATCGCGGCGGCCGACGTCTTCGTGATCTATGACGACGTCCAGTACATGCGCGGCGGCTGGATCAACCGCAACCGCATCCTGCTGAACGGCGCGCCACACTGGCTGACCCTGCCGGTGGAACACTCCGGCGAGGTCAGGACCCAGATCCGCGACACCCGCTATCAGCTGACCGAGGCGAACCTGAAGAAGCTGTCGGGCCAGCTGGACGCCGCCTATCGCAAGGCGCCGCGGGCCGCGGCGGTGAGGCCGTTGCTGGAGGCGATCCTGGCGACGCGCGACCCCAATGTGGCGGGCTTCAACGCCGCGGCGATTGGTGCGGTGCGCCAGGCTCTCGGGATCGGGACGAAGATCGTGCGCGCCTCGGAGATCGGCCGCGACACCAGCCTGACCGGCCAGGCGGCGGTGATCGACATCTGCCGCAGGCTGGGCGCCGACCACTATGTCAACGCGGCCGGCGGGGTGGACCTGTACGCGGGCGAGGCCTTCGCCGCGCAGGGGCTGAGGCTGAGTTTCATCCGCTCGCAGGCGCCGCCCTATCGCCAGTTCGCCGAGCCCTTCGTGGCCAACCTCTCCATCGCCGACGTGCTGATGTTCTGCGGACCCGACCAGCTCGCCGAGCAGGTTGCCGCCTACAACCTGGTGGCCGCATGAGCGACCTGCCGGTCATCGGCCTGCACGGGGCGCCGCGCTCGGGCACCACCTGGATCGGGCAGATCTTCAACAGCGCGCCGGAGACAGCCTTCCGCTTCCAGCCCTTCTTCGCCCACGCCTTCCGGCCGCGCGTGGACGCCGCCACCTCGGCGGCGGAGCTGGACCAGATCCTCAAGGACATCGCGGCCACCGACGACGACTTCATCCTCCAGCGGGCGCGGATGACGGATGGCGATCTGGCCTTCGCCAAGCTCGAGCCCACCCAGGTCGTCTATAAGGAGGCGCGCTACCACCACCTGCTGCCGACCCTGATGCAGATCCCGCGCTTCAAGGGCGTCGGCATCATCCGCGATCCGCTGGAGGCGCTGAGCTCCTGGCGGGCCGCGCCCCGCGAGTTCGATCCCGCCTGGGACTTCGGCGCGGAGTGGCGCGAGGCGGGCTTGAAGAACGGCGGGCGGATCGAGGAGTTCTTCGGCTACGAGAGCTGGAAGCGCGCGGCCCTGATCTTCCAGGACATGGCGGCCAGCTATCCCGATCGCTTCCGCATCCTGCGCTATGGCGACCTGACCGCCGATCCGGCGGGGGTGATCACCGACCTGTTCGGGTTCCTGGGCCTGGCCATGGGCGACCAGACCCGGACCTTCCTGGCGCGCTCCACCAGCCGCGACGACGGCGACACCTATGGGGTGTTCCGCGACCTGTCTAAGCGCGCCGCCCCCGTTCTGCCCGCCGAGGTCCGCCAGGCGGTGCTGGACGATGTGGCCCGGTGCGACCTTGCGACCTACCTGGCCTAAGCGTTCATTAACCACGACCATGGTGACGTGCGGGCTCATCAGGATGAGGGTCCTTGCGCACCGCCGCGAACGCCAAGCTTCCGACAACGGCCCCCGGCAATCTGCCGGTCGCCCGCCCGCGCCTGCCGTCCGCCGACGACATCCTGCCCTATCTGCGCCGCATCGATGACGCCCGCTGGTACTCCAACTTCGGGCCCCTGCTGACCGAGCTGGAGCTGCGCCTGGCCAGCCGCTTCACCGACGGGGCCGTCGCCTCCACGGTGGTCAACGCCACCCAGGCCCTGACCCTGACGCTGCAGGCCATGGACCTGCCGGCCGGCAGCCTGGTGGCCACGCCCTCCTGGACCTTCGTCGCCACCGCCCACGCCATCGCCCAGGCGGGCCTGACCCCCTGGTTCCTCGACGTCGACCACGCCAGCCAGATGCTGGACCCGGCCCTGGTCCGCGAGATGCTGGCCCGCGCGCCGGGCAAGGTCAGCGCGGTCCTGCCGGTGGCCGCTCATGGCGCCATGCCCGACATCGAGGCCTGGCTCGCCTTCCGAGACGAGACCGGCCTGGCGGTGCTGCTGGACGCCGCCGCGGCCTTCGACGCCGCCCGCGACGCCCGCCTGCCCACCGTGGTCAGCCTGCACGCCACCAAGGTCCTGGGCCTCGGGGAGGGCGGGTTCCTGGTCACCGACGACGCCGCCCTGGCCTTCCGTGTCCGGCGCATGACCACCTATGGCTTCAACGGCACCCGCGAGGCCCAGATCCCCGGCACCAACGCCAAGCTCAGCGAATACACCGCCGCCGTCGGTCTGGCCGCCCTCGACCGGTGGCCCGCCGACCGCCTGCGCTTCTTCCTGGCCGCCCAACACACCCGCATCGGCTTGGCCATGACCCCGTCGGCGAGCCTGCAATCGGGTTGGGGCTCGGACTGGGTGACCAGCGTCTGCGTCGTGCGCCTGCCCGAAGGTTGCGCCGACCCCGCCACCGAGGCGCTCCTGGGTCACGGCGTGGAGACCCGCCGCTGGTGGGGCGACGGCTGCCACCTGAGCGCCGCCTTCGCGGGCTATCCCAGGACCGACCTGCCGGTGACCGAACGGCTATCCCGCTCGGTGATCGGATTGCCCTTCGCCATCGACCTGGCCCGCGAAGACGTGGATCGTGTCGTCTTGGCCTTGAGGACCACCCCGGGGATCGCCTGATGAACGCCCAGAAGATCGCGCCGCGCCAGCACCACGCCGCCGTCGAGGACTTCATCGAGAGCGGCGCGCATCTGTTCGAGAAGCCTGTGGACCCGGCGGCGGCCGCCGCCCTGCTGGCGCAGATCCGCGCCGACCGCCACTTCGATCACCGGCTGTTCCTGTCGGAGGCCGAGTTCGACGCCGATCCGCAATATGTCGGCGTGAACCCGCGGCCCGGCCGCAACCTGCTGGAGCGGTTCGAGGACCAGCTGGCCTTCGTCGAGCAGGACGCCAATATCGTCGACGGCGTCACCGCCCTGCTGGGTCCCGGCTATACGATCCTCAACAAGAAGGTGGTCTGCGGGGTCTCCCAGACCTCGGTCCCGGCCTGGATTCGCGCGCGTATCCTGGGCAATCCGGTGAACAACCTGGGCGCCTATGTGCGGCCGGAATACCGGGACGTGACCTATTTCTACGGCATCGATTTCCACCAGGACCTGATCGACTACAAGGAGCGTCCGGCTGACTTCCTGACCCTCTATGTCTATCTGCATCCGGTGAGCCGCCAGGACGCGCCGCTGTTCCTGCTAAAGGGCAGCCATCGCCTCGGCGGCACGGTGTTCCCGCACGATCTGACCGCCACCTCCGACGCCTCCTGGACCTATCGCGACGGCCAGGGCGGGGTGGTGGAGACCGACCAGCTGATCCTGACGGGCGGGGCCGGCTTCACCGCCATGTGGCACGCCTGCACCCTGCACGGCACCCAGCCGGACGCCGCCGACCACGAGCGGATCTCCCTGCGCTATCTGCTGGCCCAGGGGCCGGACCACGCCGGTATGGATGAGGTCAATGCGACCCTTCAGGGGCCGCTTCTGCTGACGCAGACCCGCACCGACCTGGCCGCCGACGGGCAGGCCCAGGTCAAGCGCAACACCATCAACCAGGCCTAGGCGTAGACCGCTTCCGTCAGGATGCGCGCCAGGATGTCGGCCACCTCGTCCTGGCCGGGAGCCTCGGCGATCAGATCCTGGCGGACCTCCAGCTCCAGATAGTCCAGGCCGCGCGGGTCGGCGTGCAGGGGTACGGTGTTGTCGGTCTCGTCCATCCTGTAGGGCTCATTGTCGCCCGCCGCCTCATCCAGCTCCCGTTGGAGCAGGGCCAGGACCCGGCTGGAAAAGGTCGAGTCGTGGCGGTGCAGGACGCCCATCCGCCAGGGTCGTACGAAGCCGCCCATCACCGGCGTGAAGCTGTGGAGCGAGACCAGGATGGTCGGCCCGCCCATCCTGCGGTCCAGCTCGGCGGCGATGGCGTCCTGATAGGGCTGGTAGATCTCCGCCCGCCGCGCCGCCATGGCCTGGGGGTGAAGGGCAAGATTGCCGGGGATGGACACGCCGTCGCTGACCTCCGGCATGGCCTCCGGCGCGCCAGGCCTGCGATTGCAGTCGACCACCAGGCGCGAATAGGTCTGGCGGATGAAGCAGGCGTCCAGCCTGGCCGCCAGCTGCTCGCCAAGGCCCGCGACCCCGATGTCCCAGGCGATGTGGGTGTCCATGTCGGCGGCGGTCAGGCCCAGGTCATCGAGACTTGGGGGGATCAGCCGCCCGGCATGGTCGCCGATGAGCAGCAGGGGGCAGGCGCCGCCCGCATTCGTGACATGCACCGGGGACGGATCGTCGCGGCGCAAGATTCGTTTAGACCTTGGCGACAAATTGGCCTCACGCTCGCCCAATGCCGATCCTCTCGATCCGCCACCTCACCCGCTATCGCTACCGCAATCCGGTGGCGCTTGGCGAACATCGCATGATGCTGCGGCCGCGCGAGAGCTACGACCAGCGCATCCTGGCCTGTGACCTCACGATCAGTCCCACACCCGCGCGCCTGCGTTCGGTGCACGATGTGTTCGGCAACTGCGTGGGCGTGGCGACCTTCACCGGCCGCACCGATCACCTGGTGTTCGACAGTCATGTGCGGTTGGAGCACACACCCCTGCCGGCCTTCGCCGACGTCGAGGGGGAGGTCGAGGTCTATACCGGCGCCATGCCCTTCGACTACAGCCCCGAGGATCTGCCCGATCTCCAGCTCTCGATGCAACGTTCCTACCCCGACCCGCAGGGCCTGATCGACGTCTGGGCGCGGCGGTTCGTGAAGCCGGTGGGCAAGACCAGCCTGCAGACCCTCCTTAGCGACATGACTCAGGCCATCTATGCCGAGTTCAAGTACAACTCCCGCCTGGCCCGCGGCATCCAGGATCCCCTGGAGACCCTGGCCCTGCGCAGTGGGACCTGCCGCGACTACGCCGTCCTGATGATGGAGGCCGCCCGGAGCCTCGGCCTCGCCGCCCGTTTCGTCTCCGGCTACATCTACAGTCCCATGGTGGGCGCGGGGCTCGGCCGGGCCAGCGCCGGCCACACCCACGCCTGGGTGCGGGTCTATCTGCCGGCCTGCGGCTGGGTGGAGTTCGATCCCACCAACGGCATCGTCGGCAATGCCGACCTGGTGCGCGTGGCCATCGCCCGCGACCCGCGCCAGGCGGTGCCGCTGTACGGAAGCTGGTCAGGCCTGCCCGCAGACTATCTCGACATGCAGGTCGAGGTTGATGTCCGCGATGAAGGCGAGCTCGATGTGCAACCTATCCAAGCGCGAGCCATTGGCGCTGGCGGATAGCTGTAAACCAGGACCCTGATGCGCATTCAAACGGGCTTCGAGATCATCTACGACTGCCCGGCGCCGGTTCCGATGCTGCTGATGCTGAGCGTCCATCCGACGCGGCGCCACGACCTCGAAACCCCCGACTGGCTGCGCACCGACCCCATGCTGGACGTCCGCCAGTACCTGGACACCTGGGGCAACATCTGCAGCCGCATCCTGGCGCCGGCTGGACGCCTGATCCTGTCGGCCGACTTCATCATCGCCGACGACGGCAAGCCCGACGTGATCTCGCCCTTTGCCCTCCAGGCGCCGGTGGAGGAGCTGCCCGATGAGGTGCTCGTCTTCCTGCTGGGCAGCCGCTACTGCGAGACCGACCGGCTGAGCAACATCGCCTGGTCAATGTTCCAGGGGACCGAGCCAGGCTGGCCCCGCGTCCAGGCCATCGTCGACTGGGTGCACAACCACATCAAGTTCGGCTACGAGCACGCCCGGCCGACCATGACCGCCTTCGAGGCCTATTGCGAAGGCCGCGGCGTCTGCCGCGACTACGCCCATCTGGCCGTCGCCTTCTGCCGCTGCATGAACATCCCGGCGCGGTATTGCACGGGCTACCTCGGCGACATCGGTGTGCCCATCGTCGGCGAGATGGATTTCAGCGCCTGGTTCGAGGTCTATCTGGGCGGCAAGTGGCACGCCTTCGACGCCCGCAACAACAAGCCGCGCATCGGCCGCGTGCTGATCGCCCGCGGCCGCGACGCCACCGACGTCGCCATCGCCAACACCTTCGGACCCGCGATCCTCAGCGGCTTCAAGGTGGTCAGCTACGACCTGCCCGACGCGGCCTGACCTCAGGGCTTTTTCCTCATCTGCTGGGCGGCGACCAGATAGGGCGTCTGCACATCGGGATAGATGGCGATCACCGCCTGCATGACCTGGGCAATGTCGTCCCGCGAGCCGTAGTTGGCCAGGGTCCAGCCGACCAGCGCCTCGGCGCTGTTGAACGACAGGTCGGTGGATGAACGCAGGAAGGCATCGCCGCCGATGGCGCTGAGCGCCACCTGTCGCCCCACCGCCTGGCCGGCCTTCTTGCCCAGGAACCCGCCGACGAAGGGCACCTGTTCCATCGCCTTCTGACCCAGGTAGTTGCCGGCCATGGAGCCGATCTGGCCAGCCGCCTTGACCTGCATGGACTTGGTGATCCACGCGGCCGTCACCCCGTCTGAGGTGAAGGGCGACATGTAGAGTCCGCTTGTGCCTTCGATCACATCGAATGCCTGGCGCGGCTTGGCCATCGCGGTCTTAGCGGCCGCCATGGTCGGTGAGACCCTGATGGCAGGCGGTGGCGTGGTCAGCCTGACGGGAGTCACGGGCGGCGCACTTGCGGGACGCGGGGATGCGCCGCCCGCCACCAAGCCGAAGATGCTCGCGACCGCAGGGCGCCCTTGCGTGGCCGCTGGAGCCGACCCGGGCTTCGCAGCCGCGAAGCCGCTGAGCAAACCGACAGACGCCCGGGTCGCCGATGGCGGGCCTGCCGGAGCCGCCGTCGGTGCGCTTTCCGCCAGCCGTGTGGCAGGTTTGACCGAAGCTTTCTCGGAGGCCTGTTCCGGCGCCTTGGCGACAGGTCCTGGTGGCGGCGGCCGCGGCGCGCCGGCGGCAAGCGCTTGGACCGCTCCGGGCGCCGGCGGAAGCGCCTCGCGCACATCGAAGCCCCACAGGATATCGGCTCGGGCGGCGACCTTCTGAGGTGTGCGGATCCCATCCTGAGCGATCATCTCGCCCAGCCCGTCAGGTCGGGGCAGGAAGTTGCGTCCCCCGCCGGCGGCGCCCGCCGTCGACACCTGACCCAGCCAGCGCGAACCGTCGGCGAACGTGATCACCCCGACGCCGGCGGCCATGCACCAGGCGCCGCTCTCGCCGCGATAGCCGATCATCCGGTGGTCCTCCCCTGGGCGCCCCTTGCCGCCCTTCGGCCGGATTTCCAGGGCGACCGTGGCGGGGGCCGCGTCCTTGTCACAGGCCTTCTGGCCGAACCTTGGCATCGTGCCGTCGGCAAGGATCACCAGGGTGCGCTCGGGCGCGAAACCCGACGACAGCAGCCGGTCGCGCCAGGCGGCGATCTCCGCGCGCTCGGCGGCGTAGGAATCCACCGGGGCCGCGGGCGCGGGGACGGCCTTGGCCGGCGGGCGGCGACGTTTGGCGGCGGACTCTGCGGAGGTGGCCGCGAGGCTGAGCGCCACCAGGCCTAGGACGAAAACTCCCCCACGCCCACACGGGCCCGAACGTCCATTCCCAACCAATGTCTGTCCCCCAACAGATATCAGCCCACGATAACCACGAGCTTGGTCGGGCGCCAGAACCTCGATGAAGGAGCCTGCGCCGGTCGCGCCGACGACGGCGTCACCGACCTAGTCGTTGGCGTCCACAGGCGACCTGCCGCGCATCTCGCCATAGGCGTCCAGCGCCCGCTGCCGGGCGAAGGCGTGGTCGACGATGGGCCGGGGATAGGTCGTCCCCAACTTCACCCCCGACCCCGCCAGCACCGGGGGCGACGCCATCCACGGCGCGTGGATCACCTTGGCGGGCAGGCGGGCCAGTTCGGGGACCCAGCGGCGGATGTAGTCCCCGGGAGGATCGAACTTCTCGCTTTGGAGCTGGGGGTTGAAGATGCGGAAATAGGGCGAGGCGTCCGCGCCTGAACCCGCCACCCACTGCCAGTTGCCGGCGTTGGAGGCGTGGTCGGCGTCCACCAGGGTGTCCCAGAACCACTGCTCGCCGGCCCGCCAGTCGATCAGCAGGTGCTTGGTGAGGAAGGAGGCGGTGATCATGCGGACGCGATTGTGCATCCAGCCGGTGGTCCAGAGCTGGCGCATGCCGGCGTCGACGATGGGGTAGCCGGTGGCGCCGCGCGTCCAGGCCTCCAGGCCGGCCGGGTCGTCGCGCCAGGGGAAGGCGTCGAATTTCGCATCGAAGTTGGTGGTGGCCAGGTCGCCGCGCCGCGCGATGGCGGTGTTGAACTCGCGCCAGCCCAGTTCGGCCAGGAACTTCTCCGCCTCGCCGTCGCTGGTCTGGCCGTGGTGGGCGGCGGCCTCTGCGGCCCGCCAGCCGGCCTTCGGGCTGATCTCGCCGAAGTGTAGGTGCGGGGACAGGCGTGACGTGCCCTCTACCGCGGGGCGGTCACGGTCGGTGGAATAGGTCTTCAAGGCCTGGTCGGTGAAGGTCTCAAGCGCCTCGTGGCCGCCGGTCTCGCCGGGCCGCCAGTCGCCGAAGCCTGCCGACCAGTCCGGAGCGGTCGGATGCAGGCGCCAATCGGCCAGGGTGTCGGAAGCGGGCCAGAGCTCTGGCGCTGGCAGGGCGGTCGGCGAGGCGATCGCGGCGTCGCTGACCATCTGCCGCGCCGCGCGCCAGAACGGCGTGAACACGCTGAAGTCGCCGCCGGCCTTGGTCTTCACGGCGTCCAGGTTCAACAGGTGGCCGCCATTGAAACGGCGGGGCTCGACGCCTTCGGCCTTCAGGATTTCGGCAAGCGCCGCGTCACGCTCGGGATAGCCGGGATCGAAGATGGCGTTCCAGACGACACCGGACGCGCCGGTCTCGGTGGCGACCTCGCCGACGAGGTCGGCGGCCACGCCCCGCCGCAGGATGAGGCGCGAGCCGATCGCTTCCAGGCTGGCGGCCAGGGAGGCCAGGGACTTGTCGAGCCACCAAAGCGAGGCTGCGCCGGGCGCGCGAAGGTCCGGAGTCTCGTCCAGCACATAGAGCGCGATCACCGGCCCGCCGGCGCGGACCGCCGCCTCCAGCGCCGGGTTGTCGGCCAGGCGCAGGTCGCGGCGGAACCAGACGATGGTGGGTGCGGGCATCAGAAGAACTCGTCGAGGAACTGGTAGAAGGCGAGGCGGACCGCATCCAGATCGGTGAGGGGGTAGTGGGTCGCCAGCAGATGTACGGCGTCGACCTGGGGATGGTTGCGCTGGGCCGAGCGGAGGAACAGCGACAGGTCCTGATAGCGGTCGGCGATCCCGAAGCGGCCGAGGTCGATGAGGGTCACATTGGCGCCCCAGATGAAGTTGGGCAGGCTGGCGTCACCGTGCGCCAGGACAAGGTCCTCGGTGGCGGGAATCGCGGCGGTGAGCCGAGCCCAGGCCTCCGCCGCCGTCAGACCCAGGCGCTCGGCGTCGAAGTCGCTCTCGTCCACCGCGCCGCCCGCGACCCGGGCCTCCGCCTCCGCCAGCTTGAGGGAGAGCCGCTGATCGAAGGGGCAGCCGGCGATGGAGAGGGCGTGCAGGGCGGCCAGGGTGCGGACTGTGGCGGTCAGGGCCGCCTCGGCGTCAGCCTCCGGGACATGGGACACGGCGGTCCCCGGCGCGGCCCGCATGACCAGGGCGAGGTCATCGGCCACAGCGCCCGACCACAGCACTTGCGGGACCGGCGCCTTGCCGGCAAGCCACCGCAGGACCGCGCTTTCGCGCTCCAAGGCCCGGGCGTTCCAGGTCTCCGATCTGCGGGCGATCTTGACGAAGGCGTCGCCGCAGCGGGCCACCAGGTCACCCGACCGGCCATGATCGGTGACCTCGGGCGCATCGCCTGTCGCCAGGCCCGCCGCCGCCAGCACCCGTTCGATACGCACCACCACTTCAGCCCTTTGTTAAGCGCGGGGCGCTAGTCTTTCGCCTCTGAACGCTAACGACGGAAGCCCAAACCCGATGGACGGCTCCCAGCCTCTCGAATTCCGCACCGCCCGCCGGACCACCGAACGTATCCACATCCTGGGGGGCGACATCGACCTGGTGCGGCCTGAGGAGGTGATGCACCACATCGGCCGCTTCATCGGCGCGGGCAAGAAGGCGATTATCGCCAACCACAACAGCCATAGCCTCTATCTGCTGAAGACGCGCCCGGAGCTGGCCAGCTTCTTCGCCAAGGCCGATCTGGTGGAGATGGACTCCACCCCGGTGATCTTCTTCGCCCGGCTGCTGGGGATGCCCAGCCGCACCTTCCATCGCTGCAGCTATGTCGACTTCCGGCCCCTGTTCTGGACGATGGTCGGCGCCAAGCAGTATCGCGTCTTTTACATCGGCGGGGCGCCGGGCGTGGTGGAGACCGCGTCGGAGCGCCTGATGGCCAAGTATCCCGGCGCGGTCATCGGCGGCCGTGACGGCTATTTCGACGCCACCCCCGGCTCGGCCGGCAACGCCGAGGCCCTGGCGCAGATCGCCGCCTTCAAGCCCGACATCCTGTTCGTCGGCATGGGCATGCCGCGCCAGGAACTTTGGATCGAAGCCAATCTTGAGGCCCTGCCGAACTGCGTGATCATGCCGGTAGGCGCGGCCTTCGACTACGAGGCCGACGTTCAGGTGGCGCCGCCGCCCTGGATGAGCGACGCGGGTCTGGTCTGGGCCTTCCGTCTGGCCCAGGAGCCGCGGCGGATGTTCACCCGCTACTGCCTGGAGCCCTGGGCCCTGCTGCCCCTGGCGTTCAAGGATATCCGCGCGGCCATCGCGCGCCGCCGCGAACCCCTGCGGATTACGACGTCGGCCTAGGGGCCGGACGGGAGTCACCGATCGGATCGGCCGGGCGCCTGTCGCGCATGGGGCTCCAAACACTTCAAATCGCGATCCCCGCCCAGCGGAAAACAAACCCGGCGAGGAAGTCGCCCGGCGCGGTATGGCCTCATCCGGACCAATGCCCTACCGTCGCGCCGCGCACCGCGCGGGGACATGGCGGAACTGGTAGACGCGCCAGACTTAAAATCTGTTGGGCATCGCCCGTCCGGGTTCGACCCCCGGTGTCCCTACCAAGTCCCGCGACCACCCGCCGCGCTGCAGGTTGTGGCATGGCGCAACCCGAAAACCCGTGTTTTAGCCGGCCATCACCCGCGGCCTCAGGCGGCCACGACTTCCCGCACGGTCGTCACACCGGCCGCGTCAAGCGCCGCGATCAGCTCTTTGACCGTCGCTTCGAGCTCAGCAGTATCCCGCCCCCGCAGCACCAGGTTTGAGCCGTAACCGCCCTCCCCGTAGAACGGATAGCTCCCCAGGCTCATCGCCGGGTGCGCCTTGGCCACCGTCTCCAGCGGCGCGGCGATGACGCCTTCGCCGGAGCCTTCGACACGGACTGTGCGGCTGATCACCACCGCGCCGCCCTTCAGGCGGTGGCCGACGTCCTCCAGCATGCCACGCATGATCTGCGGCACCCCGGCCAGGACGAAGACATTGCCAATGGTGAATCCGGGCGGGCCCTGGACCGGGTTCTTCACCAGGTCGCCACCCACCGGCACCCGGGCCATCCGCCGCCGCGCGGCGTTGGGCTCGGAGCCCCAGCGGGCGGTCATCATGGCGATGATGTCGGGGTGCTCGTAGAGTTCGACGCCGAAGGCGGCGGCCACCGCGTCGGCGGTGATGTCGTCGTGGGTGGGCCCGATGCCGCCGGTGGTGATGACGTAGTCGTAGCGGGTACGGAGCGCATCAAGGGCGGCGATGATCTCCTCGTGGACGTCTGAGACCGTGCGCGCCTCCATCAGGTCCACCCCGTGGACCCCCAGATAGAGGGCGATATCGCGCAGGTTGGTGTCCTGGGTGCGGCCCGAAAGAATCTCGTCGCCGATGATCAGCACCGCGGCCGTCACCGCCCCGTCTGCCGCCGGACTACCCATCGCCGCTCTCCTCACCTAGATCAGGCTTCCGCTTAGCGTATCGGACTAACCCCGCCCATGGACTTCCCGCAACCGCTCGTTCGTGGCCGGCTGGTCAGTCGCTATAAGCGCTTCTTCGCCGACGTGGTGCTGGACGACGGCACGGAACTGACCACCCACTGTCCCAATCCCGGTGCCATGCTGGGGCTGAACACGCCGGGCTTCCCGGTGTGGATATCGAAGTCCGACAATCCCAAGCGCAAGCTCGCCCACACCCTGGAGATCGTCGAGGTCGATGGCGGGCTTGTGGGGATCAACACCATGCACCCCAACAGGCTGGTGGCCGAGGCGCTGGAGGCCGACCGGATCCCCGAGCTCTCGGGCTATGCCGGGGTCCGCCGCGAGGTGAACTACGGCGTGGCAAGCCGCATCGACTTCCTCTTGGAGAGCCCGAATCGCCCGCCCTGCTGGCTGGAAGTGAAGAACAGTCACCTGAAGCGCGGCGGGACCCTGGCCGAATTCCCTGACTGCGTGGCGGCGCGGTCGCTGAAGCACCTTGGCGAACTGAAGGCCATGGCGGCCCAAGGCCACCGGGCGGTGATGCTGTTCGTGATCCAACGCACCGACTGCGACGTCTTCGCCGCCTGCGCCGAGCTCGACCCCAAATACGCCGCGGGCCTGATCGACGCGGCGCAGGCAGGGGTTGAGGTTTTGTGCTATGCTTGCCACATCGGTGCAGACGCCATCCGCATCACCCATCGCATTCCTTGGCGCGACGCCCCGGTTGTCGCGGAGCAGAGACCATGACCCTCAACGACGTCCTCGAGGCTGAAACCCGCACCGGCGAGATCCGCGTCCATGGCCCGGAGGGGTTCGAGGGCATGCGCGTCGCCGGCAAGCTGGCCGCCGAGTGTCTGGATTTGCTGACGCCCTACGTCGTGCCCGGCGTGGTCACCGATGAGCTGGACCGGCTGGCGCGGGAATTCATCCTGGATCACAAGGCCCTGCCAGCCTGCCTGGGCTATCGCGGCTACACCAAGACGGTCTGCATCTCGGTCAATCACGTGGTCTGCCACGGCATTCCCAGTGAGCGGGCCCTGCGCGAGGGCGACATCGCCAATATCGACGTCACCTGTATTGTAGACGGCTGGCACGGGGACCACAGCCGCATGTACGGC